>CALCJM010000147.1 GCA_937967505.1 uncultured Pirellulaceae bacterium | reverse complement strand
ATAGATTCCCGATTTACCTCTGACAAATAGCGTTAACAAAAAACGGAAGGTTGAACGACTCGGAGAGTCGTTTTACGTAACTCGTCTCTCCGAGACGAAAGCCAACCGAAGGTCGGCTGATCCTGCAGATCAGGAAGTTATTTCGTGACAATTCCTTGGACAAAGCTGTCCAACGTACCGGCAGGGCGACTACCGCTCGACCGCCATCACCGTCCTGTGCTCGCCGGTATCCTTTAACCGGATGGTTCGACGCGTTACTTTTTCCTGATCCGACCCAAAGCCTTCAAACACTGTCAGATAAACCTTGTTCTTGACCGTGGTTCGGTTCTGGCTGTTACCGAAAAACTTGACCGCGATTTGATACTTCCCGGCTGGGGCCGACTGATTGAAATACATCTCCGGGCCGAACCCCGTTGTAATGTCGTCGGTGATCTGGCCACCCGAATTTGTCTTGTTGTGCGAGTAATAACACTCCTCACCCGAAGGCTCAATCACGTGCAAATCGACATCGGTCTGATCTTGATTCCACATCATCGTCACCAACAAATCGGACTTGGAAATTGGAAATTTCTTGACCAGTGTCTCCAGACGCGCGCGAGCGAAATCCTTGACCGATGAATTTCTCTTGCCGCTGACAATTCCGCGCAGCAAATGCATGTAATCCACCGCCACGATCTCCCGGAACCGCATCCCCTGACGCTGGAATTCGCCAGCTAACGCCACCTCGTAGTACACAATCGCCATGTCCGACTGGCCAATTTGAGCCAAACACTGACCGATGGCAGGATAGATGCTGCCCTGAAAAGGACGCTGACGGGCCACACTACGCAGCAAATGATAGGCCTGCGACGGGCGATCCAACTCCATCGCCGTAAATGCCACGTCACGGGCAATCCCCACGTCCCCCGGGTTACGCTCAATCAAGGAACTGAACACCTTGATCGAATCGTCGATCGATTGACGCCCGCGCTTCTTCGCTTGACCGGCGATCACGTCGTAGTCCAACGCCTCCTGCTGCAACGCACTCAGGTATCCTTTCGACACATCGTCACGCAATACCAAACTGCAGTCCAACGGTCGGGAAACGGCAACCACTTCAATATCGTCGATTGCCAGCTCCAACGCCGTCGGCATTTTGAACTTCATCCCCTGCATTGTCTCCAAACGCTTCAGCCACGACAGCAACTGCGCCTTCGGATCGGCAAGTCGATTTTGTGCCTTCTCTAGGATGCCCGTCACCAGCTTCGATGCCGGTTTGGACTTGATTACAAATTCATCTTCCTGAGGTTTGATATCGAATCGCTGGTAGTCCTCTTCCGACTCCAGCATTAGCAGCGAACAGGTCTGCCCGGTGATACGAAAATGCCTGGCGTAAGCCGCTGACAGATCAAACACCTCATTGCCCATGCTCTCCAACTGCCCCACAGACACCTGGCCATACATCCGACCGGCCAGCTCCGACACGATCGCCTTGGGCGTGACCGTTGTGACAACCGTCTGTTCCGCCTGTTGAAAATTTACACTCAGCGGACCCGCAGCGGTGCCGCGTCCCACGATCGTCAGCGTCTGCCCGGGATAAACCCAGTCCACTCGCCCGGCCGTCATCACATCCGATGCTCCTGCGGCCAAAACAGTTTTCAGTCGCCACGGGCGTTTACGATGGGCGGTTGAAGCGGTCGCAATTTCTGCTTCGGACGCGACGCTGAAGACAGCGCCACCGGTTTGCCCGGTCAGGAACCGCAAATTAGCAATCGCCGTACCGGTCATGCCCGTCTGATAGGCGAACAGGCTGCCCATTTTGTTATCGGTCAGCAATCGCCCGATCAAACGCTGGTTCGTTTCGCCCCAGTTGGCCGCTCCATCGGACAGCAAGAATAGGTCCGGAGCCTCGCCAGCAGTCACCCAATCAGTTGCGGTCACTTTTTGTATCGCGGCGTACAGGTTGGTGGCTCCTTCAAGCACCAGATTCTCCAGCGTTGCTTTCAGTTCGGTCACATTGTCGTCCGTGTTGGCGATGTACTGCGGTTTCCAAAAGCGCCCGTCAATGCTGAACATCAACACACCGAACTCCTTCATCGTATCCCGGTTGTTGGTCAAGGTTGTTTCAAGCAGTTTCAGCCATACATTAAATTTATCCGGCGAACTACTTAACGACGTATCCAGCAGAAACATGGCCCGGGAACTTCCGGCCGATTCTTCCACCGGCAGATCGGGTGTCACCTGTGTCGCCCAAAATGGCTCATCCAGTTCACCTGACTTGATCAACAGGGGCGTCTTCGCCGTCGCGGTCAAACGAATCCCATTTCCGGGACGCGCGTCAAACGCTTCGAAGGTGAAACGCTGGTGCAGTTGATCATTGTGATCCACTTCCACGGGCTCAGCAGCCGGTTCGATATCATATTTGACGCCTTCGATATCTTGAGCGTTAATTTCGATGCGACAGTCTCCGGTGCTCTCCGGTAAATCCAACCGATAGGTTAGCTGGTCACCGGTTCGGGTTAGATTCACGTCGTAGCCGACGACGATGCGATGGACTTTTTTGGCCGTTAGCGGAAAGACTTTGGCGTTGAATACTCCAGCACCCGACCACTCGACCAATGCCGGATCCACACGACGCCGTACGGTTTCGCGAAAGGCGTAAGCGGCCTGTTCGCGCGGCACCATCCGGGCTTCTTTGACGTTCCGCCAGACATCAGAACGGGCTTTGGTAACGGCTGTAGGCGTGAATGAGACGAACCGGGTCCCGCTGTCAATGAACTCCCTACCGGCCAGCTGACGTTGAGGGCCAAGTTCGTTGGCGCTTTCGCCAAAGGCAAAGTAATACAGCGACGAATCTTCGGGCAATCGTAATTTGAAATTTCCTTCCAGTTGCCGGTCCCGGTCATTGTAATAGAGGTAATCGATCAACACCCGCGCTCGAAAGCCATCGATCTGCACGTTGACTTGCATACCGGTCAGATCCAGCTCTTCCTTGTCTCCCACCATCAAGCGAGTGGTATTGGGAATGGCTTTGACGCGTTTCCAGGTCCTGGTGAATTTCTTTTGCTTGGCTTTTTTGAGTTTGGCCAGCTGGTTAGATTTCCTATTATCAATTTCGCCACCTTTACCACCACTTGTACCACTCTGTTGCCCGTCCTTTCCGGCATCATCGGTCTCGTCAGATTCTCGTCTGCCAGATTCGGGGCCAATATTGATTTCATCACCCGCGAAAAACCCAGTAGCGCGTTTTTTGGCAATAGACTCTGTTTTACCGCGCTTCAGTTGCCTGACAACTTCACT
>CALCJM010000146.1 GCA_937967505.1 uncultured Pirellulaceae bacterium | reverse complement strand
GTGGAAACATATGCTAACTATCGATTAAGGCAGTGGTTCTCACGCTTTTTTTAGCTGCGACCCCTTTGACACTTCGTCAAAGCCCAAGTAACAGAACCACGACAGCAGATCCGGGTTCGGGAACGCCGGTGGGATCACCAGTGATCGAAATATTATCGAAAGCAAACTCGGCATTACCGTCGTTTGATGTGACAACAATCTCCAACAGCAGGTTGTTGCCGGTGCCAGCTATCGTCAGCCCGTTGAAGGCCGTAAATGCGGAAGTTGGCATAAAGCCACCTACATCTCCAACACCGTCGAAATCTGCATCTTGCGTGACCTGATTGTTCGTGAAATGGTTTTCTCAGCGGCAGAATGCCTCAAAGAAATTGGCCGAAGATACTGCGAAAGCGACAAGCAATCCGGGCGGTTGTCGACGCAATGCCGAAGCGTTTGTTGCTTCAAATGATCGCAATAATTCTGGTGTGTTGGAGTCGTCTGAATTGGCCGTCATCGGCGACTCATGGCAGGAAGTCGATTTCAACAGAGACGGTGTGGCAACAGTTGCCGAGGTGCAGGTGCGTTTTCAAAGATTTGCCAAACAGGCCAACCTTTCCGGATGTAACGACGTTACCGATGAAAGCCGGCACGGACGCCAATCAGACAACCTGGATTTGCCATCTGAATTTCTGGAGCGCGATGCCAACGGAAATGGCCAAATCGAAATGCATGAGTTTGCCGAAAAATTCGATGCTGCTCTTGTCGATGACTATTACAGTTATGATCGTAACCGCGACGGATTGATCACCTCCGGCGAGTGGCTGAGCCGCATGGCAGATTTGAACGGGGCACAACCCCGTAAGTGTCGATAAATCGCCCTCTTGATTGCCGTGCGTTAAAGCCTTTGTGTGGTTTTGCACGCCGCTTTTTTAGTCATTTGCCAGTTTGCTGCGCATTGAAAGCCCTTATTTCCAGCAGAACAAGCGACGGTCTTCACATTCTTGCCACCGTTAATGCCCCGTTAGTGGAAACGAAACCGTTGGACGAGCCTTTGTCGTCGCTTCTCTGGTTTCTGGTACAGCTGTTGCAAAGCAGCACTGCAACTACCACGGCCATGACGTGCAATCAGGCACATTCAGCCAATCCCCACAAACTGAGGTCATTCTGTTGTCTTTCAAACGCAAATTTCAGACTTTCCTGTTGGTGCTTTCGGTCATGCTGGGCATGATCGCAGCACAAAATACAATTTTCGCAAATGAACCGTTCGACGAACTGCCCACACTCGAACTCGAAAAAGACGAATTGAAATTCGGCTTTATCAAACTGACGGATTGCGCTCCGCTGGTCATTGCCAAGGAGAAAGGTTTCTTTGAAGACGAAGGCCTGCAAGTTGATGTTACCGCTCAACCAAACTGGAAGCAGTTGTTGGACAATGTCATTAATGGCGAACTCGATGGTGCCCACATGCTTTCCGGTCAACCCTTGGCCGCCACGATTGGCTTTGGCACCAAGGCGCACATTGTGACGGCGTACACGATGGATCTGAACGGGAATGGAATCACGGTCTCCAACGATGTCTGGGATTCGATGGTCGAAGCAGATCCGTCTCTCGATTCGCCAACGCCGCCCCACCCCATCTCGGCCGAGAGTCTAAAAACGGTGGTTCAGGACAAACTGGACAGCGGCGAGAAGTTGCAAATGGGAATGGTGTTTCCCGTTTCGACCCACAACTATGAGATTCGCTACTGGTTGGCGACCGCCGGGATTCACCCGGGCATGTACACCTCTCAGGACATCAAGGGATTCTCGGACGCTCAAGTTGAGCTTTCGGTGACCCCGCCGCCACAGATGCCTTCGACCATGGAGTCGGGTACCATTTCGGGTTACTGCGTCGGCGAGCCTTGGAACCAGAAGGCCGTCTCCATGGGGATCGGCGTTCCGGTTACGACCAATTACGACATCTGGAAAAACAATCCGGAAAAAGTTTTTGGCGTCACCAAAAAATGGGCCGACGAGAACCCCAATACTCATATCGCTGTCATCAAAGCACTGATTCGCGCGGGCAAGTGGCTGGACGAAACCGCCGACGATGGCTCACTGAAGAACCGTGAAGAGGCTTGCCGGATTTTGTCGCAATCGAACTACGTCGGTGCCGATTTTGAAGTGCTTAAAAACTCAATGACCGGTTTCTTTTACTTTCAAAAATCAGACCGCCGCTCGATGCCGGAATTCAATGTCTTCTTCAAACACGACTGTACTTATCCGTGGTACAGCGATGGGGTTTGGTTCCTGACACAGATGCGTCGCTGGGGGCAAATCACGGAATCAAAACCCGCGTCGTGGTACGACGAAACGGTGAAAAAAGTTTATCTTCCCGCCGTATATCTGAACGCCGCCAAGCGTTTGTTGGCTGAGGGCAAAATTGCCAAAACGGATGTTCCCTGGGACACCGATGGCTACAAGCCCCCGACCAAGGACTTTATTGACGGCATTGAGTACGACGGTAGAAAGCCGATCGAATACATCAACAGTCACACCATCGGGAACAAAGATTAAATCGGGTCTCACCCCCTTCGCGGGTTTCAGGTCGGCAGAACGCCTTCCTGAAATCCGTTTTTTTAACCTCCAGACACCACCATTAAAGCGTCCTCACTTATGCCATCTCAAGAGCCAAAAGCTGATTCAATCAAGTACGGATTGTTGAAGTTCATCGATATCACCGGATTCAAGGTTTTCGATCCCGTCGTTCGTTTGTGTTTTGGAGAAGAACCCCAAAAACAGTTGGGCCAAATCGGGCGATTTATGATTGTGCCGGTCATTTTTGTGTTTTGCTGCATGATGTTGTGGGCCTATGTTGCCCCGCGTCACAAAACCAAATCAGGAGAAGTCCCTGACCCGACGCAGGTTTGGGGAGCGCTGGTGGTCAACGACACGCTGCACAAGCGTGAAAACGAAAAAGAGGCCGATTTTTTGTTAACCGGGGAAGCGCGAACCAAAAAAATTGCAGAGGTCGAAACACTGCTGAAAGCCAAAGAGGCTGAGGCAAAAACACTCAAAGAGACCATTCCTGAAATTGCGGCCTCCGTCCAATCGGATATCGACGCCAGTCTGGCACCTGTCCAAAAGAAATATGACGAACTGAAAGCAACTCACAAGCAGGAAGTTGACGCACGCAAAGAAAAAATCAAGGCATTGGCCCAATCAGTCGCCAATAACGAAGCCAGCAACGAACAGTTGATCGCGCTGCTGCGTGAGGATAGCGTTGCCAAAAAAGAGGCTAGGGAAACCCAAAAGGCAATCAAGGAACAGATTGCCGCGATCAATGACAACCCTCCCAAAGTCCTCAAAAACACCCAGCTACAGTACAGCAGTATCGAAAACGAGGTTCAACATCTCAAGAAACGACTGGATTACCTGAACAGCGGCAACCGCGGCCAGAAGGTTGAAAAGGCCGAACAGGCGGTTGTGTCGGCCCAGGAAAAACTCGACGCGGCAGAAGAACCGGCGGCGATACTTGCTGCCGCCAAATCGGTTGTGAAAGGGAAAGAGAAAGTCGAGCGCATCACTTCACAAAAGTATCCCCGTCGCGCCACGATTTGGTTCCAAGTGTGGCGCAGTCTGTTCACGGTATTTATTGGGTTTGTGCTTGCCGCTGCCATTGCGATTCCTGTCGGAATTATGTGTGGGTTGAACAAGGTTGTGATGGCGTGTCTGACGCCGCTGATTTCCGTCTTTAAACCGGTGTCTCCGGTGGTGTGGCTGTTGATTTTTCAAATCGTGGTTGGTGCATTTTTTCCCAATCCGGAAACCCATCCGCTGTTTGTGTTCGCCAGCAGCCTGCCCTGGATCGGTGGTCTGAAAGTGAATCCTGCGATGGTGTATTCGGCATGTACGGTTGCCATGTGTGCGGTCTGGCCGGCATTGGTCAATACGGCGTTGGGCGTTTCTTCTATTGACCAGGATCACCTGAACGTCGCCAAGGTTCTCAAGCTTGGTTTGTGGGCGCGTCTGACAAAGATCATCATTCCATCTTCGTTGCCACTGATTTTTGCGGGGTTGAGAATTTCGCTGGGGGTTGGCTGGATGGTGTTGATCGCGGCTGAAGCGCTGTCTTCTTCGGACGGGTTGGGGAAATATGTTTGGGACGAATACCAAAACGGTTCCTCGCAGACCTTTGCCAATATCATTTTCGCCTGTTTCGTGGTCGGCATCATCGGGTTCTTTCTTGACCGCATCATGATCATCCTGCAACGGTCGGTGTCGTTTGGCGACGGAGCCGCAACCGTTTAGGCAATCGACCTTTTCCACAACAACCGCACGTTGATCAATACAGTTTCAAGACCACCATTCTTCGGGATACTCCACCATGTCACAATTTTCAATGGAAATCGACGACGCCAGCGTCTGGTTTGGTCCGCCCAGCCAACGTACCGAGGTGCTGTCCGATATCAATCTTCAGGTTCAGCCCAACGAGTTCGTGGCGATCATCGGATTCTCCGGCAGCGGAAAATCGACGTTAATGAATTTGCTGGCCGGGATTCAGCCTGCTTCGGCGGGGGCAGTGCAGATGAATGGAGAGGAGGTTACCGGCCCGGGGCCCAAACGTGGAATTCTGTTCCAAAATTATTCGCTGCTGCCGTGGCTGTCGGTGTACGGGAACATTGAATTGGCTGTTAAACAGGTCTTCCCTGAAATGACAGCACCCACGAGAAAGGAATACATTCAAAAATATATCGATATGGTGTCGTTGACCGGTTCCGAATGGAAAAAACCTCAGGAACTTTCCGGTGGGATGCGGCAACGCCTGTCGCTGGCCCGGACGCTGTCGATGCAACCGGAAGTGCTATTGTTGGATGAACCGCTCAGCGCCCTAGACGCGCTGACCCGGGCCAATTTACAGGATGAAATTATCCGGATCTGGGAGGTCGATCGCCGAACCGTGATCATGATCACCAATGATGTGGACGAAGCGGTGTTGATGGCCGATCGCATTGTGGCGCTGACCCCGGGCCCGCGGGCAACACTGGGAAAATCTTTCGATGTGACACTCGATCGACCGCGCGACCGTACCACGTTGAACTTCAATCCCCGGTTTATCGAACTGAGAAACGAAGTGACCAAATACATGATCGGCATCAACGAGGAAGCCAAGGCGTTGCATACATCGACCGATATCACGCTGCCGAACCTGATGCCGGTTGATTTCAACACGATCGAAAAGAAACCACGTAAGCCGGATCAACCCGCAGTCGGTGCACCGGAGCCCGTCCGGAGCCATGGCGAACCCGGCAGGCAGCAGGAATTGGTGACCGCAGGAGTAGACAATGAGTAAAAACGAACGACGCTATGTGGAGATTGCCAATTTAACCAAGGCCTATCCCAATCCGTTTGGCAAAGACATCGAGGTCGTCAAAGATTTCAACATGATTCTTCGCAAGGGAGAAATCGTTTCGGTGATTGGCCATTCAGGTTGCGGTAAATCGACCGTTTTGACGATGGTGGCGGGACTGAACGAGATTTCGTCCGGCTCGTTGGTGGTCGATGGACGCGAGGTTTCGGGGCCGGGACCTGACCGGGCGGTCGTATTTCAGTCGCCCTGTTTGCTACCGTGGATGACGTCTTTGGAAAACGTCATGCTGGGAGTGAAACAGGTGTTTCCTCACGGTACCAAAGCCGAACGAAAACAGATTTGCGAGTACTACCTGAATTTGGTCGGACTGGCGGATTCCATGCACAAGTATCCTGGTGAAATGTCTGGCGGCATGCAGCAGCGTGTCGGCATCGCTCGCGCGATTGCGTTGAAACCGCAGGTGCTGCTGTTAGATGAGCCATTTGGGCGGCTGGATTCATTGACGCGCATGGATCTGCAGGATGTCGTGTTGGAAATTCTGGACCGTGAGAAAATTACGACCATGGTGATCACTCATGATGTTGATGAAGCGATTTACATGTCGGATCGGGTCTGCATGATGACCAACGGACCGGAAGCGACCGTTGGGCAGATCATCGACGTTCCGTTCGCGCGGCCGCGATTGCGGCAAGATGTGCTGGATGATCGGCACTACTATGATTTTCGCTTCAGCCTGATCGCGTTCCTGGAGAAACAGGAGCATGCCAAAGAAGCCCATGTCAAAGCCGTCAAGGAGCGCTTGACGCGCACGTCGTCCGAGGCGGGCACGGCGGCAACCGTATCAGTCTGAACAGTGTCTATCCCTGCTGAGCCTCATTTTCCACCGGTTCGTTAAATAAAGGAAGCACTCTTGATCACCACCATCAATCACGCCCCCATGAATATGACCGCCACCACATCAAGTTGTCTGATCCGCTACATTGAAATCTGGAAACCCGATCCTGATATGCCGGGACGGGTTATTTTGGAGTCGTGCAATGTTGTTGAATCTGACGCACTGCGCCCGGTCACCAGTTCGACTTCCGCGTTGGCCGCAGGTGAAGGAATTGTGGGCAGTGCTGTGCAGCAACGTGGCCCGGTCATCTATCAGGACATGCCGTCGGTCGATCTGGAACGCATGCGGAATGAAAGCGGCGTCGATATCAACGCAGTTCTGGCGTTCCCGGTATTTGACGATCACGATTTGGTCAATGTGATTGCATTTGGGTTTGTGCAAGGGTACGGTGCGGTAGAGCTTTGGAGTCGCGACGATCGGGACGAACTGTCAATCAGTGGATCTTTCTATCGCGGACTGGAATCGTTTGAGTATATCAGTCAGCATGTGAGATTTCCAAAGGGGGCCGGACTGCCGGGGTACTGCTGGAAATTCAACCAAGCCACGATGCTGAACGATCCGGCATCCAATCCGAATTTTATTCGCTCGTTTGACCGTGATCCGGCGACGCTGTCGGCGGTAATTGGAATTCCCGTCAGCCGTGAATACGGCTTCCCGAGCGCGATTATGCTACTGCTGTCCTCCGCAGAAATTCCGCTGGCACGTTACATCGGGATTGCCAAGGTCGAATCTGGGAAACCGACCGACGAGATTCCTGCTCCTCCCTGTACGGTGGTTGCCATCGAGGGATCGACGCTGGAGGGGGAAGAGGTGTCGTGGCAGTCGGAGATCACCGACCAGGTTGCTGCGTCGAGATCGGTGGTTTTGTTCTCGCAAGACAATTCCAACCTAGACGCTGCCGGGATCGCCATCCCTTGTTTCAGCAAAGGTGCGATCGATCGCTTGATCTTTTTCAAGTTCTGAGTCGGTTGGACTGTTGCATCAACT
>CALCJM010000145.1 GCA_937967505.1 uncultured Pirellulaceae bacterium | reverse complement strand
CATCAAAGCATGACAACGGGCAACGGCCTGATCAAACGGCAACAGGCACTTCCGCAGCGATTCGTCTTTGCGAAATGCTGCCATGATCATCAGTTGAAAATTCATTTCCATCAAATTTGCTGCCGGCGTGTCGGTCTGAGTGGCGGTGGATTCGAGTTGTTGCAGGACGGTGGCGGCACGGTTGGCTGTCCCGGGTTCGGCTGCCGAGGCCAACAGGCGGCCACCGCGCAGTACCAGCCACAGCTTCCGCTGCCCAAAACTGTCGATCGGAAGAACGCCGTTCAGTTTCCTACGCGATTCAGACAGCGTCGCCAGTTTCAATGCCAGCCACGAAAGTTGCTGGAGCTGGTCGCGCAAAATGGCGGCGCGTTCGTATTGCTGCTGTTCTCCAGCGACCTTCATCCGCTCCGACAGGCGATCGAGCACGCTTATATCCTCCAGCGTCAAAAACTTGACCGCCGCGTCGATATTGGACTGATAGGCGCGTTTGCTGCACAGCCCCGCACATGGCCCCGGGCACGATCCCAGTTCATACCGGATACATTTGGCGGAATCGGTGTGACCAAACAGCTGTTTCTGGTCGCTGTAGTAAAAAGGCGTACGATCAGGACAATCGCGCAAATGAAAGACCTGATTCAGATAGTTGACCGTTGAACGCAACCGCGTCGTGCCCGCGATTGGACCGACGACTATGTCCAATTTGGCCGTGACCTGTCTGGCAAAAAGGGCGCGCGGGGCAGCGGTGCCACCAATACCGATGTAGGCGGGCTGCATACGCGTCGGTTGGCCTTGCGAGTTAAAGTCCGGTCGCCAGCGATAGATCAATTCCTGTTCCCGGATCAACGCCAGCAATTCATGGGAAACGGGTTCCCAGACAATCCGGTGGCTGTGTTTTTGGATGCGACCCATTTTGGGGTCCGACGGCGTTTTGGCGAAGTAGGAGAGTATCCGTTTTCGCAGAGATTTCGATTTCCCGACGTAGCATAACTGGTTGTTGCGATCTAGCCATCCGTAAACGCCCGGTGTGAGTGGGCAGTGCTCGTGCAGCATTCCACGAGCATCCATGCGGTCGGCGGGGATGGATTGTGCGCTGGTTTGCTGCCGCGCGACTTTCGCCAGGATCGAATTGCCAAATCCCTCAAACAGGCCGGGCTGCGGTTTAATTAAAGTTGCCATGAAGCATCCCTGCCGGGGCGGTTTCGAAGTCGTTCGAGCTTAGATATGGGGAAATCCAAGGCATATCATTGAAGCAGGAACCGATTGGGAGAACAAGCGACCGCGTTAATTTGCCAAGTGCTATCAGTCAAAATGGCTCATCCTGTCTCCCACCGGCCTGTAGAAATTGCCTGTTTGGTACAGCCCGGAACTGTGTTTGATGGTGGAGCGGATTATCCGGATGTGGGTGGAATTTTTTCTGAATTACTAACGGACTACGATTTGACGAGACGATACTAACAGTAATTCCACGCCGGGAGGGTGAGACATGGATGGTCTCACATCAGGTTAAAGTCATAGCATGACGATGGAGCGACATGCTATGACTTTTTTTATGCGCGGTGGGCGCGGTGGGAATAGCCCGGGGTGGGAATAGCCCCGGAACCGCCGGTGAATCCATGGCCGCGAGCTGAGCCGAAAGCATTTGGAAATCCATTCCCAGCACCAACGTGGCTACGCTCGCCAGAGCGTGGACGGGCCACCTGTTGGCTCCAACCATTGATTGGCTCCAACCATTGATTGACTCGATCGTCTGATCGCGCCGTCACATCAACAGCGCGATGAACGCAGTCACGTTAATGAAAACCGGGCTAACGCTCAAACGACTCAACGTTCGACTACCAATTTTTACAGTCGTCCTCTTGGTCTTAGGCGACTGGCTGTCAGGAATTTACCATCCGCTGGCGACGCTGCCAGCGTCGGAGCGAAGCTGGCAGCATCGCCAACGGTAAGCCTTCAACTGCCAATCGCCTTGTGGGACATGGGGTCTGAGATGCCGGGGGAAGGTGGCAAACTAAGGTGGCTGAAGTTACCTTGTTGGCACCGACTGTTTTCGCCAGACAGGCCGCGCGTTGTCGGTGATCTCCCGGTCCTTATCGAACATGGCTGCTTTGAGTTTTGCAACAATTTCCGGTTTGGCCTCAAACAGGTTGGTCTGTTCACCAATATCATCAGACAGATTGAAAAGATACTCCTTAGCCTCGTGCTTGGATGGCTTCTGATTGGTGCGCTTCTGTTTTTTGCCGGGCGTGACTTTGAGGTATTTCCAATCGCCTTGCCGGATACCTTCCAGTACTCCTCGCGCGGAATAGTAAATCAACTGCTCGCGCGGGGTCTCATCGGAGGTAAATGTTTTTGAGATATCCACCCCATCAATCTTGTGATCTGAAAGTGTGGTGTGGGTTAATTTTGCAAATGTCGGTAGCAGGTCCAGCGTAGAAGTGAAGGCATTGGTCGATGTGCCGGCAGGAATGCGCCCCGGCGCCCACATGATGCACGGTACGCGCTGTCCGCCTTCGAAGGTTGTCGCTTTTCCGGATCGAAGCGGATCAGCGCTCCCGCCATGGTTCTTGAATTGCAGCCACGGCCCGTTGTCGGTCGTATAAACAACATAAGTCTTCTCCGACAAACCCAGATCGCGCACCGTTTGCATTAGCCGACCGACTTCCGCGTCGAGATGTTCAATCACACACTTGTAAGCGTTTTGCGGATCGGGATCATAGACATCATCGGGGACGTAAAGTGGAATGTGTGGCATGGAGTGCGGGAGGTAGAGAAAAAATGGTTTGTCTTTATTGACGGTCACGAACTCAATCGCTTGATCGGTGTATCGGCGGGTGATGGTGCGTTGGTCAACGGGAAGCTCGATGATCTTTTCATTTTGCATCAAAGGCGTTTTCCAGAGTGTGGTCGCGGTATGCTGGTCCCGCCACAGATCATCGCTTGGAACCTTGGGCTTGTCTTGGTTATCTGGATGATTCATATCATTGGAATACGGGATTCCATAGTAGGAATCGAAACCGTTGGCGGTCGGCAGCGTTTCGGGGTGATGACCGAGGTGCCACTTTCCAATACACGCGGTGGCGTAGCCCCGCGCTTTCATGTAGTCAGCGATCGTGTGTTCGTTGCTGTTCAATCCGTAATTTGATTTTGGAAACAAAACACTTCGGTGCATTCCCACCCGTTTCGGATAGCAGCCGGTCAACAACGCCGCGCGGGAAGGCGAACAGACGGAACAGGGGACATAGAAGCTGGTATACTTACGGCCTTCGGCGGCCATCTGGTCGATGTTGGGTGTCTTGATCGTCTTGGATCCGAAGCAGCCAAGATCACTATAGCCTTGATCGTCAGTGAAAATGACGATCAAGTTTGGTTTGTCCTCTCCCGGGGGTTTGCCCATTAGAGGTTGCGGCGCTATCAGGCAAACGATGCTACAGGCAAGAGCCAGCAGAAAAATCGCAGGGCAAGCGTGATGGGGACGCTCGATATGTTGGTGAGCGGGAGTTGCTTTTCTCATCGTTGTGTCCTGAAAATACTGTCAGCAAAAAATGGTCGGCGTGGGACCCGGCTAAATACTAATGTGTGGGAGCCGGGATCAGGAAGAACAGGGATACGGAATAAGTACTGAAATATGTAATTTCCTCGCCCTGAAGCGGACGTTCTGGCGGTGCCTCGGCCGCTGCGAGGTGAGATTGCAATGGTCGGAAATGTAGGGTTTCGGAACGTATGTTTTCGTCGTTTGGATGATTTGGCCGGGCTGAATGGGCTGAATGGGCTTGGGAGTCCGTTCTACGGACGTGGCTGGCACACCGTCATTTTTAATTGGCTACAATTTAGCCATGGTCAGCGCGCCGGGGCAAAATTCGACTTCGCCTGCTTACACGCCGGGATTGCTGGTGGTGCTGGCCTATGCTTTCGGCATCGCGCTGGATCGCTTCCTGAATTGTCATTGGTTTGGCTATTTGATTGTGCTGGTGGGAGCGGTTGGATTCTCTTTGTTCGTGGTCCGATCCAGATTCGCGCGTCCGCAACGTTATCCTCGATGGCAGCGGCGGCAGCGATTGGCGACGTTGGCTGCTGTCGCTGTGATGGTGGGTTTCGGTGCGGTGGGAGCCCTGCGGCATCACGTTTACTGGAACTGGTATCCACAAGACGAAATTGGATTTCGGGCGACGGGGCCAACTCCGGTTGCCGTTAAGCTCACACTGCTCACTGAGCCTCGTCACATCGCCGCCGCACCGACGGAAAACCGGCGTCGCGACAGTGACCCGGAAAAACAAATGCGTGTGCTGGTGCGCTGCAACGAAATCCGCGATGGTGATCAGTGGGTGAAAATCAGTGGGCTGGCGTGGTTGAGGATGCCGACGAAGAAGCCGGGACTTAATTCGGGTGATCAGATCAAACTGTTCGGTACGCTGGTGCGAGTCGACGGTCCTTCGAACCCGGGGCAATATGATTTCTCCAAGCATTATCGCCGGCAAAGAATTCTGGCATCGTTGCACTGCTTCAATCCCGACGCCATCACGGTGCTGCACCCCGGTGGACAGCATTTTATTTCCGGGTTGCGTTCAAGACTGGATCGACTGGCGTGGCGTTATCTACCGCCTGATCAAGCCGCTCTGACATCGGCGATTTTGTTGGGCAACCGCCAGCAAGTTGATGTGGCTCGCCGGGACAATTTTTTGAAAACGGGCACGGTGCACCTGCTGGCAATCTCGGGGTTGCACGTGGGGATTTTGGCGGGGCTGATGTACGTCCTGTTTAAAGCGGGGTGGTTGGGCCGGGTGAATTGTCTGTTGTTGACGATTTTGTTTGTGGCATTTTATGCCTGGTTGGTGGAGTTTCGCCCCCCGGTTGTGCGGGCGTCATTGTTTATCGTGTTGTTCTGCATCGCGCGGCTATCGGGTAGAACAGGGCAGTCATTTAATATCCTCGCACTGGCGGCAATGTTGGTGCTGGTGCTGAATCCGACGGATCTGTTTGCGCTCGGAGCGCAGCTTTCGTTTCTGGCGGTGGCGGCGATCGTGTTTGGCAAAGACTGGGTTTTGGGCGGTGCAGTGGATCCACTGGATCAGGTGATTTTGGCGACGCGCCGACGATGGCTGAAATGGATGACGACGATCAGAAACAGCCTGCGCGCGGCGTTTGTCGTCAGCGCGCTGGTGTGGGTGATGTCCATTCCGCTGGTTGCGCGGCAGTTTCACGTGTTGTCACCGATTGGGTTGATCGTGAACCCGCTGCTGTTATTGCCAATCTCACTAGCGCTCTATTCGGGGTTGGCCATGTTCGTATTCGGCGATGTGTTACCGCTGTTGACGCGCATCGTGGTGGTTGTTGTGGCGGGAAGTTTGACGATGTTGGAAGGCATGGTAACGATTGCCGGCGGTTTTTCGGGAGGGCACTTTTGGACGCCCGGTCCACCGTGGTGGTCGGTTGCGGTCTTCTATATCGGCTGGGTCGTGCTGGGGTTGTGCCCGACAACGCGCATCTCCAATCGTTGTTTATGTCTGGTGGGCGTAGCCTGGCTGCTGTTGGGATGGGGGCTGCCCAATGCTGCTGTGCGGTGGCAGAACAGTCGCCTGGCGGTGCCCATGGAAGTCACCTTTATTGATGTGGGGCACGGAACCTGCGTGCTGGTGAAGTTGCCCGAAGGTAAAAATATTCTGTACGATTGTGGATCGACCTCGCCGGTACGATACACGGTCAACACGATCAGTGGAGTGCTGTGGCATAAGGGGATCTTTGATCTCGATGCGGTCATTATTTCCCACGCCGACGCCGATCACTATAGCGCCGTTTCAGGTGTCGCGGACCGGTTTCCCATTGATAAAGTGGTGGTGTCGCCGTTGACCGCAAGCAGTCGATCGCCTGCGGTGCAGAAGTTGCTGACTGAATTTGGCCGACGGGGGATCACCATCGAAACCGTGACTGCCGGCGGGCGGATTCACCTTGGTGATGCGGCCGCGATTGATGTGTTGGCTCCAATTGAAACAGGAGACCACACCAACGACAATTCCACCAGCATCGTGGTGGCAATTAAATGCCATGGTCGGACGGTGTTGTTGCCGGGCGATTTGGAACACGAGGGACTGGAACGCTTGTTGGCGCAACCGCCACTGGATTGTGACTTGATGATGGCAGCCCACCACGGTTCGCCCAATAGCGATCCCGCGCGGTTCCTCGATTGGGCGCGGCCGGAGTATGTCGTGGTCAGTTGCGGTGACAGAAAGTTTTCGGCGCTGTCCGAAAAATTGTATTCGCGTTCCGGATGTGTCGTGAAACGGACGGATCGGGGTGGGGCGGTGAGTTTTTTGGTTTATCCGGATGGAAGGATCGGATACCGCTCTTATTTGATGCCCAATTTTTCAAAAAGTTCCTTAATCCGGCAAAACCTGGAGACCGCCGCGACGTTAAAATAGATTCTCGATGCGTTGCTTCAGTAGATTTTGAAAGAGACATAAATGCTGCGGGGCAAGGAACAACGGGAATCTGACAACGGCAGCCACGTTGGCTTCGGGGGTGACAGAGATGCATCGGTCAGGCGCAGACGTATGCGAATGTCACATTTACCACCGGTGCCCTTAAAATTACGTTTCACCTTGCAAACGATGTTGGTGGCGATGTGGTTGGGGCTGATCCTGACGGGACGATCTTTTGGTCAGGTTCAACTACCGCGGCCGGCCGTTGAAAACACACCAACTCCTGCCGGACGACTACAGTCGGCGCGCGTCTTTGCCACGAAGTTTTGCGTGGATTGTCACGATGGAGATTCGGCGTCGGGTGGTTTTGATCTCTCGTTGGCGTTGGATGGCAAAATGGAAACGCTGGCCGACCATCGGCATCTGTGGGAACGCGTCAATGTTCAATTGGCCGCCGGCCGGATGCCTCCCGATGATGCTCGGCGGCCAACGGTTGGCCAATCGGTCTCGATGCGTGCGAATTTGGAAACCTTGTTGAATCAGTACGCGCGGCAGCATCCGGTTGCGTATCCCACGGTCGCACTGCGGCGTTTGAATCGGACCCAGTATCAGAATGCGGTGCGCGATCTGTTGGGTGTGGAGGTGGATGCGATTCAGCTTCTGCCCAAGGACGAAGAAAGTCACGGGTTTGACAACGTGACGGTATCCAACCTGTCTCCGGCGTTAATGAATCGCTATCTGGCAGCGGCAGAACAGATCTGCCATCAGGCAGTCGGGGGACGGAGAGCCAAACTGGGTGGGGCCACTGTGCGAGTCAAGCCCGACATCACCCAGGAGAAGCATATCGACGGGCTGCCACCGGGAACGCGTGGCGGGACAGTCTTCAATCACCATTTTGCCCATGATGGACAGTACGAACTGACGATTCGGCTGGCACGTGACCGCAACGAGGAAGTGGAGGGGCTGCGCGGCAAGCATACTGTTTGTTTCCTGTTGGACGGGCAACCGCAGCAGGATTTCGAAGTGAAACGTCCCGCCGATTCTGATTTCTCGGTCGTCGATAAACACCTCAGGCATCGTTTTTCTGTCTCTGCCGGTCGGCACGAGATCGGGGTGACTTTCTACGAGAAATCTGCGGCAGTGATCGAAACAGTTCGACAACCGTTCGAATCGGCTTACAACGTGCACCGGCATCCTCGACAAAATCCGGCCATCTACCAGGTTTCAATAACCGGACCCTGGCTGGATAAGTCTTCTGCCGATGACAAGTCCTCTACCGGTGATGCGTCATCGCCAGAGGAGTCGGAGTGTTCGATCAGCCACCGGTTGCTGGGGCTGACGGATGTGACGGCTGCGGATAAAACCGAACGGCCGTTGGAAACAGCGCGAGCCTTGCTACAGCGCTGCGTGCGGATTGCCTACCGGCGACCGGTGACCAGTGATGACGTTGCGGTACCGATGAAGTTCTTTCGAAAGACTTTTGAATCAGACGCTGCTGCAATCGCCGATCGCACCAACGTGGATTGTGCCACCGCAGAACGTTTTGATGCAGCAATCGAAGATGCGTTGACCTCGGTATTGGTCAATCCAAATTTTCTGCTGCAAGTCAGCGCCACGCCGCCGGGACTTTCGTCCGGTACGACCTATCGTATCAGCGATATGGAATTGGCGTCGCGGCTGTCATTTTTTCTGTGGAGCAGTATTCCGGATGATGAGTTGCTGTCGGTGGCGGAGTTGGGGCTGCTGCATAAACCGCAGCAGTTGAAAAAACAGGTTTTGCGTATGTTGAGCAGTCCCAAGGCGAAAGCACTGGCGACAAATTTTGCGGCTCAGTGGTTGTATTTGAGGAATCTTGAATCGATCACGCCGGACTTGCGACTGTTCCCTGACTTTGATGACAACCTTCGACAGGCGATGAAACGCGAGTCCGAATTGCTGTTCGAGGACTTGATTGCCAATGACAGTAGCGTATTGAAATTGATTCATCCCGGACACATGTTCCTGAACGAGCGTCTGGCGAAACATTATGGAATTCCGCATGTTTACGGCAGTCACTTTCGCAAGGTCAGTGCTGTGACCGGGGGTGAGAACCGTGGATCGAATCATGATGCCGTGAGCAATGAAGCAGCGTGCGATGAAGCAGCGTGTGATGGCGCGGAACGAGGGGGATTGCTTCGCAATGCCAGTGTGTTGACGGTGACATCCTACGCGACGCGCACTTCGCCGACGATTCGCGGGGATTGGATTTTAAAGAATTTTTTGGGGATCGAATTGCCTCCACCACCTCCGGATGTGCCGACGCTGGAAGACAATACGGTGGATGCGTCGCTGCCGATTCGCGCGCGGCTGGCGGTCCACCGGGAGAACGTCGCCTGTGCAAGCTGTCATGATTTGATGGACCCGATTGGTTTTGCGTTGGAGAATTACTCTGCCCTTGGACAGTGGCGGGACGCGGAAAATGGGGTGCGGGTTGATGCTAAAGTGGTTTTACCCGACGGTAGGGAAATTGACGGGGTTGCGGGGCTGGAAAAATTGATCGCACAATCGCCAAAAATGTTTGTTCAAACGGTCACCAAAAAGCTGATGATATTTGCAATCGGACGAGGACTTGAGGAGAATGAAAATCCCGCCCTCCGGGAGATTGTGACTGGTGCCCAGAAGAATGATTTTCGGTTTTCCAGTTTGATCCTCGGTATCGTCAACAGCCAACCCTTTCAATGGAGCGCCGCCCGATGATGATTCGCAAACTGGCTTTGCCTCGCCGCACATTTTTACGTGGTGCCGGTGCGTGTTTGGCTTTACCGCTGCTGGACGCGATGGTTCCGTCGATGACGGCGATGGCCGCTACACCGGCCGCCGCATCGCAGCTCAAGCGTATTGGTTTTGTCTACATGCCGATGGGCTGTGACAACACGCGCTGGAAGTTGCCCGGAAAAACCTTGGACGAACTTTCCCCGACGCTCGAATCGTTGGCACCGGTGAAAGAGCATGTGGTGGCGATTTCCAACCTGGAACTGAAGAATGCTTATCCCGGTACGCATGCGACCTCCAACGCAGCGTTCTTAAGTGCCGCGACGGCGAAGTTGACCGAGAGCACCGATTATTTTTTAGGCACAACGGCCGATCAAATTGCGGCCAAACAAATCGGACAGCAGACGCAATTGCCCTCGCTGGAGCTGGCGATGGATTTAATGTCCACATCGGGGCAGTGTGACAATGGATATGCCTGTGTTTATCAAAATAATTTGTCGTGGTCGTCTCCAACAACCCCCTTGCCTGCGGAGGCTCATCCGCGTCTGGTTTTTGAATCCCTGTTCGGCAGTGGTGGCAGCCCTGAGCAACGGCAGGCAGCCCTACAACGCAAATCCAGCCTGTTGGATTCAGTGACCGCCGAAATGAAACGGCTACAGTTGACACTCGGGGCGTGCGACCGGAACAAGGTAGCCGAGTTTCTGGACGCCATTCGCGAGGTGGAGCGGCGAATTGTGCGCGCCGAAACCAACGTCACGGACAACCCGCTGCCGGATCTGGACCGACCGGTGGGAGTGCCGGAGTCGTACGCCGATCACGCGCGGTTGATGTTTGATCTGCAACGCTTGGCGTTTCAGGGTGACATCACGCGCGTCATCACGTTTCAACTTGCGCGGGAAACCAGCAACCGGACCTATCCCGAAATTGGGGTTTGCGATCCGCACCATCCGCTGACGCATCACGGGAATGATCCGGAGAAGGTTGCCAAGGTAGCGAAGATCAATCAATTTCACGTTTCTCTGTTTGCCGAATTCTTGCAACAGCTTCAAGATACGCCCGAGGGTAACGGAAGTTTATTGGACAACGTCGTTTACCTGTATGGGAGCGGGATGGGAAATCCCAACGTCCATGATCATCAGAACCTGCCGATTCTGGTCGCCGGCGGGGCCGCCGGGGGGATCAAAGGAAATCGACATCTGGCCTTTGACGAACCGACGCCACTTTCGAATTTGCATTTATCGTTGCTGGATAAAGTAGGGGTTCGCCTGGACCAGTTTGCCGACAGCAGTGGACACCTAGAAGAGTTGGTCGAACCATTGTCAATCGATTAGGAATACAAAAACCACTGTTAGCTGATGAAGTATTTGCCACCACAACCGTTTCGATTCGCCTGTTCATTCGCCTGTTTTTTATTGGCGGGCGTGTGTGTCGTGGTGGTAGCGGTCGATACGGCGTGTGCCAAGTGTTGGCAGACCGGCGGTCAAACGGCCAACCAAGCGAACAGCAAAACTACTGACGAAACCAATGACAAAGCCATCGGCAAAACGGCCGGATCGGCCCGTTGCGGGACAACGGCGCTCCATTGGGCCGTGCGCGATGAAAACGTTGGTCAGGTCAAGACGCTGTTGGCCAGCAACGCCGATCCCGATGCACAAAACCGCTTTGCTGCAACACCATTGCGACTGGCGGCTCAAGCGGGCAACGCGCAAATTCTAAAACTGTTGATTGAGGCGGGGGCCGATGTCAATCGTGCCGGCGACGGACGGGAGAGCGCGTTGATGCTCTCGGCGCGCAATGGCAGACCGGCTGCGGTTCGGTGTCTGATCGATGCCGGTGCAGAAATCGACGCATCGGACAGCCGGCGGCAAACGGCATTGATGTGGGCCGCCAACGATGGCCACGCACGTGCTGTTAAATTACTGCTGGAGGCAGGCGCCGATGAGCAGTTATCGCTAAAATCCGGTTTCAACGCCTGGTTTTTTGCCGTCCGGCAGGGGCACCGGAATGTGGTGCAAGTGATGTTGGACCATGGGCAGGACGTTAAACAGAAGATGGATGTCGGCAAGGGGGGCGGACGCCGGCCTGTCAGCGGGACCGAAGCACTTTCGCTGGCGGTTGAAAATGGCCATTTTACGTTGGCGAAAATGCTGCTGGACGCCGGGGCGGATCCTGACGCGCAAAGCAGCGGTGTGACGCCGTTGCATCGTTTGACTTGGGTACGCAAACCTGATCGCGGTGATGGAATCAATGGCAGCGCCCCGCCCATCGGCTCAGGCAGCATGACTTCACTGGAGTTAATCGATGCGCTGGTCGCCGCTGGCGCGAATGTCAACGCGCGGTTGAACTCCAATCCGGCCAACCTGGGAAGAATGAACAACAAACTGGCGACGCCCCTGTTCATGGCTGCCCGGACCGCAGATCTGGAAATGATGAAACGGTTGATCAAGCATGGTGCCGATATCTCGATTCCCAATGCGGATGGAGCAACCCCTTTGCTGGTGGCTGCCGGCGTCGGTTGTTTTTCTCCTGCCGAAGAAGCCGGTACTGAAGTGCAGGCGATCGCGGCGGTGGATTATTTACTGGGCCTGGGGGCCGAGATTGATTTGGTGGACAAGCTGGGCCGTACGGTGGTGCACGGTGCGGCCGACAAAAGTTTTCCCGAGATGGCACGGTTCCTGGTGAAAAACGGAGCGAAAATTGAACTCTGGAACCGTAAGAACAAACGCGGGCAGACACCGCTGGGGATCGCCAAAGGGTATCGTCCCGGAAATTTTAAACCGTCGGCACCGACGATTGCAGCGATCGCCGATTTAATGCGCGAGGCTGGTGTTGATCCTGACGCGGTCGTGGTGGAAAAGAAGCCTGCCGTCAAGGAACAGTACAAGAAATAGCCCGACATCTTGTTGTCATGACCGGTTATCGAGGCTTTTTGTTTGTGCGTTTTTTAGCAGTGGTGGATCCCTTGGCGGTCGTTGCGTTTGACTTTTTTCCGGCTTTGTTCAGCGCGATCTGAGCGTTTTTGATTTTGCCCACGGTTGTTCGACGACCGGTTGGCTTCTGCTGAGCCGATGCCTGACCGGAACGAGACCGCCAGCGTTTTTTCTTTTTGGGTTGAAGGTCGGCTGCCCGCAAGTTCGCATTGAACTGCCGCAGCCTTTCGTCGGCCTCGATCGTGGCCTGGACCGTAGCGAACAGTTCATCGAAGGCCCGATAGTTTTCGTCGATACGCTGCAACCGGTCTTGAACTTCCGGGCTTTGGGCGGACACCGCTGATGGATCAATCTTGATGCGGCGGCGTTTGAGTTTATCAGCGGTAAAAAATGCCATGGAACGCAGTGGCGGCTTGCCGGGGGAATGGTGGAATCGAGGTAAAAACAGTCTGGCTAACAAGCCGGGGTCCATTGTAGGCAGGCCAAGTGCAGTCGTGAGCCCTATTTTTGGTAAAGTTTGCCTAATGGGCATGTTGGGCACACTGGGTGCGGGCTACAGATTCGGGTTTGCAAACTGTTTCCCGGTTCCTAGCTTGCGCACCAAAAAATGCGTGCAACCGGAACAGCTTTATGTTCTGCTGGATAGTCAGTCAGATTAAGCTGGCGGTAGAGGTTGCGGGCCAAGGCATCAGTAACCGTCGCTGCGCTGTCGATAAAATGATTACGTGTGCGATCATCAACAAGTTCGCAAATAAATCTCTGCCAGACACTTCCGTCGGTCGTTCCATAAAATACTTTTTGCATCGAACCAAACAAAAAGATGATCCGAGTCGGACGCCCCATTCTGTATGCCCACTGTTTGCTGTTGAGCGCTTCAATTGTCGCCGGGGAAAGTGCGTTGTCCCAGACGTTTGTGCGGCCGCAGATTCCTGAGGGGCAAACGATTGGCGACATTGGCGCAAGTAATTCTGGCGCAGGCAATTCGGTTTCCGGTTCTTTCGTTCCAAATTCGTCTGCAGCGGATTCTGTCTCGGGAATCAATGTCCGGGACGTTCCCGGGTTTGATCCCGGTACAGACGGATCGGTCGAAGATTCGGAGACGATGATTTTCGGGCCTGTCGATGGGGATTTTCCGGCGGGCGCTATTTCAGCTCGCGATTCATCCGTTCCCTCCCTTCCACCGGAATTCAATCAGCCCGCGCGGGCGGATCGGTCAGTGGTGACAGATGATTTCAGCGGCGGTTCCGGGAGCTTCGGCAGGTCCGACGTGACAGGCGTCTCTCCGGTTCCGACAATGCGTGAGACTTCGGCGCGAGGTCGCCGCGCTGACATTGATGAAATGCCGGGTCGAGAGATTATTCGTCAACGTTACCAGGACGGTAAGGTGCAAATCGCGCGGCACGTTAAACAGGATGAAAATGCTGCAACAATTGATAACAAAATTTGTCCAACAAACGAGGACACTCAATAATACGCACAATATAAAAACATGCCTCAAATGCTTTACAATTAACTATAATAGAACGTTATTTACACTGCTGTCACAAACAACAAAACTAATACATATCCAACCACTGCAGGCCCTACAACCTAGGCCAGTATCTCAACTTATCAGACCTTTCTTACGCCAACCACAAGCGGACACTAACAACAACAATAACAACAACAACAACAACAACAACAACAACAACAACAACAACAACAACAACAACAACAAAAGCAACAACCGCAACGAAAAACGAAATTAACGACAAGCACAAAACAAGGCGAGCGAACGGGGAAAACCCTCTCCACTCTTGATCCACAAAATTGCGCACCAGTGACAACCCGGTCCAATCACCTACTTGTACAGCACGCGCTATTGCTGCTGTTACGGCTGCTGCTGCTGCTGCTGCTTTTGCTACGGCTGTCACTGCTGTTACTACAGGTGTTGCGGCTGCTATTACAGTAGCTGCTGCTGTTATTAATAGTTAGGTTCTGCTGTTACTGTTGCTGCTGCTGGCATTGCCGCTGTTACTACTGCTGTTACGGTTGCGGCTCCTTACGTTGGTATTACTACCGCTGCTACCGCTGTTAGAGCCGTTCCTAACGAAAACAAAAAAAAACTTCAGGAATCGTGACAAAAGAAAACGTGACGTTTTAGCGAATCGTGGTATACATCAGGGATCAGAACTTTGACTCGTTTCGATATTTTCCATAAAAATTGATGTCAGGATTCCTGACAAAAAAACATGAATATTAGAGTCAATACGTGACATTTCAGACTTTCAAAAGGTCAGGAATCGCGACACTTTGTCAGGATTCGTGTTATTTTTGCGTTTGTTAGCAGCGACCCTTACTGCTAGTACAACTATTGTAGTTGCAGCTGCTGTTGCACTGCCGTTACGGCTGTTGTTACAATTGTTACTGATACTACTGCTTCCCACCTCTGTGTGCCACCCGACGCGGGCGCGGCGGCGGCGGCGCGCCTAGCCTCCGCGGTGAAAGCCGCGAACGTCATACCCACCGCCATTATCCCGCTGGCCTCCCAATCCGTCGTTAGCACCACCTCATCGTACACCTGCCACGAGCATGGGCCACGCCGAAACAGACTCACTTCCTCGTCCTTTTTCCCTACATATCATGCCCATGCCATTATATATTTACGAAGATTTAAAGACACCTCAGCTGCGAGATCAAATATTTCGTCGAAACTCATCTCTGCAACTTGTGTGTTTGGCGTCGATCGCCCGAATGCTACGGGGTGTATAACCTCGTCAAATATATAAGTCGGTAAACTTGGGGGAGGGGGGGTCATTTCCATGTCGTTTCCACGAAAAATCCACAT
>CALCJM010000144.1 GCA_937967505.1 uncultured Pirellulaceae bacterium | reverse complement strand
CATTTCAATGGACTTACACCGGTCGGCCAACAGATGCCAAGCCTGCAAAGCAGCCAAAAACCTGGAGGCAACTCTGGCAGGATGAGAAGAACAGACAGACAATCGCCGTGGTGGCATGACAATTACTGGTTGCGGAACTAGGTTAGCTGACATGCAGACTGCCGCGTCAGGTAGAGTCTGACTTGGTGGCATCCATGCGGAATTCTGGCGAATTGTTCTACAAGTTCCACTACCAATCCCGCCCGCTACTAACATCAGGGAAGAACCATTTCAGCGGTTCCGGCGTACCCTCCAATCAGACCAGCGCCGCGGTTACTGTGGTGGTGGGGGGAGTTGCGAAAATCGCACCTCGTCCTCCGGAGGCAGATCGGGAGCCTCCTCAAAATCAACCAGACTTTCCACCTTCGTCGGTGCCGGAATATTGATCGCTCCCAATTGATTCAAGAACTGACTGGGGGAAAAGTACACGCCTTCAAAGTGGACCGGACCACTGTCGGGACGCATCAACGCGTAATAAGGAATCCCGCGACTGGCATGCCCAAGTTCCAGCAGTAGCTGATCCACTTCTGGTGAGTCATCTGTTTTATCGGCTTTCAGGACGATCACGTTGTTGGCCTCTACCCATTGCTTCATCTCTTCGGTGTTCAGAGCGAACCGCTCTGTTGTCTTGCACGTCGATCACCAATCGGCGGTGAAGTCAACCAACACCGTGCGTCCCTCTTTTAGTTGCTGGTCCATGGTCCAGCGTGTGTATTGCTTGTAGTCCAGTTCGTGTGTCGGTATCAGCACATAGAAGCTGAACCAGACGGCAAACGCGCCGATCAATCCGCTGGTCCCCCAAGACTTCAGCCGCTGTCCCAGCGGAGCGGTCATCGGTGTCCGGCCCATCCACCAGCAGGCGAATCCCAAAATGACCAGCATCGTCAGCAATGACACTATGTACTTGGATTCGATGGCACCGGCCAGAAACACGGCCGTGCCCAACATTACAAATCCCATTACCTTCTTGAAGGTTTCCATCCAGGGACCGGGTTTGGGGAGGTGTCTGGTCAGTTTGGGCATCGCACCGAGCACGATATAGGGAAGTCCCATGCCAAGCCCCAGTGCTGCGAATACCATGTACGTCATAAGCGGTGGCTGAGTGAATGTCCAGACGACCGCCGAAGCCAGAAAAGGGCCGCTACAGGGGGTCGCCAGCACCGTGGTCAGAATTCCTTTGAAGAACGCGCCAACGATGCCCTCTTTTTGATCTAGGCTTCCGCCACCGAAACCCGGAACGGGAATTTCCCACACATCAAAAAAACTTAATCCGAAAACGACCACCACCGCAATCATGATCAATTTGAACGTCAGCCCCTGAAAGTGTTCGCCCCATCCCAAGCCAAACTGCACGGAGAAAAATCCCAGCAGCATGAACACTGAAAGCATCCCCATGCAGAACACGACATTCAGCCAAAATACTTTGCGTGGGTTTTGGCCGGCCTGGTGCATGAATGACATCACCTTCAGTCCAATTACCGGCAGAACACAGGGCATAAAGTTCAGGATAAATCCCGCCAGGAACGCTGCTGGAACCACAAACAATGGTGAAGCCCCATCCCATTTACCGCCGTCTTTACCGGCGCTGATCAATTCGGCCTCGTTGACGACCGCTTTTTTGACTTTGTCAACCGGGTTGCCTAACACCTCGCTGAATCGCAGGCCACGTCCCTCCAGCGGTTGCCCCACATCAATTTTGGCGGCCCAGCGAATCCCTGTCGGTCGGTCACAGCCATCCTCATAGCACGTCAGCATCAGCATGATGCCGCCAATCGTGTTGGAAGATTCTTCCATGTTTTTTGGAACGTTGACCATGTACGACCATGTGACCGGTTCCTCGTAGAACGATATTGACTCCTGGTCTTCGATGACGGTGACGGGGGTAGTATCGCTCGCATCGGGACCAGAGATCGACCAGCCACCGGTTTTTTCAATCGCCAGCAGCGTCGCACTGCCGGGGCCTTTTTCCGCGGAACTGGAATACGTATAAAAGTGATACCCGTCGGTCGGTTCGGCGGTGATCGAGACTTTGATTCTGTCGCCGGGAGTCACCGGTCCTTCGGCGGGCCGGTTTTCGACGATGCGCGTCATTTTGCCCGACAGCAACGCGTGCAGCATTTCTGGCTGGAATTTTATATTGGCCGCTGGTGCCGACTGCTGGCCGGCAAATGCTGCCGGGAATGATTCGCTGATCTGAAAACAGGATCCATGGGGACCGTTGATGCAAGCCTGGCCATCGTACTTGACGGTGATTTTGACGTTTTCAGGATTGACCCCGGCATTGAACTTGAGCGGTGCAGTGAACAGAATCTCCCCCTCGTGTTCCTCGGAGCTCAGGTTCTGATTCGGCAGCGCTGTTCGATGAGGGTCTTTGTTGGGGGAGAACTCACCGGTCAGTTCAACCTGGTCGGAATCGTCGATGCGAATCATCGTGCGTTTGGGGACGCCGGGGCCTTTGGGCTGGGTCACTGAGAAGATGTGCATGTCGGCGGCGACTTTGGCGGTCACCTTCAGTTCACCCGTGCCATCGGCGTTGGCGGAAAAATCAGCCGTCAGAGTAACCGGTTCCGTTGACTCCTCGGGAGCGCTCTTTTGGCCAAATGGTGCTGATTCGCCAAATGGCCTGTTGCTTTTGAAATCAGGGATTTGAAATGCACCTTGTCCCCATGCCGAACCGGTGAACAGGAAGACAGCCAAAAAACAGGTCCATGCAGTCGGCAGGAACAATGCGCACAACCGAGGCCAGTTTTGTCGATCAAAACTGCCGGTGCGGCATCTTCTGTCAGTGATGTGTTTTCCATCGGCACCGTGTTTTGGAAGGGACTTCATCAGCATCATTTCCTGAGGCACAAATCTTGTAATATATGGGCAGCGTGTTGGCACGGAACGCCCGCTTGAATGATCGCCAGAAAATGCAGGATACCGTGAGCGCCCGCCAGTGGAAAGCTCATTCTGCACAGACTGCGACGGACCGCAAAAAAACGCCCGTTTGGTAGCAAATCACGCCTTGCCACTGGAAGATAGCCCGCCTTAAGAGGCATGCTTGTTTCTTCGATTCACATGCTTAATCGCCCGGGATAAGCTGGCCACAAAACCCATCTGGGTTTTAGACGGGCGTTGCAAGGGGTTCTTACGTACCAGCAAGCATTTCTGGTTCATTGGTCAACGGTAATTAGGTTTGCCGGCGGTGTTCGACGACAGTTCACCAATGCGCGACTGCTGAAGTTTGAATTAACAACCACCACAGTCGGCCACTGTCAAAATCGCCACTATCAAAGCCAGCCACTATCGGCGGGATTCACTTTTGTCGGATGAAGGTGCCGCGTTGTTGGCCGATTGGTTTTCGCGTTCGAAGTAACCAGCAAAAGACACCGCAACTTTCTGTGCATTGATCGGGATGCAGACACCGTCCTGCGAACAAACCTGTCCATTAAACTCAATCTCCAGCATTCCTGTTGCCTGAAAATCTGCGTTTGGATTCAGTTGACAAGGAACAAAAAACTGCACGCGCCCTTTGTGTTTTTCAATGCGACGTTGGAAAACGGGGTCGTTCTCGTTGACCTCAGGTTGGACGTTGGGACTGAATTCGCCGGTCGTTTTGACTGCCGGGTTGGTAGCGACGCGGATTTGCGTCGGTGCCGGAGATCCCTGGGGACTGACAGAATAAATATAGTGTCCCGGGTCAAGATCTACCTGCAACACCAGATATCCCTGGCTGGTTCCTTTTTCCAGATGCAAACGTCCGGCGAACTGCCATGGATCGCGCATTTCCGGTTCCTGTTGCCCGGCGGAGAAACGTGATTCAAATGCCTGCCCCAATCCGTCGCTGCTAGGTGTGGCGGAGGCTGCCGGTGGCTGACTGAAATTGTCTTGGGCTGACGAATGATTCTGCACCCCGAATAACAGACAGGCGCCCATTGCCGTCATTGACACCGCAAGCCCTCGAACATTCGACACGTTTGGCCGGCAAATTTTAGATTCGGTTTTCCACATTCTCATCCAAATATCCTTCTTTGGAGATTGCTCCGGGTACTGTTTACCTGTGTCTTCCCTGACACAGGTACCGTCTATTCGGACATTACATGCCGGTCACTACTCCAGCAACTGCACTTCTTGACAGTTGTGTGTGCTACTTCCCTTGATTTCGAAAGTGCTATCACTCACCACTTACGCTACAAGCTACAGACCACACCATTGGAACGGCGGGCATAAAAATAGGCTTCGACAACAGATTGTCGAAGCCTTTTTTTATTTGACCTGTGACCTTGAAAGGTCACTGCATTGGTGGCAGCTGCAAAAAATCGCAACCGCGAAACCAGCGGACTACTCAGCAGGCGTTACGTTTTCAGCGCGTGGACCTTTGGGTCCTTCGCCTTCTGTGTACGTTACTTTTTGTCCTTCGAACAGCTCATCGAATCGAACACCTTCCACATTTGTGGCGTGGAAGAACATGTCTTTGCTTCCCCCGATGTCAATGAATCCAAAACCCTTGTCAGTCAATCGCTTGATCGTCCCCTCAGCCATACCTCTAAACCTTCAAAAAAAAATTAACATCGTCCGGAAACAATCAACGTAACGATTGTCTGCGAAACAGAAATTCTAAGGCGAAATAGCCAAATAACAATAAAAAAAAGCGCCTTTTTTCGATTTTCTCCTCGCGGCGACGACACCTGTGCAACCCCCGAAAGTGCCCGCGGCAAACAATCCAATTTGCGGGACCGCCCGGCTTGCGCGCTGGGCTTTGGCAAACAGCCCCGGTCAAACAAAAATTCAGTGGTTGAGAGAAACGCTGGTTGATCAGGCAAGCATGTTGAAGGCGGTTTGAATCACGTAATTTCCTTTTTTGGCAGTAGAGAGCCGAGTTTCGTGACGGCTAAGGGAAGGGCGGCAGGTTTGCCAGTATGGAGAGGTGACCGCCAAGACAACCGAAGAC
>CALCJM010000143.1 GCA_937967505.1 uncultured Pirellulaceae bacterium | reverse complement strand
CTTCGGTTCCACCGTCTGGCGACGGTAGCTACGTTGGTGGTGCCGGGCATCTCATCGTGGCTACGCTCGCCAGAGCGTGGAAGGCATTGGGAAAGGCTTTCACCCGGGGCCGCATCGTTCACTTCGGTTCCACCGTCTGGCGACGGTAGCTACGTTGGTGGTGTCGAGCCTCTCATCGTGGCTACGCTCGCCAGAGCGTGGAAGGCATTGGGAAAGGCTTTTACCCGGGGGCGCATCATTCACTTCGGCTCCACCTTCTGGCGACGGTAGCTACGCTGGTGGTGCCCTATGCATCACCGCCGGGGGCGTCCTTTCGGAACACTGCCACGATATCCTCGGCAGGTACGACAAACAGATGATTGTCGGACTCGAAATCGACCGGGATCGCATTGGCCGGATGAAATAGCACCTTGTCATATTTCCGCAGAGGCAAGTCCTCATCATGATCGATTGCAGCCGAGATCGTTACAATCCGACCGGTGATTGTGGGGATTTCGGCCGTATCGGGCAACGCGATCCCTCCCTTGGTCTCCTTTTTGGCCTCGTCTTTGCGGACGAGTACCCGTAAACCAATCGGTTCTACGTATTCCAGTCTTTTCGAGCGAGCCTTGCTGCTTTTGGGCTCTTTCGCCATCGAGTTACCCTTATTAAATGTCGTTATCCGTTGCTGCTGACGCATTGAACGGTTAATTGGTTACTGGTTGAGCCCAACGGGCCCAACTTTCAGGCAGTATCGGATACTGCCGCTGCGGTGAACATGGGCTTTTCGGCCCAGCGACCAATTTCTCTGTGCTTCGGTTCGGCCGCGTTCCAGGCAAATGACCGCAATCGGAGGGGCAGCACTGCAACCAGCGGCACTTCCCCAACCGGCGGCGCGCGTGCTCAAAAACAGACTGCTGTCCGGAATTCAACGAAAATAGACGGATCTCCCGAACTTGGGCTTGTAAAGACACACCATTCTGCCAAAATCTCGAAATTCAAAATTGAGCAAAAGTCAGGGATTTTTACGCTTTCATCCTTCTTCGGGATGTTCGACGCTAAAGGTTTGCTGTTCAACGGGCGAAATCATTGTATTTCCACCGAATCATAGACTTTGTGAAGCACGAATCAAAAGGTTTTGAAGTGTCAGATACAATCACAGTAAAAAAGAGAACTGAAACGGGAACGCTCAGGATGCGTCGGCTGCGACAGACAGGACTTGTGCCTGCCGTCATGTACGGCCACGGCGAAGGAACGGTCCTGTTGACAGCCCCTGCTAAAGAAATTTTCAAGGTAGTTGAGGCGGGATCGGCAATCGTTCAGCTTTCCGGCGACGAAACCGGCAGCGCTCAAATCAAGGAAATCCAGTGGGATGCATTTGGCGATAATGTGATGCACTTGGATCTCGCCCGCATTGATGCCAATGAGAAAGTCGAAGTCGATGTTCAACTTCAGCTTCACGGAGAATGTCCGGGCGAAAAGGATGGTGGTGTCGTTAATCTGCTGCAGAAGCAAATTGCGATTCTATGTCCGGCGAATGTTGTTCCTGATGTCCTGCAAGTAGAAGTCGGCGAACTGCAAGTTGATGCCACGGTATCTGCCAACGCTATCGTACTGCCGGCAGGTGCTGAACTGGCCGGACACCCGGAAGATACCATCGTCACCTGTGTCAAGCCAACCGAAGACTCGGCTGATGGTGAAGCGGAAGCGGCCGAACCGACCGCTGCTGCGGAAGAGCAAGGGTAGAAGAAAGGTTCCTGGCCCCCATGAAATTAATCGTTGGATTGGGGAACCCCGGTTCCAAATATAGAAACACTCGGCATAACATCGGTTTCGATGTGATTGCTGCACTGGCCAAGCGGCATTTTACCGGTCGGCCAAAAGCCCAGTTCGAATCCGAGGTCGCCGAGATCCGGATTGGAAACGAAAAGTGCCTGTTGATTTCGCCACTGACTTATATGAACCTCAGTGGTAAATCGGTCCAGGCGGCGGTGAGTTTTTACAAGGTCTCACTTCAGGATGATTTGATGATCATCTGCGACGACCTGAATTTGGCCCCTGGCAGGATTCGTGTTCGTGCCCGCGGCTCCGCCGGTGGGCAAAACGGAATCAAGGACATTATCAACCGGCTTGGTTCACCCGATTTTGCTCGACTTCGAGTGGGCATTGGGAAGCCACCCCCCCGGTGGGATACGGCTGATTATGTTCTGGGAAAATTTAGCTCCGGGGAACAAACGTTGATTGACGAGGCGATTGTCACGTCAGCCAACGCGATAGAAGCGTGGGTCAACGAAGGGGTTCAGGCCGTCATGAACCGTTTTAATGCCGATCCAGCCAAAGCCAAAAACAGGGCTGAGGCCAAAAAGAAAACGAACAACGACGGGACAACCGACACGTCGTCCGGATTGCAGATACGCAAATCAGTGGATGGCCAAACGGATGATCACCGCGCAACGTCAACAGAGACGAAGCCGGAAGCAAATTAAACTTTAGTGTCGAATTACAAGGAAATCGGAACGTGGCAAAAAACGTTTACGAGTGCATGTTCATCTTCAATGCCAACTCCTACGCGAAGAATCCCGCAGGTGTGGCCAAAACGGTTGAAGATATGATCAAGGGTGTGGATGGCAAGGTTTTGGCCAGCCGTCTGTGGAACGAGCAAAAGCTCGCTTACCCGATCAACGGTCAACGCAAGGGAGCCTATTGGCTGACTTATGCGGAAATCGATTCGCCCAACATGAGCAAGCTGAATCGTGCTTGTCAGTTGAACGACAGTGTGTTGCGTCACCTTGCGGTCAAAATTGACCCGCGCCTGGTTGATGCCATGGTTGCTGTTGCCAAAGGCGAAACCCCCGCAGAAGCTCCGGCAGAAGGCGGTGCCAAGCCTGAACCTGCCGCCGCAAATTAGGAAATTGCAGCAGGAAAATTTGCAACGATCAATCGCGCTGTGACCATACGTGTCACGGTTCGTGGTAGAATGAAAGAAACCGACAACTATCACATTGTCCCGACTTCCATTCCACTTTGATCTGTTCGGAGATTAATCATGGCCAGTTACAATCGAGTCGTATTAGTTGGAAATTTGACGCGCGATGTCGAATTGCGATACACCCCTCAGGGAACCGCAGTGACGGATATCTCACTGGCGGTTAACGAACGTATTAAGAAGAACGACCAATGGGTCGAGGAAGCAAATTTTTTCGAGGTGACCATGTGGGGCCGCACCGCAGAAGTTGCATCGGAGTACCTTTCCAAAGGTTCCAACGTTCTGGTCGAAGGCCGACTGAAACAGGATCGCTGGGAACAGGACGGGCAGAAGCGCTCGAAAGTCAAAGTCATCTGTGACAAAATGCAAATGCTGGGCAGTCGCCCGGGCGGTGGACAGAGTGGATCCCACTCCGGCGGAGGACAGTCTTCCGCTCCGGCACCGCACCAAAAACCGGCCGCACAACAACAGCCGGCACAGGGACCACCGCCGGAAGATGAGGTTCCATTTTAGTCCCCGATTGGTCCTCACCAAATCGCAACGATGCCTCAACTCACGATGCCTCAACAATTCGCAGCGGTCCGCTTACAACACAAAGAATCTTTAACCAGCCTGTCACGATGTGACGCAGAAGTAGAGAGAACCCAATGCCAAGTACAAAAATGAAGAAGCAGAAGCGCAACAAATCCAAACTGGAGCGTCTTCCACGCGGTGCCAACGGTGGTGTTGAGCTGCTTTTGATTCAGTCGGTCGATCACCTTGGCAAACAGGGCGAAGTCGTCGAAGTCAAAACAGGATACGCGAACAACTTTCTGCTGCCGCAAGGACTGGCCACCATCGCCAGCGACCACCACAAACGCATGGTGGACAAACACAAAGCCAAACTCCAGGAGATCGAGCAGGCTCGTTTGAAAGACCTCAAAGATTTGGCCAAAGTGATTGCCAAGCAGAGCATCACGATCGAAGCCAACGCCAACGAAGAAGGGCATCTTTATGGAAGCGTGGCCGCACCGGAAATCGTGGCCGCTTTGAAGCAGAACGACATCACGTTAACCAACGACCAGATCCGCCTAGAAGGTGTCCTGAAGGAACTGGGATTGTACACGGTCAAGGTTCATCTGCATCAGGATATCGAACCAGAATTGAAGGTCTGGGTCGTACCACCAGTCGATGCCGACGCGTAAGTATCTCAGAGATTGAAAAAACAGACAGGCCGGTCAGCTTTGACCGGCCTTTTTCGTTGGGCGGCCGTCGGTGCCGCCGTGCCACAGCGGGGCGTGCAGAGGTGTACCGTGGTGTGATTGCCCGGTTGCCCCCACCAGAGCCGCAACTGATGCAGTGGATAAGGCGGGGAAAAACGTGTTTCCCAATGCCGCTCCACTGCGGATTCTTTCGCTGGATCTGATTTAGCCTTTCGCCAAAAAAAGGTTTTCGCGGTATCATTGCTAGTGGCCCCGGCGGGCCCACCAGACCAGCCCAGCAACGGAGTGATCAGTCAGATGGATGAATCGAACTTTTTCCCGGACGAAGGTGCCCCCCGGAGAAATTACGATAGCAGCAACCGTAATCAGAAGCGCGGAAAGAAACGGAACGGCCGTGACAATCGCGACAACGATCCGCTGTCTGATCGCGAGGTCCCGTTTAACTTGGCCGCTGAAAAAGGGGTCTTGGGCAGCATGCTGCTGATGCCTGACACGTGTGATGACGTGGTCAATGTCCTCAAAGCCGAAGACTTCTACGACGAAGCGCACGGCAAACTGTACCAGCACATCATGGACATGCACGGTGGTGGAAAAAAGATCGACATGCTATTGTTGCGTGAACGTTTGATCTCTTCCAATGATTTTGAACTGGTTGGTGGATCGGCCGGCCTGGCAGATATTTTCACCTCTGTCCCCAACGCGGCACATGTCAACTACTATGCCGGCATCGTGCGGCAAAAGGCTACCGCGCGGAACTTGATCGTGACGTGTTCCGACCTGTTGAATGATGCCTATCGTCCGGACACCGAAGCCGAATCATTGCTGAATCAGGCTGAGCAAAAGATATTTGCAATTCGCGAGACGCGCCAAAGCAGCAACCTGAACCAGATGGATGAAGTCCTCAGCCTTGCCATGGATCGCATGGAGGCGCGGTTAAGCGGTGAACCACAGGAGGGGACGGTCGAGTCCGGATTCACTGATCTGGACAAAAAAACTGGCGGACTGCATGCGTCGGAGTTGATTATTCTGGCTGCCCGACCTTCGATGGGTAAAACTGCGTTCGCAATGAACATCGCCGAAAACGTCGTGATTAAATCCGGGAAACCCGTGCTATTTGTCAGTCTGGAAATGGGGGCGATTGAACTGGTCGAACGATTGCTGTGCAGTTGTGCCAAAGTCAACGGCCACCGCCTGCGAAACGGCACACTTGGAAAAGACGATCAACAGCGACTGGTTCAAACCGCCAACGAGCTCAGTACCGCTCCGCTGTTTATCGACGATTCACCGACCCGCAACGTGTCGGAGATTGCCGGTGCCGCGCGGCGGATCATCCGCCGGGAGGGAATGTTGGGACTGATCGTGATTGACTATCTTCAACTGATTCAGCCCGACCTGGCCACCGACCCGCGTCAGGAACAGGTCTCGAAAATGGCTCGTCGACTGAAGGGGCTTTCCCGCGAACTGAAAGTTCCGGTGCTCTGCCTGTCGCAGCTGAACCGGCAAACCGAAAACGCCGGCAGCAGCCACCGTCCGAAGCTTAGCCACCTGCGCGAATCGGGAGCGATCGAGCAGGATGCGGACGTGGTGATGTTCGTCCATCGCGAGAGCTACTACCTGAAAGGCACCGACGAAGAGGCCGAAAAGGCCAACGAAGCGGTGATCATCATCGAAAAACAACGTAACGGTCCCACGGGGGATGTTGACCTGCACTGGGAGGGAAACTTCACGCGGTTTTCCAACAAAGCGCCCGAGCGGTACAGCGAGTTCGACGAGATGCCCCCTCCACCACAGTTTTAATTTAGTCGCCCTAGCTCCAAGTCGATTGGCAGTTACGGGATATACCATCCGTTGGCGATGCTGAGAGCGTCGGAGCGAAGCTGGCAGCATCGCCAACGGTAAGCTTTCAACTGCCAATCGCCTAAAACACGGACACCAGCGGCGCTCATCAACATCCATCTCTCATTCCGCCCGCCCGTGAAATAGCAGGGGAGAGCTTGGGTCAACGTCACGCAAGCTGCCGCTGGAGGGGGGCTTGCGGGTGACAGCTGCCCGGCAATGCGGAACGAGCGTCAATTTAAGTGGGTTCTACCCTCATATCTGACACGACCGTGCAGATCGCGATCAGCGGTAGTTTGGCAAAAGTTTGCCAACATCAGCAGAATTCGAGGTTAATTTTCACACATTTGGGGCGCCTCTTTTCATAATGGTGGGCAATCAACACGACGCAAAATTCCCAAACCCACAAAAATCATGTCAGGACAGATGGTCTCGTCAGCGCACATCGGGCACGCCACGATCGCATCGGCTCCACAGGTGGCAGATCCCGTAATGGACATTCAGCTAATCTCCACTGATGAACTCTGTGGTGAACTCGCCGATCGGTGGAATGAGTTTCGGTTGGCGGACGATTACTTCGCCAGCCCTTACTTTGATATAAACTTTGTCAAAGCGGTCGCCAAGGTTCGTGACGATGTCAAGGTCGCGATGTTTCTCGAGGATGACATGGTCGCGGGTTTTCTACCGTTTCAGTTGAACAGCAGTGGTCGAGCGGTTCCCGTTGGTGGCCGCCTGAACGATTACCATGGCATCATTGGCCATCCGGCCAATATCAACGCTGCTTTCAAATCGATGTTTAAGATGTGCGATCTGAAGTCGTACGCCTTTCACGCGTTGCCTCCGACTTCAGACGCTTGGGAACCGTACGCGTTTCGCGCACTGCGCACTCATCATCTTGATTTGTCGATTGGCTGGGAGGGTTATCGCAAGTGGGTTCGCAAGCACAGTTCGACGGTCAAGCGTCAGGGGCAGAAAACCCGCAACCTAGTCAAGGAGGTTGGACCGATCCGGTTCGAATTTGATTCTGATGAAGGGGACGTGCTGGAGCGTCTGATTGAACTCAAGCGTGGCAAATACCAGCGCACCAAAACCTTTGACATTCTTTCGGTGGGGTGGGCTGCTGATCTCCTGCGCTGTTTACAAGGTGTGAAACAACCCAACTTTCAGGGCATCCTGCAAACCATGTGGGCGGGGGACGAATTGGTCTGCGTTCATTTCGGTATGCTGACTGAAAAAATCCTGCACTACTGGTTTCCAATTTTCGACCACCGATTTTCCCGTTACTCACCCGGCACCGAAATGATGATGCTGGTTGCGAAAGAATGCTGCCAACGCGGAATTGAAAAACTTGACCTTGGCTATGGTGATGACCCATGGAAATTCAAGTTCTGTAACGGCAACACAAAAGTCCTTAATGGCCAGGTGAATTTCAATCCTCTGGAGATGAAGATGGCACGAACGCGGTACGTCGTTCGTACGAAACTCAAGGACATGCCAATGAAGCCGCTGGCCAAATCAATTCTGCGGAAAGTGTTCCCCGGCTTCGGCCAATGGAATTTCCAGTAGTTCTATTGGTAGTGCGCTTTGTGGGCGGCGGCAGTAATCACGTATTTGGCGGCTAAATCTTTCAGGCCCGTTTGCTGATCTTCGGAAAGCATTTTTTTGATCTTCGCCGGAGCTCCCAGCACTAGCGATCCGGGTGGGACAATGGTCCCCTGAGTCACCAGTGCCGCGGCGCCGACGATTGATCTTCGTCCGATGACAGCGCCGTCCATGATGGTCGCCCCCATCCCAATCAGGCATTCGTCTTCAATCGTGCAGGCGTGGATGATGGCCGCGTGGCCGATGGTAACATCGTTGCCAACGACAACTCCATAGTCGTTCGCCAAGTGAACGATTGTCCCGTCCTGGACGTTGCTGCGGTCACCAATGATGATCGAATTAATATCCCCGCGCAACACGCAGCCCGGCCAAATGCTGGCTTGGTCGCCGATAGTCACAGCACCAATGATGGTCGCTTGAGTGGCCACGTACGCGGTGGATGCAATTTGCGGGCTTTGACTTAAGTACCTAGCCAGTCGTTGATGGATGTCCATAAAATTTGCATTGAGGAGTTTTGACAGCGGTACATAAATAATGCAGGGGAGAGCGTCTCACTTGCAGCCTCAGCCGCCTTGGTTCGCCATCACGGGCCGATCGATGCCGGTGACTTTGGCTACCTGTTGGCGAAACGCTTCGCACAATTTCTGCAACTCAACCCCTGATAGCTCTTCGGTTCGCGCGGTTGGCCCTAACCCTTCCGCCTGCAAAATCTCGTCAACCTGTGGTTTGTCCAACTGTCCCTTGAATGCGGCAACCGCAACGGAACGCATGAACTTGCGGCGGTGGAAGAACATCGCCCGCACAAATGCGTAGAAGAAATCAAGGTCCGGAAAACTGGCCCGCCGTTCAGGCCGGTGTTCGATATGAATGATGGCCGAATCTACTTTTGGACGAGGCCAAAACACTTTCGGGGACATGACTCGTACAATCGACACATCGCACAACCCCTGCACCCAGACGCTTAAACTTCCATAGTCCTTCGATCCGGGCTTGGCCACCAACCGGTCTGCCAGTTCCTTCTGGATCGTGACCGACATCGACGCCGGGACAACTTCACTGCGCAGGAAGTTGGAAATAATTGGTGTCGCGACATTGTAAGGCAAGTTCGCCGCCAATTTGAACACTCGATCGGGACCGATCGCCAACTGTTCCTTGACCGCATTGATCACGTTTTCATGCATGCGGTTTTTGTTTTTCAGCGCATCCTGTTTGAGCATGATTACATTGTCCAGTTCTTCCAGTTCCTCGCTGGCCATCTGGTACAGATATTCGTCGATCTCGACGGTGATCACGGTGCCGGCTTCAAGCGCCATCAATCCGGTAAGCGATCCCATGCCGGTACCAATTTCCAGCACGACATCATTGGGGGTCAGTTTCGCCGTGTTGGAAATCATCTGAATCAGATTCAGATCGACCAGAAAGTTCTGTCCGTGACGCTTATTGGGGTTAAGGCCTACTTCCTCGAATCGGCGGGAGAGATACGAGACGGTTTGGCGATTGACCTTTGGCTGATTCGCTGCTTTGCGGGCTGCCCTGGCTGCAGCGGCAGCCGCCGCCGCTTCTTCGACTGCTTTGATGGCCTCGGCCGGGTAATCGGGATCTTGTGTTTCGTCCATTGTTCTTTTCAATTTACCAACAGGTTGTGTTCGAACGGAAGATAGTTGTTTCCGTATCTGTGTTTCACGTTTGTATTGAAGGGAGGCATTATCGGCCAAAAATATTCATTGCTGAAATCTACGGATTTAATTGCTGCTGGACGTATTTGGCCAGTAAATCAGTTTCAATATTGACGGTATCGCCAACCTGACGCGCCCCCAACGTCGTCACCTCCAACGTATGCGGAATCAGTTCAACACTGAAGCGCTCTTTCGTGACATCAACCAGTGTCAGGCTGATACCGTCAATGGCGACCGAACCTTTGGAAGCCATCTGTTTTGTATACTCGACCGGCACGTTGAACCAAAACTTGGCCCATTGGCCATCATCATTACGCTCGTCAACGGTTGCCAGGCAATCGACATGCCCCGACACATAGTGTCCGCCCATTCGTTGGCCAACTTGCAATGCTCGTTCGAGGTTAACAGGGCTGCCTTCGGTCAGATCACCAAGGTTCGTGCGGCGGAGAGTTTCGCTGCCGGCCTGGAAAGTGAGAACATGGGCGTCAATTTCAACCACGGTCAAACAACAGCCGTTGATGGCGATACTGTCGCCTAAACTGACATCCTGGGAAACCAGCGGCGCGTCAACGGAAATATCCGAGGCGTTGCCGCGCCGATTAAGCTGTTTAATTGCGCCTTTTTCTTCGACTAGACCGGTGAACAACGGAAGCCTCACAGGATGATGATTGTTAAAGGGAGTTGACGGTGCGAATTGTAAGAGAAACCCCCTATTTTCGTTAGGCGCAAAATATGGCTAAGGGAAATCTGGCCCCTTCCACAATTTCCCGTATTCAATAACAATGCCCGCTTAATTGCCCAAAAAACACAAACACCATCCAACCCAATCAGGAATTTTCATGGACAGCATTATCTCAGTCGTCGGTCGTCAGATTCTGGACAGTCGCGGAAATCCCACCGTCGAAGTTGACGTCACACTCGCCGATGGCTCGTTTGGCCGCGCTGCGGTTCCCAGCGGTGCCAGCACCGGTGCTCACGAGGCTTGGGAAATGCGTGACGGAGACAAAGCCGTTTTTCTCGGGAAAGGCGTTCTCAAAGCTGTTGAAAATATTAATGGTCCGCTGGCCGAAGCGTTGACCGGATTGCCCGGAACCGAACAGGGCCTGATCGACCACACCATGGTTGCTCTGGATGGAACCGACAATAAAGGCAACATGGGGGCCAATGCGATCCTGGGGGTTTCTCTGGCCGTCGCAAAAGCAGCCGCCCAGTTCAACAACACTCCTCTGTACAAGTACCTTGGAGGCGCTGCCGCGACATTGCTGCCGGCCCCAATGATGAACATCGTCAACGGTGGCGAACACGCCGACAACTCGGTCGATGTGCAGGAGTTCATGGTGATGCCATTGGGTTTTGATACCTTTAGCGAAGCACTTCGTTGTGGTTGCGAAATTTTCCACCATCTGAAGAAGGTTCTTCAGGAAAAAGGGCTGAATACCGCCGTCGGCGACGAGGGTGGATTTGCTCCCGATTTGGGCAGTAACCGTGAAGCGCTGGACCTGATCATGACCGCCATCGAAAACGCCGGTTACAAACCGGGCGAGCAAGTGCGCATCGCCCTAGATGTGGCGGCGACCGAGTTCTACGATTCCGACAAAAAGGTCTACAAGATCGACGGCAAGGAACTGGACGCTGAGGGCATGACTGACTTCTTGGCCGATTGGGTGAATAATTATCCGATTTGTTCGATCGAAGACGGTTGCAGCGAAGATGACTGGGAAGCATGGAAGATGCTGACCGACAAAGTTGGTGATCGCGTGCAATTGGTTGGTGACGATTTATTCGTCACCAATACGACTCGCCTGCAACGCGGTATCGATGAAGGGATCTCCAACAGCATCCTGATCAAGGTCAACCAGATTGGAACTCTGACAGAAACCATCGAGGCGATTCAGCTGGCTCATCGAAACGGTTACACCAGCATATCCAGCCACCGTAGTGGTGAGACAGAGGATTCGTTCATCGCTGATCTGGCGGTCGGGTTGTGCACGGGCCAGATCAAGACCGGTTCGGCTTCTCGAAGTGACCGAATGGCCAAGTACAACCAGTTGCTGCGAATTGAAGAGCAGTTAGGTGGCAGCGCGATCTATAACGGTCCAATTTTGAAGAAGAGCCTAGACAAGATGGTTTCTACTTCGTAAATAGTTTGTACTTCGTAGAACCCGGCGTTCTACCCTGCATCAGGAAAAAATGAAGTTCTTCCTCGATTTTAGCGGCAGGCGGAAAGTCGTAGTGGGATTTGCTAGGGTTCCACTACATTCTTCCCCCAAAAAAAGAGAGACATATCACCAGCGCTGTTTCGTTACCGAATCAGTGCCGCCGGGATGTCTCTCTTTGTGCTCTGTCGATGGACTGTACCAAAATGGCCTGTACCAAAATCTCGACCGATCGGATGACCGATCGAGCTTGGTAAACTAACTTAAACCAACTGTTGGAAATTCAACGATTAGGAATTTCGGCAACTGCCGTGGTTCTTATTTTCCAGCGGGAATCTTGCCTCCTGGGGCACCAATGTTGCCGAAGTTCTGGGAGAACGAATTCCTGCCGCCCAAGACATTGAAGACTGTGAAACGCTTGTTTTTGCTGAAGTTATTTTTTCTGGCTACAAGGCCCCCGAAAGCAAATCCGGTGAAGGCAGTCCCTCCACCAGTAAAGACATTATTTTCCACTACGATATTCCGGGTGCCATTTTTGTAGACGTGCTTCGCGCCATGATCCGAGAATGCGATCAGATAGATACCTGATTTACCGGCTGCCGTATTAAGCGTGTTGTTTTTCACGACACAACTTTTGGTTCGGTGCTCCATTTGGATGCAACCGCCGTAACCTCCGCCAGACTTCATTGTGACCTTGTTACCCACAATATCAAAATTATTGCACTTGGCCAGTCCAAGCGCAATACTTGTCATGTTAACCAACGTGTTGTTAATCATTGCGGAACCATTGGCATAGTTGGTCACAGACGGTGACTTGCTGGACCCCTTAAAGCCTGGGGCTTTGAAAGTAGCGGTCTTGGTCTTGGCGTTCCACTCATTGCCATCATTGCCATTGTCGATAATGAAGCCGGCAGGTCCGCTCACGTAGTTACCCGCAATCACGTACTTGCCCCCCCAAAGTGGGTTACCCCCCGCTTTGCCGGTGTCCCGGAAGGTCCAGAGTGCGGTATTGTTCCCGTTGAAGTTGTTGCCATTAACCGTGAGATTAACAGGGACTGAACCAAAGGCAGAGATGCCAATTTGATTCTTGATGAGTGCACAGTTCTTGATAACCACATTGGCGACCGGGCCAACCAGCCTGACCCCCCGTGTACCATTTCCATTATTCGCCAAGATCCCAATGTTCTGAAGGGTTACGTTGCTGGACGTGATATCAAATACGATGCCCTTGTTGTCACCATTCTTGATCCTAGTCTTGCCCCGATTAATTCCATCGATGGTAACTGGTGTGTTGACAATGATGGTTCCTCCATCGTTATAGGTCGCGTTGCCTGCGAACCTGATTAGGTCTTTTCCACCGCCGTTGTTTTTGGCTTGCTTAATCGCATTTTTCAGCGATGGAACATTGTTCGCAAAAAAAGTCTTCCCGTAAGCGGTCGTTGCCTGGGAAGAGAGGGTCAAGCTCATCAAGATGAGCAAACATTTGTTGAAGAAAGAAGGTTTCGGTAACTTCATAAATCTAGTCCTAAACTTCTGAATGCTAAGAAATGTTAAAAAACTCACAATGTGATTTGTTATAACGACGATGTTAACAAAAACAACCACTGAGATAGGTTGAAAGGAAAAAAAGATCCCCAGAGTGATGCCTTACTGGTTCTCTCGATGACACTGCCAACATTAAGTTAATGCCAATTTCATATTTACTCGGTAAAACGAATCGTGCGGCAAGCGCATGGCGAATTTATCGCCCCTTAATCTTTTTGGCCGGTAGGTGCGGTTTAATGCCGCATTGCTGACAATCGGGCTTGAGGGAAGCCAGGCGGGTAAAGAAATGCGAACCGAGCTCGTAATTTGGAGTTAGAGCTTGTCTGCGTTCGACGTTAATTCAGCGTGAACTGGACTTTTGTTTTCAAGTCGTCGAATACTTAAGCCGGGCTTGGCATTGTTGCGTGCGGACGGGCATACTTACCTGACCGTTGAGTTGAAATAACGCCGACTTTTTGAAAGGCCTTGCTTAAAAGGGGTCGCAGACTGGCTGATCTGTTTGCCCAATTTCCTTACTGAAGGTCGGCATGATTATGACTGCATCTTCAGCAATCGTGCCGGTGTCTCTTTCCGGAATGCCGACTGCGTCGCGCCCTTTTTTCTTGGAGCTGTACAACGCAGCATCGGCACGCTGTAGCGTCTGGTCAAACGTTTCGAGAAGGTCCGATTGACAAACGCCAAACGTGCACGTGTATTCCAGATGAGACTGAGCAAATTCGCGCCGCAAATCTTCTGCTAAAAGGGATGCCTTCTCCTGAACCGTATCGGGCAGAACTATCAGAAATTCATCTCCTCCCCACCGCGCGACCGAATCGGTCCCGCGTAAGCGACAACTCACAAGGTTGGCAATGTCACACAATACCTCGTCGCCATACAAATGGCCAAATTTGTCATTGATCGTTTTAAAATGATCCAGATCAAACAAAATCACAGAATATGTGGCATCTTCGGAATTGTTCTTGTTTCTCACCTCTTTGATTACCTGGTCAATTCCATGACGATTTAACACTCCAGTCAACGCATCACGGCGGGCCATCTCGGAATACTCTTTTGACTCGAGCGAAAGCTGATCGTTGGATTGAAGTAGCTGTTTTTCCAGTTGCCGTTTGCGTTTCAATTCCAGTCGCATATCGTGAATGCGCGAAGCCAGAATTCCAAACGAAAAAACCAACCACATCCACAACAGGCGTTGATTGAGCAGGGCCGGGGGAACCCAATGACCTTCGGCGGAGATGTTACTGATGACCAACTGCCCGTTACCCTCTCGTGTTGTCGTGGCAAACTCAAACCACTCGACATGACGGAAGTTGGTTCGCGCGCTTGCCCCGAATCGCCCGTAGCGTTCCAGCCACCAGCTGGGCACGTGGAAGTCATCTCGGTCAACGACAATTTCTTGCTCAAGGTTGGAAATTGCGATTGGCACTTCGTTGTACTTTCGACTGACAAAGTCTGTCTCATTGCTGACGCCAGGTTCAATGGTACGTACCTGAAATAGTAGATGGCTGCCCGGATTCCCGCTGGTCTGGAGTTTGAGACGAAAGCGTTGTACCCAAGTCAGGTCGAAAACCTTGTCGGTTTGGGGGCTCAGACAGATCACCGCGTAGGGCGTGTTGTGCCGGTCACGGACGTCAAACTTCATTTCAAATCCGGCGTCCGTTTTCTGCACTTCAGAAGATGACTCGCCGCCTTCAAAGCCGTCCGAACTGGTGGTGACGTTCCAGTTTTTGTCGGACTTAATCGTTATACGGCGAGTGCTGAACTGATTGATCGCAACAATCGCCAATGTGATGAATAATAATGATCCGACGATCAATTCTGTTTTGAAGGATTTCATTTGTGAATTGCTCTGGAAGGCTGACAAAGCTTGCGTTGAAGGGAGGGATTTTTGAAGAAGAGGGCAGAAGAGGTATCAGAGGAGGTGTAAAAGAAAATTCGCGCGACATCAGTTTCCCAAAGATAGGACAGAGCTTGGCGTTATCCGCTAAAAACCTACAAAATACTGTGGCATTCCGACGCATGCTTGCGATATTTTGGCCGGAGAATCGCCATGTTCCAAAAATCCGTCAGACCTGCAGCCCTTAAAATCCTCAAAGGTTTGGCCCTAGCTCTTAAGCCAATGTTGATTCGCCAGCGCGTTTCTACCCGGGGGCAACTTCCTGCCAACTCTCCCTAGGAGGGCGCTGGATAGTCTATTTGAGTCTAGGCAGCTACCTGGCGGCTAGCGGTCACCCCACCGGTCAGCGAACAGTTTTGAATGCCATCTTCAACATTCAGTTCGTCGCGGCCTCGTGATTGGCCATTTTAAATTTCCGCACAGACGGGCTGTCGCGTCCGGGAAAATCCTCTGGCACGTCGGTTTGGGTGACGTTGCCGGTGGCCGCCCATTCACAACCGCGCTTAATCAGTGTGATCATACCAACACACTCGAACGAATAATCCGCATGGCCCAATGCAATGTGACAGGTGCGTCCCTGTTTATAATTGATAACCATGACCATGGGCTCGTGGCGCTGTGACCCTTTGAATTCTTTTTCTGCGTAGGCAGTCAGCAAAACCGTCATGTTTTCGGCAGGCCCACGCAGCCGCTGGTAGAGTTCATCCCGAGAGTGCATCCAAGCGGTTGGAAGGCCTGCGGTGATTGGGTGGTCATGTCGCACAACCAGCTCAAAGTTGTGCTGTGGTCCGTGTCCACCGCCCTTACCTTTGGACGTATCGCGCACTAATTCTTCTTTGTCATTCAAGTAGACATAAGGGCCATCTTTCTCGTTGCGGCCTCCCCAGCCACCCAGCCCTGTCATCCGGTTAAATGCCTTCCAGTGGGGAAAACAGTTGTCGGCTGAGTGCACCACAAGCAACCCACCACCTTCTGCCATAAATTTCTCAAACGCGACTTCCGTTTCCCCGGGCCACGCCGCCGCTCCATTCCCCGAATTGATAATCACCAATTGGTACTTCGAAAAATCCGGGGCAAAATCGGGATCAGTTTTTCCCTGCTTCAGATTTACATAGGTCTTTCCGTCCTTCAGTGGCCAATCCTTCTCCTGCTCGCCGGCCAAGAGATACTTTGTCCGCTGGATATCAACGGTAAACAGCCCCGTTTCTTCTAGGTACTGCTTTATCATCTGGGTGGTCTTCGGCCAGGCAGGATGCCATTTGTTCTGCCCATCGACAATGAGTGCCTTGATCGGCACAACAGCCTCAGCGCCGTCGTCAGATTTTGCAGTAACGGCTCTCTGCCCGTTGGTGGTACAACCAACGAACAAGAACAGGACAAACACAAATAAAGAGGAAAAAAATTTCATGACGTGATCATGTTGCCAGGTCGAAAACTCGAAAACTCAATGGGTTTGCCGGGGGACTCTGTGCCCTGCTCCGAAGCTTCAGGTGGGGCTGTTGGAAAGTGCCCCCTCACAGCTTTGTATTCTACCGCATCAGCACGGACATGAAATCTGACCGTAACCAATTTTGATATTTCCTCGACGTGAAATTGATTTTCGTGGGCAAAATCGAGGGCTGCACTCTCCCCAAAATGCCCGGTTTAAGGCGATTGGCAGTTGAAAGCTTACCGTTGGTGATGCTGCCAGCGTCGCCAACGGATGGTAAATTCCTGACTGCCATTCGCCTAAGAAAATAATCGGGCTGCAGCATCGTCCTTGTCCGATTCCGCCTCCGATTTCGATTCATCTTCAAGAATTGGCAGTGGGTCAATCAGCCTCCAGGTAGGTAATTGGGACAGGGCAACGGCCATCAACATCCCGCCACGCAAGGTCCACAAGATGTAGCCGACTGTTCCGACGGTTGCCACGGCTCCAAAACTGATGCTGATGTCTATCTCGTTGTCAAACTGGATCGAGTCATCGCTGCCGTTGATCAAATAGCGTGCGTCAAAGGCGACGGCATTGAGCCCGGCCGTTGTGTTTTTTAGTGATGATTGCAATTGCTCAAGCTGTTCTGCGTCAAGCCCGGCAACCTGATTACGGATTGCGCACAGTACGCTACAAACTAACTCGTTATCAATTACGTTGCTTACAGTGTCATTTCCACGGGCCACCTGAAAACCTCCGTCATCGGAAGATTCTCTTTTCGATACGCTTCCTGCCAACGTATCGCTTCCATCGGAATGGCCGCGTTGTTTCGCGATTTGCTGGTTGAACGATTGCGCCGCCAGCCCGTCCAGCAGCCGATCCATGGTCGCCCCCTCTTCTCCGGGCGAATCAACCGGATCCAATACGGGATTCTGGTTGTCGTCCGACCCGTCGGCATCATCTGTGTTGTCGCCACCGAGATCGACCGGATCTGTCTGGTCATCGTCGCCATTGGGAACTGCGGAGCCGTCTCCCCCAATATCAACTACAGGATTCCCCGGTCCCGTGATGTTTGGCCCGTTTCCAGCCGGCAGCAGCACCTCAATCGTGACCGTCGTCAGGTTGCCGACTCCTGTCCCGTCCAATGGCACATAGGTAAATCGATCCTGCCCGAAGAACCCTGTGTCCGGTGTGTAGAGAAACGTCCCGTCAGCATTAAGGATAAGCGTACCATTGACTGGCAGTTGAACCAGCGACGCTTCCAAGGTATCACCATCGACATCGCTGTCATTTTCCAAAACGCCTTTTGCGACCAGCAGATCCGACTCAAAAACCGTCACATAGGTTTCCGCTTTGGCGGTGGGCAGATCATTGACTGGCGTTACTTCGATCATCGCAACGGCTTCGATCGTATTGGCACCATCTTGAATCCGGTAAATAAAGGAATCAACACCATTAAAGTCGACCGTTGGCACGTAACTGAAGGAACCATCTGAAAAGAACTCAAATGCGGCAGCGTTCTGCGGTTCCTCAACCAGTTCGAAGGTCAACTGGCCAACGTCATTATCCTGAATCACTGTCAGCACGCTGCCGTCATAACCCGGTATGTCTTCGGCAACAATATAGTATTCGTCTATGACATCCGGCAACGTATTTATCATCACGTCAAGATGAACGTTGGTTAGAACATCGCCTTCCCCGTCACTCACTTCAAATGTCGCCTGATCGAATACATCACCGCCAACATATAAATACTCAACGGCAGCATCATTTAGATCCTGTTGCGAGAACTGATCGCCCAGCCCAAGCAGGACTCCACCAACCGTCAACTGCCCTGCATTGGGCAGATCGACAACCGTATAAACGATACTGTCGTCGGCCACAAAAGGATCAGCAACGCGGATGATATCATCGGTGACGACTCCGGCATGCCCCTGGTCGATGGCCAAAACATCACCGTCAATGAATTCAAGATCTTCATTCAGGTCGTTGACCAGTACAGTGAACACATTTTCGCCGCTCAAGCCACCCGCATCGATAGCGCGCACGTTTACGTCGTACCGCTCCTTCGTTTCGAAGTCCAGCAACCCGGCCTGTAGAAACAGCCTGTCACCATCCGCCCCGCCAATAAAGAAGCTCGCAGAATCGAGACCGCTGACGATCGACCAAGCCACTGCATCTCCATCAGGGTCGGCACTGGTCAATGTGAACACTTCGACCGCCGCCGAAGTGTCGGTGCGTTCATCCAGAATCGCAGCAAATTGATCATCGATGGTCGGCGCTTCATTGACGTGGATCACATCAACCTGAACGACCACCGAAATACTGCTGGCAGGGACGCCATCGTCGCCAATGACCACAGGAATACTGATGACCTGTCCCGGCACAAACACGGCATTGGCACCATCAATCACCCGCACGACACCCGCCGCATCGATATCGAAAACGGTGGCCAGATCTCCAACAACCTGAAAAGAGAGTGTATCGTTGGGGTCTTTGTCAGAAGCGATCAGCTGGCCTACAACAGTGCCATTGACAGGATCCTCAAACACCTGAAATCGCTGGTCAGTGTATTCGGGAGCATCATTGACCGGTGCAAGATTAACGATTGCGGTCGCTGGCGTCGCATCGACCGCCCCATCAGAATCGATGGCTGCGACTTCAAATGAGACAGTCCCAAAAAAGTCCGTGTCAGGAACAAAGTAAACCTGTGCGCGATCACCGAGGGCGACGACCGTATCACCGGCAAGCAGCAGACTGGTCAGGCCAAGGTCTGAATACAAGCGCCCGTCGATGGGCAACGAGGAAATTTCAAACGCACTGACGGCACCGTCACTGTCGGCCCCTGACAGCTCAATTGAGATTGAATCAGCGTCCTCCATGCCAACGGCCGGTGAGGCGGTTGTTTCCGGGGGCAGGTTGTTTGAACCGACCAAATCTACAAATGACCTGATCACGCCGCTGGAGTTGGCTTGGCCATCGAACAGTTCGAAGTCAACGCCAACTCCTCCGAGTAATCTTCCTCCAATGGGTGCGGTGTTGGTGTAGGCGATATTCTGCAGCAACGCACCGACAGCTTCACTGGTTGCATTGGCATTGAACTCAATGGTCACTTCCAGTCGAAGAGAATCGACAGTGGTCACGGTGCCGAAGGCGATGCCTCCATACGTTACCAGTTCGGGCAACGGGTGGCCAATTTGACCGGGAGCCACACCACTGTTGACAATTACTAGGTTGTCCTCAGACCGAACATAGCCATCGGCGAGTGTGATTGTCAGCCGACCACCATCAAAATTGCTTGAATCCGGATCAAACACAGCCGCGTCGACACCGATGTCCAGCAATGCGACGCCGTCGCTGTGCTGATAGAACAAAGTGTCTCCCTGAAGATTTTCGATGACAGGACTGGCTGAAACAGCGGCATCAATCGTCACCGCAAAACTGACATCGTCGAGTGTCAATAGTGAGTCCGATACGGAAAAGATGACCGTGTCCAACGTCTGGCTGACGCCTGTAAACTGGTAGCGAATATGCCCGGCGTCAATATCTGCCTGGGTAAATGTGGTGATCGCCACTCCCGGGGCGAGTGCAGAATCAAAGAAACCGTACTGAGGGGCAGAGGTAGTCGTGAAAGTGATATCCTCTGGTGGAGCACTACTGGCAGCGCTTAGTTCGGTGGAACTGATTTGATCGGGTGTGCCTGGCGAAGCACTGCTGCCAGTGTTTATATCGATCACCAATCGCTCACTGGTACCGGCGCTCAATTGCTGGCCGGGAGAAACTTCTGACGAACTTCCCAGCGAACCGTCTGCGTTGATTTCGGTGGTCACAGCCGTGATGTACTGTCCCGCAAAAAAGCTGCCTGAAACCCTGAAGGAATTGACCGCTGTGTCCGGTGCGGTGTATATCAGCGTCTGTGCATCGCCGGCAGCGTCGCTGACGAAAACCTGCACGATATGGTCGTTCCCCGGATTTAATGAGGCCCCGTTAAGGATCACATTCAGTTGGTCAGCGATGATACCAGCCGATGCAATGGAGGTGTAGTTTTGCAGTTGGTTTGGCCCCGTGTCACCGTCCCGCAGGTCGTTAGGGGTGATTCCATCGCCGTTCAAATCAATCGCCAGTCCCCGGTTGGCGTAAATTGAGTTATACACGATCGAATTCCCGTCGCCCGCAGTGGAACCGACAATCACCGCGTCCATGTTGAATGCGATCGTGTTTCCATTTGACTCTGTTCCAATCTTGTTGTCGGACGAACCGCCTGAAATTTCGATCCCGGTGCCGAAGTTGTTAAGGGGATTTCCGAGGCTATTCACACCGATGTAGTTGCCAATCACCTCATTTTGATTGGCCGAATCGTGTAACAGGATTCCGTATTGATTCGTATTGGCAATGGTGTTGCCGGAGATGACATTGTGGTCACCACCAAGAACGCGGATTCCGTTGATGGCCGCTATCGTGGCACCTGCCCCGGTCGTTACAGTGCCGTTTGGTTCATGGCCAATGAAGTTGTCTGCAATTGTGTTTGAGTTACCCGATACAACAAACCCGTCGGTGAACCCCATCAGCGTCAGGCCCTTAATTTCGCTGCCATCACTGTTGAGCGATAATCCGCGGTTAAATGTCAGAGAAGAATCATGCAAAATCACATTGGGGGCATTGGCCAAATACCCGGCCTGGCTGGTCCCATCGATCACGACTGCTTCGGTGATATCGGGTAAGGCTTCGTCTGCCACCAGATTAATCTGGTAAGCGCCCTGGCCCGTGAGGCCAAAGAGGATTTGATCCGCTCCTGCCGTCATGTTGACAGTATTGTTGGCGGCGGCAATGGCCTCGCGCAGAGAGATTCTTCCGTCGGAGCCTTTATCAAGTTGCAGATTGTCGACTGAGGAAACGTCACCGTACCGTACATCGGTTGCCACATAGTCGTCAACGGTATCGACGATGATCGTCGCCGGCATCGTGCCACTGCCCGCGCGCAGCTGCAAGGTTTTCTCGCCCGCGGTCTGTTCAGCCGCCGGCATCAGATCAGCCGCAAAATTTGCATCGAGGCCATCGGTATTGACCGATTCCATGGCCGTCGCATCAGCCACCGCTGCATCAGCCAGCAATACTCCCAAGGGTGATGCGTCGTAGAGTACTCGTTCCTCGAGAGTCTGCAGGCTCGCGCACCCAAGCTGATGCGAGGCCAGAGGTGACACCTCTCCGTCCGGACAGACGGAGAAAAACCGGGTGCACCTTTGGGCAGCTGACTTTACTAATTGGAATGCAAGAGACATGGATTGAATAGTCAAGCTGAATAGACGTATCGCCGGGTAAACGCTGACCTGATGAGAAGTGGAGAGGTAAGCAGACCCAATGGTCTCTCGACATGCATTTCTGCACTCGTAACACCCGTTAATCTGCTCTCGGAGCTTCCAAATATCTCGAATCATAGCTTTTTCTTTAGCGTGCGAGCGACTCAAATGCCATGGCTGTCCTGCGAGTTGTAAAACCTTTCCGTTGCTTCCGATTATGCCAATGATTTGGATATTTACGAATCCATCAGCCGCCAGGCCGCAGAAATCCTGCTGGTGTCTGCTATACTCAAACCTCGCCATCTTTATAATTGGAACGGCAACACTTCAAACCTTTTCACCGTCAAGTGCGTGGAGATACTGATGAATGAGACGAACAAGAACTACCAACTGATTCTTCTGGGGGGATTGGTCGCCTGTTTTCTTCTGACAGCCGGGGTGTTTGTCGGCATGGCGTTGCAGTTCGACCGTGGCCCTGATATCGCTCCTCTGAAGCTGCATGCAAGCGCTTCATCGACGGGGAAATCCGTTTCCCTAGCAACAGGACTGGTTGATGACCAGACCGAGGCCTTGTTTATCCTAGACCACCTCAATGGCAATCTTCAGTGCTGGCTGATCAACGAACGCACCAACGAGCTGGGCGCCGTCTACCGCACGAATGTTCTGGCAGCCCTAGGGGGTGGAAAGGAAGGTGGGGATGCGGATCTGGTGATGACTACTGGAGTTTTCGAGTTCAACAATCGGGGTAGCGCCAGACCGGCCAATTGCGTCGCTTACGTGGCTGATGGAAATTCAGGGAAAGCGGCAGCGTTTGGCTTCACCTATAACAAAGTCAATATTCAACGCGGAAATGTGGTCGAGGGTGAACTTCAGTTAATTTTGAGCTACCCGATTCGTAATCTTCAGGTGCGTGATCAGTAACCGGTGCCTCCCGGGCGGCGAACAACACGCAGCAATGGAAAAACTGTACTGGAAAGCATGGTAAAATGCCCTCGTGCTTTTGCAAGCTTAATATTGTGAGGGCTGCTGAGCGCCGGGATATCCAAAAATCTCTTTGCAAAAAAGAACCGGTGTCATGCCCGCAATGCCGGAAAATACGTGTAATTAGGGCATCATAACCGACTGATGCAAGCGTTTGAGCCATTTTACTGCTCGCATACGGCACGATTGGAAAATCGTTCTAAAGAATTACCCCCCGAATAAACGAAACATAAGGCAGGTAAGTGATTCGCTGTTGTCATCCTTGGCCGAGGCCAAAGATTCTGTTTGTCGGCAACAGAAAATCACCACCTGACCCGGGGGGGTTCAAAAACGGTTGTCTACCATTTCGATGGTTCGACAGCCTTCTAAACGGCGTTACGTCTGACCCGACGACCAACGGCCGGTTTGCATCTCTCCAGGCGATATCTCCGCCACTGTTTGCGAAAGTTTAACGGTTGTGTCAGTTCGGTTCCAAACGCTTATGCGTTTATCAACGATGTTTCCGAATTGTCTCAAATGTTGGATTGAGTATCAGACGATGTCGTAACGGTGAACGATGTACGGATACAGAATTCACCTAAAAAAGCGATTTGGTTTATCCCGACCCAGATGAATGCACGAGCACTCATTGGGATAAACAGTTACATACTTTTGACGGCAGTCAGGATATGTAGCGAAAGACGATTCAAAGTGTTTATGGAGAGCCTGCGATGAAGGTGTTCACAACTGGACAGGTCGCCAAGATCTGTAAAGTGGCCCCGCGCACGGTCAGCAAGTGGTTCGATTCTGGTCGCCTTAAGGGCTACCGGA
>CALCJM010000142.1 GCA_937967505.1 uncultured Pirellulaceae bacterium | reverse complement strand
CGCGCCGCAACCGATCTCGTCACCCAGGACAGTGGCCGCCGCCTTAGCGCAACCATTGGCGTCGATCAGACCGTCCGCCTGTCAGACAATTGGACAGCCGGACTGGGCGTGGCCCGCCGCGCAAATATTTCCGGCGATGATATTGTGCTTGATGTTGTACCAGATGACGCGCTGTCACCTCTGGAAACTGCGCCGGAAAGCCCGCTAACCCTCGATCAATCCTTCACCTCAGTCTATACGGGGCTAGGCTATCAGACCGGGCGCACGGCAGCGTCTACCCGCTTTGAAGTGCGCGACAGCACTTTAGGCAGCCGTTACACCGGTGTCTTTGGCGGCGCGCGGGAAGCCACAGAAGACATCTCCTTTGCATTGGCAGGCCGTGTCGAGCATAGCCTGCTTGATGAAAGTGCGAACACAACCCGTCTTGACGCGCGCCTCGGACTGGCTTGGCGTCCACGCGGCAAGGGCGCTGTGATCTTCAACCGGTTTGATGCCGGCTTCGACGAGATAACCGGCCAGTCCCGGACCTGGAAAATCGTCAATAATTTTGGCATCAATGGTGTTTTCTACGAGCGTTTCCAGATTGCCAGCTTTTACGGTTTCAAATATTCGCAAGCCGAGTTCTTCGGTGACCAGTTCAATGAGATCACGCAATTGGTTGGCAGTGAGGTTCGTTTTGATGTCACCGAACGGATTGATATTGGCCTGTCCGGCTCGGCGCTGCTCTCGCAAAATGGGCAAACCGATTTCCAGCTTGGCCCGTCGGTTGGCTATTCACCCGTTGCAAACACCTGGATTTCGCTTGGTTGGAACATTGATGGCTTCCGCGATGACGACTTCGAAGCCGCCGAATTCACCCGCGATGGGCCGTTTATCAAGCTCCGCGTCAAAGTTGACCAGAACTCCGCAAGCGACCTGCTCGACCGCGTCCTTCCCAACCGCTAAGTCCGCGCGCAGTCCATAAGTCTATGTAATTCTTCTGGTCAATCATTTGACGCGGGTTTCCAGCCTCGGTCGAAGGATGGCTGCAATTATAATGTTCAGGCGTGGCGGGCTTGCAACAGCGAATACAGGCTGGGCTGTAAACAACTGTACCCGGCCACGATGATCGCCAGCGCCCCGAACAACCATCCCAACGAGGCCGCGTAAACCGCATACGTGATTGCCGCAAAACCAACGACCTCAATCGCCGCCCCTGCAATGGCCAGTTTTTGCTCGGAAATCCGTTTGGCCAGTTGTCGGACGATACCCCCCTGAACGATTGCCACCATCAGACCAATCAACGCAAACGTCATGCAAACCTGTTGAAACGAAAAATTGAAGGGAGCATTTTCAAAATTGTCCGATCCCTTGATCAGCAGCGACAGCGTCGTTTCGAAACTTGCAAACGCAAAAATGCAAATGAAAAAACCAATCAGCAAAAACACCAGCGCTCTGGTTTGAAAGGCTGCGCTCCATGCGGCCCGGTCGTACCACTTTTTGGCCTTGGGGGATGAATCGGTCGTTTTCGATTCAGGTAGTACAAAAATGGCCATCAGTAACGCGACCGCCGACAGGCCGGCAGCCACAAAACCGGGACCGGCCCCCGGCGTTTGCTGGTCGGGGCTGAACGCGACCGCAAACCATGCGAATAATGGGCCCAGTGTGAACCCCAGCCCAAAGGCCATCCCGATCAGCGCCATCCCACGGGCGCGGTTTTGGTTGTCCGTGGTGTCGGCAATATATGCCTGAGCCGTTGAAACGGTGGCTCCGGCGATGCCGGCACCGATGCGCGTGATGAACAATCCGGTCAAACTCTGGTAGATCGTAGCGACGCCAAAGAGCGTGTAAAACACCACGCTGCCCAATAATCCGACAATGATGACCGGCCGTCGTCCCACGCGATCGGAGAGCGCACCCCACAATGGTGCAAAAATAAATTGCATGATGGAAAAAATCGCCATTAGCATGCCGATGACAAATCCGCTCGTATCTGTACCAAATTGGTCCGCATAAAGCGGTAGCAAGGGCAGTACAATTCCAAAGCCAAGCAGATCAATGAAGACGGTCAGGAAAATGACCAGCAACGATCCGGGGCGTCCTGCCCGATTCGCATCAGGCGGCGCGACACTAGGCGATTGAAGGGGATTTGCCTCGGAAGATTCAGATGATGGCATAGGGAAAAATTACTTTAGGAAACAAATCGCCGAATCAGAATCTGGCCGTCGATGGAAAATGATAAATCGGTTAAAAAAGAGGCACTCGCCACGCTTTTGGTCGAAGGCATAAAATAACCTGCCAGAGCGCTTTTGCGAATCGCCAAATGCACCGGAATCAGGTTTGGTGGCAAATTGAATTCTACCTTGGAAAATTAACGCACCAGCAATATTTTGTCCGCCGCAGCCACTGAACCTGAACCCACACCAACCAATCGAACCGCGCACCGGGTGCGTCCGCTGCCTGCGGCACCTCCGGTAATTAGACGCGGGTTGGAACTGTGGTTGGCCGGCGCGTTTGCCTTGGTTCATCTTGTCGCACCTGTGCTGATTGGTGAGCGATATCCTTTTACCATCTCCCCCATGTTCTGCGACCAACCGGCCGAGTGTTGCACTTACGCAGTGGCAGATGCCAACGGCAAGCAGATCGATCCAGAAATTTTTCACCTTCATTTGGTCTACGACGGCAACCCGCCCGGGCTGGGGATGGGGATTCAACACACCCCGACACTTCATCCCTACTGTTTTCCCTGCCAGAGGCAACAGGTCACCGACCATGTGAAAGCCATTATGCAGCGCGAGGGGATTGCCGGGCCCGTGACGATCACACGCCGGCACCTGTTTCCTCGGGATCATAAAATTATCGATGAAACGGACCAGTGGAAGGTCTCGATCGATGCGGCTGAGAAAAACGGTGCCGCAGGAAATAAGAGTGCCCCCTTAAACCAAAATGCGAGCCCGAACCAGATTGCGAACCCAAACAAGGACGTTGGTAACACGGCAGGGGCGTCGCCTCCATGAATACGTCTGATCTAACCGACCTGCCTACCCCCCTCGATGCCGGAACTCAACGTCGTGCGATGGCGGATTGGCTGTTGGACACCGCGACGCCAAAGTTCGCGTTGCTGGTGACCTGGCTGTTGTGCATTTTCGCCATTTTGCTGGCCTGTTCGCCAATCGAATTCTCGACCGGCGTCCCGGCCGACGCGGGTGCGTCGTTGTTTTCGTGGCTGCCTGAATCGATCCTCCGCAGCGGATTATTTTTCACGGGTGTCCGGGTAGTGTTGGCGGTCAGCGCGGTCTGTTGGATCCTGCGGGTGGCGGTGCCGGTTTCCTGTTGGGCAACCACGTTCGGTTTCATGCTGATGTGGTCCCTGCGAATGGAAAACCTGACCAACGGGGCTCACATTTTTAACGTCACCAACATGCTGATGTTTATCCACGCGTTGTGGTATCAGTTTTATTGGCGACAGATGCGATCCGGCATCGACGCCGGCAGCCTGATGAATACCGCATGTTATCCGCGCTGGGCATTTTTGTTATCGTTGTTTTATCTGGGCTGGTTCCATACACTGGCCGGGATAACCAAAATTGTGAATTCCGGATTTGGCTGGGGCAACGGGGTGTCACTTCAGTTGTGGACGGAGCTGTTTGGCAATACCGGCACACCCTTCGCACAGACGATCCTGTTTGACACGCGTCTGACTGCCGTGATGCAAACCGGAGCGTTGATGATCGAGTGCTTTAGCATCCTGTGTGTATTTAATCGGTCGGTGCGGTATGCGGTGGGAGTTGGTTTGACGGGTTTTTACATTGGCGTGTTGACGACGTTTGTGACCTTCGGGTTTCATTTTAACGCTGTGTTGGTGGCGATTTTCTTGCTGCCCGTCGATTGGTTGATTGGTCTAAAATTCTGTAACAAACATCAAAGCGCAATCGATGGCGTCCAGTAAAAAAAACTCACGAAAGAAACGAACGGGTGGATTTCCTCCGGTTGAAGAGACTCCCACTAGGCAGCGCGCGGCTGACAACAATCCGGCGGCCCCCGGACGCTGGGGGTTGAAGGCCATGTTTTTGGTGGTCGCGATTGGAGGCACCTATCTGGCAATGTGGATGAAACCGGGGCCCGATGTACTACGCCTGACATACAAAGTGGTCAACACTTACCCGCACGACACAGAAGCCTTCACGCAAGGGCTGTTGTACGACGATGGCGTGCTGTATGAGAGCACTGGTAAAAAAGGCAAGTCATCGTTGCGGAAGGTTGAACTGGAAACAGGCAAAGTGCTCAAACAGATTGATTTGCCGAAAGACATTTTTGCCGAAGGGTTGGCACTGGCCAATGACAAGTTCTACCAGCTTTCCTGGCGAAATAACTTGATTTTTGTCTATGACCGTGAGTTCAATCAACTGAAACAGGTCGACTACCCGCACGAGGGTTGGGGGCTGACATATGACGGAACGCATTTGATTGCCAGTGATGGCACGCGTATGCTTTACTATCTGGATCCCGATACGTTAGAAGAAGTCAAAGTGGTCGGAATTCAGCTGGACGGCCGTAGCGCGGGGAATGTCAATGAATTGGAGGTGTTTGGCAACGATATCTATGCCAACGTCTACCAGCGCGACGAGATCTATTGGATCGACAAATCGACCGGCAAGGTGCAGGCCATTATTGATCTGTCTGGATTGTGGCCGCGCCGCAATCGAAAAAGTATGGACGAGGTGCTTAACGGGATCGCGATCGATCCGGAAACCAAGCGGATCTGGGTGACCGGGAAACACGCCCCTCACGTATGGGAAATTGAACTGACCGACAAGGGAGAATAAGTACGATGGAACCCAAGTGGCCACTGACTGGAATCGTATTACTTGTTTTGGTGTTGTTGGCCAATTGGTCCCTCGGGTTTTTGACCACCGGTCAGCTTCGTACTGTTGGAACGATCTTGCTGGTGTTGATTCTGGTCAGCGGTATCTACTTTGGATTTCGCTGGTCCAAATCAGCCGCCGAAAGCGATCCGGAGAGCCCCGTGGTGGTGGCCAAGCGTCCCGATGAGATGCAGGCGGCAGTTGTAGTCGATCAATTACAGGCCGAAGGAATCAATGCGATCGCTGTGGGGACCTTCACGTCCGGTTTCCAAGTGGAAATCGCCAGCATGGTGAAAATTGTCGTCCCGCGCCGACAACTGGCGGAAGCCAATGCGGTTCTTCAGAAATCATAGGTGCATTTCACCGTCGCGAAGCTCGCTGGGGTGTGTACCTCGTGACAAGGCTCTGTCTTGTCACGCGCTGTATCGAAGGCGCGGCCTTGTTACTGCGTTTCATGGCTTCCCCGGGCGGAGCCCGGGGGGGCGAGGACGAACCGTAGAATGAATTTCCAAGTCTCTGCAAAAATAATCAATCGCGCAGTTCGACGGACTTGAAAGTCCATCATACGGGTAAGGTTCTACACGCTGGTGAGCTTAACCACGTCGCTCACTGCCGTTACTCCAGCCCGGCGATCAGTGACAGCAACTGCGGGACAAATTTCCGGTTGGCTCGCGCCCGATGGCTCAAGACCGACTTCACGGTGTCTCCAAGTTCGCCGAATGTCATGTTGTACTCCGGCAGCAAAAACATTGGGTCGTATCCAAAACCTCCTGATCCAATCTCTTTGGTCAGAATCTGGCCGTAGCAGCGGTCTTGGCAGTTGATATGAATGTTGCCCTCGGGGTCCGACAGGGCCATGTGGCACGTATACCACGCGGTCCGTTCCCGGGGTGGCACACCGTCAAGTCTTTCCAGCAGCAGTGCGTTGTTGCTGGCATCGGTCGCCCCGGGGCCGGAAAACCTTGCCGAATAAACTCCGGGAGCCCCATCTAGGGCCTCGACGCTGATGCCGCTGTCCTCGCCCAACACCCAACAGCCAAGATGCAACGCCTGTTCTCTGGCCTTGAGGATCGCGTTTTCCTCAAACGTGCCTCCCGTTTCTTCCACCTCAATTGAATTGGGGATCTCCGAAAGACTGCGCAGTGCCACCGGATAAGGGGCCAGCAATCGTTCCAGCTCGCGTCGTTTTTTGGCATTGTTTGTGCCCAGTGTCAAAGAGAATTCTTTCAAAATGTCGTGCCTTTTTATTGGGGTAAAGATCAAATTCGCCAGCGGTTTAAGATTCGCGCACTTCAGCGACGGTGATGACGTTTCCGAAAACCTTGATCACCTTTACCGGGGTTCCCGCATCAACAAACGATCCATCGCTGATTACATCAAATGACCGGCCGTCAAACGAGGCGCGGCCGGCAGGCCGAAGCAGCGAATCTGCCACACCAACGGCTCCTACGTCAACCGCTGCTCTGGCCGGTGCGGCCTGAAGCGGACCATCAACGTCCTCTCCCTCGCGCTCTGCAGACAAAACCAGACGACCGAAGATTGGCAGGCTACCCATGCGACTGGTGATAAAAAATGCCGATGCAAGAAAAGTCAGCCCGGAGAAGACCAACACGATCAGACTGGTTAACAACTGGTCCCAATCCAACGCGGTTTCAGGAATGACAAATCCCTGACTGGCAAGGATGACGCTGGCCATCAGCAGCACGATGCCACCAAACCCGGCCACTCCAAATCCGGGAATGACAAACAGCTCGGTCGCCAGGAACGCCAACCCCGCAACAAACAGGATCACCTCCATCCAACCCGCAGTCCCGCCAGCAAAGTGGCTCCAGAAAAACAACGCCGCACACAAACACGCGATCAAGCCACCGATCATGGTGCCCGGTGCTGCCATTTCGAAATACAAACCCACCAGGCCGATCACCAGAATCAGGCCTGTCACAATCGGGTAATTCAAAATATAGGCAACGGTGTCCGAGGTTTGATGTTGGTAAACCGTGATCGCACTGGTTGCACCACCGGGGAACGAATCGACGCTCTCACCAAGTGTCGTGGCAAAACGTTGGGCGATGCCCAACTGTTTTGCGCGAGCCCCATTGAGCGTCAGGAATCGTTCCGCACCGGCTTCCGGGACCGCCTCCCAAGGAGCCTCCGGGAGATCTTCCGCGTCCGATCGCACGGTCATGTATTTGGTGTTGTTGTCAGGATCGTCGGCATCGCCCGCATCGCGATTGCGAACGTAAACCAGCACATCTTTATCCACCATCGATTCGGCCAATGCGGGTGAGCGTCCCTTCGATTCCGCTAGGTCTCGTGCATCGCGCGACAAATAGGATTCCACTTTTGGCTCGATTAAACGAAATGCCCACTGTTCAGGATCGAACGCAATCTCCCCGATATCACCGAACCGTGCATTAGGTGAAATGTGTAATTCGTCGCAACCCAGCGACATCAGTGCACCGCCACTGATCGCCTGATCTTTTACTAGGACCACCGTGTAGGCCCAATCGCAATCGCGGATCAACCGCGCCATTTCCAGGCTCTCGGATTTCAGACCTCCCGGGCTATCCAGCTCAATAATCAGCACATCGCATCCAGAAGCCTCCGCAGCACGGAAGCGGTTGCGGAAATAGCTGCCCATTCCAAAAGTCACCTCGCCGGTAAATTCGATGACGGCGATTTTGGAAACGTTTTCCGGGCGAGACTGGCGCGCATCGGGGACAGTGGCAATTTCTGGCAGTAGCGGCGCTGCCAGCAAGCCATCGTCCGACGGGTGCAGGTTAAAAACAGGGCCAATGCACACCACGAAGATGATGAAAGGTCGGAGATTCGCTAGCATGATTGGTTTATTCAAGATCAAGGTTCACGTGTGTCGGTTATTTGATTCTAATCCTTGAGCGCATTGAAGGAAAAGGAGGCAAGTATTTGCTTTTTCCTGTCGGTTTCCGCCCTCTGGATGGAGCTAAGGCGATTGGCAGTTGAAAGCTTACCGTTGGCGATGCTGCCAGCTTCGCCAACGGAAGGTAAATCCCTAACTGCCAGTCGCCTAAACAGTGTTGGTCGAGGCTAATACGGGCTGTTGAATTCATGGTATCCCGACGCGTCAGCGCGTAACTGCGGGCAGATACACTGCCCGCGCCGCATCAGGTTGCCATTTCAACAGGCTGTAACCCAAATGGATTTGGGCGCTTTCCATATTCTTGGTCACCAGCAAGCAACGCGCGCTGACATCGCCAAGTGCGACCTGAGGTTCAATCATTATTAAACGCCCAATCCATGGAGGGACGGGGATGCGACGGATTATTATAGACCAACCTCACTGGCACTGGTCCCCTCGCTACGCCGGTGACCGCCGGCCTAATATGACACTTGTTCGGGGGCTGGTGTCCTGCTTGGTCGTGCTGACGGTGCTGGTGGGGCAGACTTTCTGCGTCGGGCTTGCGGTGGCTCAAGCAGACACCAACGCTGACGACGGCCCTCATTTGTACTTCTTTACCAGCGATGGTTGTGCGCCGTGTGAGATTGTCAAACCGTCTATCGCAAAACTGGCGGCGGCGGGTTACCCGACATCTACCATCAACGTACGCAAACGGCCCAACTGGGCTCGCCATTTTAAAATTTCGAGAACTCCCACTGTGGTGTTGGTCAACCAGCAACAGGCTGTTGGACGACGCGCCGGTATGATTCGCTACGAAGAACTGCTCGGCTGGTTCGAAACGATCAACTATCGGCCGCAGACACCTTCGGCCAACGCGCTGGCCACACAGGCACGGCCTCGACCTCCCCAACCGCCTCAACCCCTCGCGCAGCCCATCGGCTTCAAACGCGGTACTGACAACGCTGCCGGTGCAAATACGACCGGGACACTACCGTTTCAGTCGCCGACAATGCATACGGGCACCTCCCGCGCCGGCAACGCGGCAGAATCGCGCGCTATGGCGGCGACTGTCAAACTACAGGTGGAAGATCCAGAAGGAATTTCATACGCCACGGGGACCGTGATTCACAGCCACCACAATGAGAGCCTCGTGCTGACTTGTGGACATGTGTTTCGTGACTCCGACGGCACCGGCACGATCAGCGCACATTACGGATTCGACCAGCCCAGTCAACGTGTTGGTCAAGGAGAACTGATTTTTTATGACGCGGATGCCAGAGATATCGCTTTGGTCGTGATTCACACCGAAGGTAAGGCATTGCCAGCGGTGGAGGTCGCCTCGCGCAGAACCCGTGTCAGCAAAGGTGACAACGCGTTTTCAATAGGGTGCGATCACGGCAAGGCACCAACCATTCGCCACACTCAGATAAAAAACAGAGCCTCCTATGACGGAGCCATCAAATATGACATCTACGGTCGCCCGGTTGACGGGCGCAGCGGTGGTGGATTATTTACGGATGACGGACGAATCATTGGTGTTTGCAACGCGGCAGTGATCGATGTCGATGAAGGAATTTACACGGCACTGGACACCATTCATTGGCAATTGGCGAAAGTGAAACTGGACCATCTGTTTGATCCGGATACCGCATTGGCGATGGCATCCCCATCACCGGCGACAACCCGCCGGGATGGTCTGGCGCGACCTGATGGCCGGTCACCACAGCAAGATTTCCCGTTGCGTCAGAGACGGCCTGTACAACCACGGCAGCAACCGCCGGCGAGACCGGCCACCGAACAACTTGAACTGCCGCCACGCCCGCCGACCAACAACGATTTTGCCGGCGTCCGACAGCCACCGACCGCGCGGCCGTTGCCACGACAGGGAAAAACGACGCTGGTTTCACTGGGCGATGATGCGGGTACGGGGGCGCGGTCCTCCGGCAGTACACTGGCCGATTATAATCGGGAGGTGTTGATTATCGTGCGTTCGAAAGATGATTTGGTGCCTGCGAAAACAATCACCATCGATAATCCCAGCCACCAACTGGTGAGCTATCTGGAGGGTTTAACACCACAGCAGCGCACTGAACGCGCGTTCGATCTGGCCAGGTTCCGGGAGCAGGCGCGTTCCGGCGTCCGCCGACCGTTCCAAAGCTCCGATCTGAATCGTCGAGAAACGACTCGTCGCTAACGTGTCAGTTGATGCGGTCGTTGGCAACTGCCGGCCCATGCGCTGATGAGCGCGACTGCGGTTGACGATGGGGTGAACTATCAAGCCCGTTCATGTGCGCTTTTTGAAATGTGGCTGGCCGTCGCCAGATGGTGGAAGCGTTGGTGCATGGACCGCATCTAGGTCGTCGGTTGACTTTCTGACGCGCGTCGCCATAAGGGGGGTATTGGGGGGCGTGGGGGCGTTGCTATTTGACGCGTCGCAGCCAATCGCGGGAGCGGTACTTTTCTTCGGCCAACTGTTGCGTTAAAGCCTTGGGCCAATCCGCTGTCGTTTCGTGCGCTTGCCAGGCGTTGATGATGGCAGATTTTAATTTGGAAGTACTGACGGGAATTGATCCAATGAACTGGTCGTGTGAGCGGTTCTTGCGGTACTCCGGTTGGCGGACAGGTGTTCCTAGGCACCGAGAAATCTGCCCGGTGTCAAAGCGACAAATCATGGTACCGTGGTAAATCAAAAAATTCCGCTTCACCCGCAGGCTGTTGCCGGACACCTTACGACCACCAATCGTTAAATCGCAAGTCCCTTCAATTCGCGTGACAATCCCTAGGCTGGTCAGAGCGGCGGCCATCGTCTCCATTACGAAACGGTGGGCCTGATCAAGCATTCGCAGGTGAGGACGTTTTCGCATGTCCAAGAGCACAGCGTACATCAAACAACCCGGCCCCGTCACGATCGACGCACCGCCGGAAACACGGCGAAACATCTTGATGCCCTGCTGCTGACACCACTGGACCTGTGCTTCCTGCTCCAACGGTGAACTTCTGCCAATCACTACAAAGGTTTCGCGCGGTTCCCACAGTCGCAGTATCTCAGGGTGCTGATCCACGCTATCAGCTATCTCGACCAGCGCTTCATCCACTGCAAGATTCTCGGCGGGCGTAGGCAGGGTCAGGTCAAGTCGTTGCATGGGCAGGATGGGCAGACGGCGTCAAATGTGACACCGAAAATGGTGGAAATAGGCGGTCAAACCGGTTTGTTTGTAGGACGTTGCGGGCTGCCCGACGGGCGGCCAACTGTCTTGGTACTGTCAGGGGAAACTGTCGCGGAACAATAGTTTGTAGCGATTGTAGTGGCTGAGGCTCCAAGCGCGGTCCCGCGCGCTGCCAGACTGTAGCAGAACTCCAAATTTGAGCCACCAGTGATTAGAAATTCGGGCCGCTGGAGCGTAAGATAAACGCTGTGGCTCAGACCATATTTCACAGATGAACTTATTCCTTTGGTGATTGACGTGTCCCCGAAACCAATGTTACCGCTAAAAATTCGCTCCGTCGTTTCCGGTATCGCGTTAATCTGCGCTTGGGCTGTGACCGGTGTGTCTCCGGCCAGTGGTCAGCAATCATCGATCCCGACGTGGAAGGTATACACACAGACCTTCACGCGGCTGGAACCGGTCACCGAATATCGTTGGGAAGAAAAAGAGGTCATGGAGACCTCGTACAAAAAGAAAATGGTGCCGGTCTACCAGACTGAAACCGTCGAGGAGAAATCGATCAGCTATCGTCCGGTTAAAAAGACGCGTGAGCATGTCGAACGATACAAGGAACTGGAACCCGTTACGGTTACCAAGTATCGTGAACGCGCAGTTCAGGAGACCAGCTACGATACGGTGACCGAAATGCGGGAGGAACAATACGTTACCCGTCGCCCGGTGACCGAAACGGTGATGCAGGACAAACAGTTCAACGTTCGCCAGAAGGTTACCGAGACCGGGTACCGCTACCAGGACGTCACAACTTACAAACCAACTTCTGTCGCCGAAACGACGCTGGTTCCCACTAACGTGTTGGTGCCTTCGACGATTCCTGTCGCGCGTCCCCAGGTACAATGGTTGCGCCCGGGATATTACTCGGATCCAGCGACAGGTTTAACCGCGTGGCGACGACGCGGGCTTCATTGGACACTGCCCCGTGCTCCTGCGGCCACGGTTGTGCCGGCGGTGGTCCCGCAAACGACGGCTCGGTTGGCCTACGTGCCACAGGTGTCGCGAAAGGCCGAACCGGTTGAAATCAGTCGTTATGTCGATCGGGTCGAAACACGCAAGGTTCCCGTCGAAGTCAACCGCATCGAGGAGCGACTGGAGACACGCAAGGTTCCCGTTGAAGTCAGAAGGCCGCGACAGGTGACGCGCGTTGAAAAAATCCCCTATCGCGAAACCACGTATCGCGAAGTAGAACGTGTTCGGAAGATTCCCGTCATCGAGGAGACGATGCAAAAAGTGGAAACCATCAAACCTGTCGAAAAAACAACGGCGAAGTGGGTTGAAAAACGCGAGGCGATCGAAACACCAAAAATTGTCCGGCGCAAGGTCGCGTTCACGACC
>CALCJM010000141.1 GCA_937967505.1 uncultured Pirellulaceae bacterium | reverse complement strand
GATGAGGCGCGCGACAAGGGCATCGGTCTCGAAATTGTGATCCAATTGGTGCCGTACCTGATTCCTAGGGCACTAATGTTTGCCATGCCGGCGACATGCCTGTTCAGCGTCTGCGTGGTGTTCGGCCGCATGGCAGCCGAAAACGAATTGGTGGCAATTCAGTCCATGGGACTTTCCAAATCCGTCATCGTGTTCCCGGTCATTGTGCTGGCTTTCGCGGTCAGCCTGTTTGCCGTTTGGCTGAACGATATCTCGTTTGCATGGAGTCATTGGGGAGTCGAACGCGTGGTGAGCCAGGCCAGCGATAAAATCGTCTACGGTGTTCTGAAGCAGGAGGGAAGCTTCCGCACTGACAAATTTTCCATTGAGGTCGATGGCGTGGAAGATCGCCAGCTGATCCGTCCCACTTTGACATTTCACTCGTCAGGCGACAACGTCCTGCGGGCAACGGCAGCTTCGGCAACACTCGAGGCCAACCCGAACACGCACAGCCTCGTTTTTACCATGAACAACGGCCTGGTCGATGCCGAAGGCAAAGCTTCCTATCGCTTCGACGGGCAGGAGCGTCGGGAGATTCCGTTAAAAAATCCCGAACAAATTGCGAAATCCTACGACGATCCCGGGCATCTGTACCTGCGTCAGATCGGGGCGGCCATTAACAGACAGGGGGACAAGGTCAAGGATTTGCAACGTGATTCAGCGCTCCTTGCCGCCAGCCAACTGATTACCGGAGATTTTGTTGGCCTGACTTCGTCGCCATGGCAGCAAAGGGTCAAAAATCTTAAGGAGGCTAACTATCGTTTTCACCGCCTGCATGTTGTCCCGCACCGCCGGTGGGCCAACGGGTTCAGTTGCCTCGCATTTGTGATCATTGGCATCCCGGTCGCGATGAAACTGAAGACAGGAAATTTTGCCACGACCTTCGGGATTTGCTTTCTCCCCATCCTGTTCGTCTACTACCCACTGTTCATGTACGGGCTAAATGGAGCAAAATATATGACGCTGCCACCGTACGCAGCCTGGTTGGGCAACGCGGTCTGCATCATGGCGGGCGCAGCGTTACTGTTCCGCGAACTGCGAAAGTAGCCTCAAGTTGCCGGCTAACTATCCGGCAGGATCGTTGATCCTGTCCTCGTACGTGCGGCGCCAGTCAAGACAGTCAGGGCTGCCAGTTTCAAAATCGCGACAAACATTGGGCCGCACGGTGTGGTGCTTACACATTCGGGTCTGCATATCCAACCAGATACACGGCCCGTCGAAAGTGTCCAGCGTTTGGCCATAGTTGGGTAATTGATACCCGGCGATATATGTTTCCAGTTCCGCTTTCAAATCGTCAGGCAAATTGTGCCAATGCGCTTCGCCGGGATGACCGGCCCGCAGTTCGTCCCGCCGTCGAGCACTAATTTTCCTGCCCGACTGCTCCTGCAGGACGTCAATTTCCGCCTCGGTCATAGGTTCGCGCGGCCTAATATAGGCCGGGTACCCCATGTGAAAACAGCACACACCACAATTGGCACACTCCACGACTGGCAGTTTGCCTGACGAGTCTTCAGATGGGGGGTTGTTCCGGTCAGGCACGCTTGCGACAACTATTGAAGGAAAGGGACGATCCATTCTGGACATTGATCCATTGTAACACAAAAGAGATTTCTCCATGGCGCAACTGATCTCAATTCAAACCGGGAAACCCGCGTTCTACCCACCAGTCGAAAACAGCGCTCTGGCGTCTAAGCCGTGGTTGACAGGTTTCTTCAAAACGCCAGTCAGCACACCGGTCCAGATTGACGTAGAAGGAATCGCCGGTGACGGACAGGCCGACCTGATTAGTCACGGCGGCCCGGACAAGGCAATCTGCGTTTACGCGTCGGAGCACTTTCCGTTCTGGCGAACGTTTCTGGAGAACGACCGGATGGACGCCGGTGGATTCGGTGAGAATTTCACAACGGAGGGTTTGCTGGAAGATAACGTCCACATTGGAGACCGTTTTCGAATCGGTTCCACAATCGTCGAGGTCTCTCAGCCCCGGCAACCGTGCTGGAAACTGGCGCGGCGCTGGGATCGAAAAACACTCACCCCGGAAGTGCAGCGCACCGGGAAAACAGGTTGGTACTTTAGGGTGATTCAGCCCGGGAAGGCTAGGGCAGGGGAGTCGATCGAGCACGTTGAAGCACGACAGACCGGTTCCCAATGGTCAATCGCTCGGGCGAATGTGGTCATGTATGACCCGACCGTAGAAAGAGAAGAGATCGAACAATTGGTTGCCGTTGAGGCATTGTCGGCCAGTTGGCGGGAACAGTTAGCACGCCGTTTGTAAGATGGAAGATGAGACCAAATATTGTGCAGGAAATGATTGCCCGCCAATTTTGTCCTGCCCATGTTGAATCACCAATAAGCGCCCCTATGCCAGCGTCCCCCAACAACCGAAACCAAACCAACGGCGCATAAAAAAATGCTGCCCGAAATGATCAGACAGCATCCTTTTTGATTCAAACATGCACAACGTGGTTTAGTACATGTCGTGTCCGCCACCGTGCCCGTGCCCCGCTTTGTCTTTGGGCTTGTCAGCAATCAAGGCATCACTGGTCAGCAGCAACGTCGCCACACTGGCGGCGTTGGTCAACGCTGTTTTGGTCACCTTGGCAGGATCAATCACACCGGCGGAAACCATGTCCACGTATTCATCGGTCAACGCGTTGTAGCCGAAGTTCGTTTTGCCTTCTACGACACGCTCGCAAACGATCCCGCCGTCCTGGCCGGCGTTGGTTGCGATCATGTTCAGCGGAGCGCGACACGCGCGAGTGACGATGTTGTAACCGGTTGTTTCGTCGTCGCTCAAGTCGCCGGGTTTTACCGCAGCGGAAGCTCGCAGCAACGCGACGCCACCACCGGGCAGAATACCGTCTTCAACCGCCGCACGCGTCGCGTGCAACGCGTCTTCCACACGCGCTTTTTTCTCTTTCATTTCCGATTCGGTCGCAGCACCAACATTCAGTTTTGCAACACCGCCGGAGAGTTTCGCCAAACGCTCTTCCAGTTTCTCGCGATCGTAATCGCTTGAGCAGTTTTCGATCTCGCGACGAATCTGGTCAATGCGAGCCTTCACATCAGAGCTCTTGCCACCGCCCTGGATCACGGTCGTGGCGTCTTTGCTGATGATGACCTTTTTGGCACGGCCCAAATCAGCCAGCCCGAGGTTCTCCAACTTCATGCCCAGTGCATCAAACACGGCAGTTCCGCCAGTCAGGATCGCGATGTCTTCCATCATCGCCTTGCGACGATCGCCATAACCGGGGGCCTTCACGGCACAGCAATTAAATGATCCACGCAGACGGTTGATCACCAATGTTGCCAATGCCTCGCCATCAACGTCTTCCGCAATAATGACCAAAGGCTTGCCTTGTTGGACGACCTTCTCCAACAGTGGCACCAGATCCTTGATGTTCGAAATCTTCTTTTCGAAGACAAGAATGTAAGCGTCTTCGAAAACGCACTCCATACTCGATGGCTCGTTAACGAAGTAGGGCGACAGGTAACCACGATCGAATTGCATTCCTTCGACCAACTCCACTTCCGTCCCTAGGCTCTTGCCTTCATCAACGGTGATCACACCGTCTTTACCGACCTTTTCCATCGCCTCAGACAGCAACTCACCGATCTCGGCATCGTTGTTGGCGGCGATCGAGGCCACGTTGGCCATCTCGCTCTTATTTTTAATCTTGATCGACATACTGGTCAGTTTTGCACAGATGTCTTCCACGGCTTTTTCGATGCCCTGTTTCATCTGAATCGGGTTCACACCCGCAGTAACCGCCTTGAGGCCTTCGTTAAAAATGGCTTCTGCCATCACCGTGGCTGTGGTCGTCCCATCACCAGCCACATCGCTGGTCTTACTGGCGACTTCGCGCACCATCTGGGCGCCCATGTTTTCATAGACGTCTTCCAGTTCAATTTCTTTGGCGACGCTGACGCCATCCTTGGTGACTGTCGGAGAACCGAAGCTCTTCTGTAGAATCACATTGCGGCCTTTGGGGCCCAGCGTTACTTTAACCGCGCGGGCCAGTTTGCCCACGCCGCGGCGAATGGCTTCTCGTGCTTCTTGTTCGAAAGCAATCATTTTTGCCATGATAAATATCTCCTGAATTCAGGTGTCGTGTGTGTATTGGTAATCTGTGGTGAGTTATTCGATGATCGCTAGGACATCGTCCTCACGCATCAGCAGCAACGTTTCGTCGCCAAATTTCAATTCGTCGGGACCGTACGAGGTGAACAGCACTTGGTCGCCGGGCGAAACAGACAGCGCGACGCGCGTACCGTCCTTGGTCATTCGACCATCACCGACCGAAACCACTGTCCCGCGTGAGGGCTTATCCTTGGCCGATTCCGGCAGAAAAATTCCTCCAGCGGTGGTTTCCTGGGACTCCTCGCGGCGGACGACGATGCGTTCTCCCAAGGGTTGCAAATTGACCGATTTTGCTTTCGCTTTGGCTTTGCCTTTTTTGGCTGTCGCTGCCATCTCCGTTTTCCTCCAGAAATTTTTTAGTGGTTGCTATGATCGGGCCCGCAGATGTACATCAGGCCGCTTGATTGGATATTGTTAAAACTGAATTTCGCTTTTTTAATCGCGTATTGGTGGCTTCACCACTACGCTAAAAATATTTTTCACGCCCTGCGAAAGCCCGTTATCGTAAGGAACATTGAAATAAAGTCCACTAACAACGCCTGACAAATTTGCGGCTATCGCAAGGAAGTCCTCCACAGACGCAATTGGTGGGCCAATTGAAAAGATAAGGCACAAAAATGGCTTGTCGAGCCAATGTTTTTTGCAGGGGTGGGGTGGATGGCGTTTTTTACGAGAAAATCAGCTTTAAAGTCCAGCTGCGAGGCGGCCCTGTCGCCCCCCAGATCCCGCCTGGCTTGATATCCCGTGACAGATTGGCATCCGAGATATCGGGGCCCTAGTTACTTTGGACAGGGAGTGGGGAATTGGGGAGGTACGCACTCCTAACGTGGCTACGCTCGCCAGAGCGTGGAGGCATTGGGAAAGGCTTTCAATCCACCAAAACATCACCCCTCCGGATTCCACCGTCTGGCGACGGTAGCTACGTGACGCGCTCCTACGTGGCTACGCTCGCCAGAGCGTGGAGGCATTAGGAAAGGCTTTCACTCCACCAAAACATCACCCCCTCCGGATTCCACCGTCTGGCGACGGTAGCTACGTGACGCGCTCCTACGTGGCTACGCTCGCCAGAGCGTGGAGGCATTGGGAAAGACTTTCACTCCACCAAACCATCACCCCTCCGGATTCCACCGTCTGGCGACGGTAGCTACGTAACGCGCTCCTACGTGGCTACCCATCAGCACACCGACAAATTATCAGCAACAACGCAGCCATCGATTCACTCGCCACCAAAGAGTTTCCCGAACCCCTTGAACAGGTCGAACGCCGGCAGAGTCCCCGCCCCCGTGCGTTCAATATCCAGAAAGCCATGGATCGAAAACTGCGTCTGCTCCTTGACCACCTGTAGTTCCAACCCTCGAAACCACCTCAGCAACGGCGCCACATAATCACTCGGCAAAACTCTGGCGTCAAAACTGGGCCAAGCGTCCGACACCCATACGGTGCGTCCTGCAGGAAGCCGAACCGTTTGGTAATTACCGCCCAGCGAACAAACCAGATCCACATCCAGAATCCGCTGTGCGACATCAGCGGCTTTCTCGATCGGAATTGCAAATTGCTGATGCAGCATATTCAACAGCCGCACGTTGGCGATCGAAGCCTGCCAACTGCGACGAAAATTCAGCGTGTTGGCCCAAACCTTGATCTTCGAAGCTGCCAAATCCCCGACTCTCAATCGCACATGAGCCGGGCGTTGAGACGGGACCACCTTTAGCAAGGGTTTTAAATCTTCCAGCCGGCGCTGGTCAAAGGACAACACGCTGAAATCTCCCCATTGCAACCGCCAGAGTTTTAAAATGCGCGAATAGGTATACCCAAAGGCGTCCGGTTGCCCGCCCAGTTGCGGCATCCAGTCGGTATACCCCGGATTCGGCCACGCGCCCAAGTAGCCCGGCGTCTCGCGAAACGTATCCAGCAACGCCAGAAACGACTTCGGTCGCAAATCGATGGAAGGATCGAGAAAGTCCTGCACGGCTGCAAATACATGATGCGACGCCGCCCCCGTTTTTGCAGTGCCGCGGATGCTGCCTTCGAAACGCACAATATCATCCGGAGCGGCTGCCACCTCGTTCTCCAAAGGATCTCCCAGTCGCCGGAACAACCACTGATATTTATCCTCCCCGAAAGGAAGAATTCGCGCGTCAAAGACCACACGCTCTATTTTATCCTCACGCTCATACCGCTTGACCGCAACCACCATTGGATCAAGTGACTTGATGTTGCCGGAGAAAAAGTTGGCGCGCTGTGCAAACCACTGCTGCTCCACCGCCGTTACCTTGGCCACTTCCATATCGGCGATTGGCGTAAAGAAACCACGTCTGCCACGAATCGAGCACTGCTGAACACTGGCGGTCGCCGTAAATCGACTGCCGTCAGGATGACTGCCGAACCCTTCCGGCAGGTACCCCCCTTTGATCAAATCCACCACGTCATTGAACTCATACGATTCGCTGGCGGCAGTCAATTCTGCCAGCTCAAGCAGTACCATGTCTGTAACCACCTGGTTACGACGACGCAGTTCAATCTGAAATTCTGGCTGGAGCAGTTGTTGCACGAATGCCGTTGGCAAATAAACAAACAGTGTGTCCTCCCGATCCAGCGGCAGTTTATACCGGGCGAATTTGAATTCGTCGGAATCCGCCAGGCTATCAACACCGCGCGAAGATTCCAGAAAACGCCGCGCCAGTGTGCGCGACGTCGTCAACAAATGATTGTCGCCAGCGACCGCATAAAATGAACGGTAGCGGTTGTCTGCGGTGGACAGCAGTTCGACGCGCTGACCATCGATCGTTTCGGTGGTGACTGACGCACCTTCATCCGCATGTGCTTTGGCAAACGATTTTCGTTTCCCCCGCAGGTTTGCCGACAGTGATTTTGAATCGCTGGCATGCAGCAGCACACCGATCGCCGCACCGTTGTCGAAATAGGTGTCCATCCCGATGACACCAACATCCTTGATCAATCGACCGCCAAACAGCCGGTCGAACTCGGTTGACTGAATCGCCAGCTGATTGAGAAACTTGGATTGAATCCGTGCCTTGTAACCACGCAGCTGAATCATTCGGCCAAGATCACCACCAAACTCTTCAGTCAGTCGCTGTAGCCACAACTGGTTTTCCCAAGTGCCAAACCGCAAATAGAAACTCTCCTGCGGCACGCTTTGCACCAGCGCTTCGACGGCCACCTCCTCCGGCAGGTTATCAACCGTCAGCGGCGTCCACTGGATCGCCGGTGGAACGTCCAGTGTTGCGATCGCGGGATCAATCTTCCCCGCCATCACCGAATTGATCCCCTCGATCCTGAGCGATTCCACATCGAACAGCAGTTCGAAAATCTTGGTCCACGAATCCTGTCGACGCGGGCGATTGACGCCAGTGTCAAGCCCCAGCCTGCGGCCGACCAATGCGGACAAATACGTTTCGACCATCAAGGGGTAATCCCCCTCGTTGACGCGCTCGGAACTGGTGGAGATAAACGACTGCCACCAGTTTTTCACAAATCGTTCGTACCGCTGTGGACGCTCAAAATCAACTGGAACCTGCACCGTCGCCACATCGCTGCCGTGTAGGGAGACCGTAAGCGGTTTGTCACCGGTGAATAAAAACCAGAACGTCCTGGACTCTCGTGCGTCCGCGATCCGGCTGCGCATGAAGTTAGCCAAGAACTTTCGAAAGGGGGTTTTCGAAATCACAGGAAAACTGACGCGCTGGTTGGCCTCGGTCAGCAGTACCGCACCGCTGCGCGCGATTAATTCGTCGCTTTCCGCCAACCGATAGGTGACTTTACCAATTCCATAAGGCCGTCCGGCGTGAGCTTCCGCCGACAAAATTATTGGTTGGTTGGCAATCCCGACCAAACCGGCAGGTAGTGAATTTGCCCCCGGTGGTTTGGCAGGAGAGGCAATTTTTGTTCGCGGTGCGGCAGGCGTTGGCGTTTGCGCGGAGGTATCCGACACCAGCAGTAAACAGCCCCACACGGCCAGCCAACACCAACAGGAAAACGTTCTGAGGCTAGACCGCGTCGACGACAGGTTCAGAGACATCTTCGAGTTTAACAAATACAGCCCATTGGTCGATGTTAAGATCTTCATCGTAAGTATTGCCCGGGTCTTCTTCAGCATTCACGACCACTTCCTCGCCATCGACGGGGAAAAAGATATAGTCGCAACCGTCGGTATCTATCTTCGCAAGCGCACCGAGCGTTGGATGCACCATTTCAACCACTTTGGCAAATCGCACCTGACAATTGGTGGTCGAATCCAACTGGTTGAAAAAAACAAAATCCGGTGCCGGCCCGGCAACGTCAATCTGCTCCGGCGGCGTTTGAAAAAACCACAGCTTCTGACGTTCGCCCAATGACAGCGTCTGGTCAAGTTCGTACCAGCCGGGAATCCACGTTGCGGTTTGATAAGAAGCCATGGTGATTTTATACCTAAACTTGATTGATAACAGCCAACGCGCGCAAGTTGCTTTTAGTGATGATGAGGTGCGTGAGGCGGTACCTTGCCCTCGTAAACCTTGCCATCGATTTCAATTGAAATCGTCACGCCAAGGTTCATCGCCAACGCCAACTTTTGTTCGTCCAACATGTAAACCGCAGTCTTACCGGCTTCATCGCCGTCTTCGGGTGCCAACTCGAAAGTCTGCTTCGATTTCCCGCTTTCAGATTTAATGCTGACCGAGGCGTTCACAGAAGCTGATTTTTTATTCGCATCAAGGACGTAAATCCGAATGACATTGTTGCCTTTATAGTGACGCCATTCAGCAACATAATCAGTCGGACTCAGATAAATAATGTGCCCTTTGTTGGGTCCCATCTCTTCCGCAGCAGCGCCATGGTCATCATGCCCGTGCTCACCATGTCCATGCTCGTCATGTCCGTGGGCATCATGTCCATGCTCGTCATGTCCATGGGCGTCATGTCCGTGACCATCATGCCCATGATCGTCATGCGAAAGAGCGTCAGCTTGGCCGCCCGGATTATTCGCCGAAGGCTGGTCGCAGCCGCCAGCCAGCGTGCCTGTCAGAGCAATCAATAGGATCAAGAACAAACTTCGCATGACATTTCCTGTTTTGGGTTTCTATAGGTTTAAAAGACATCGGATCTGATTATAGAGTCCCCGGGAGCTTTGCAAAACGGGCGGGAAGTGTTGCTGGCAGGGGTTGAAGCGGAAAATTCACCCGCCACACCTCTTTTTCTGGCCAACGCCATCCCCCGCCAGTGGCCCCAGCATTCGGTAAACAGTGCTCGACAAGCGGTGCTCGGCGAGCGGTACTCGGTAAGTATTGCTCAGCGCTCGCATGTCCACCTCTTCGCATCCGCACAATCGTCACAGCCAGATGCTTTTCCTAACCCGCACCGATTATCTGAGGTGAAGTTTCGATTTTACCCCGTCATCTTTCCCCAGCGCTGTATTTTTTCAACGTCTCCAATGCAGGATGACCCAATCGAACGCTCCCCGGTTTCCCCAGACCTCGAAAGACTCACATGGCTAAAACAAAGCAATCACCGTCGGCCAAAAAAGCCACCACCAAGAAGGCTTCTGCCAAGAAAGCCGCCACCAAACCCAAAGCTAAAAAAACAGCCAAAAAAGCAACCAAGAAGGACATCAGCCCTCAGGAAATCGAGTTGATGAACGAAACCGGACGACGGCGCGTCAGTGTCGAGCCCAAAGTTGAGCGTCGCAAGCGCCGTCGCCAGATCGACCCAACGACTTGTGAGCGCGATTACTCGGATCCGGAAATCGAGTTCATGCACGCCATGGACGAATACAAACGCGCCAGCGGGCGCATGTTCCCGACCTGCAGCGAAATTCTGGAAGTGTTGCTGAAGCTGGGCTATCGCCAAATCGAATCGTCTGAGGATTTGATGTACGACCCGAACCAAACACCCACAGAACAATCCGAAGAAGATCAGTGGAACGAGGGCATGGACGAAGACCGCTAATATTTCGCTTGAACAATAGCAGCTCCGGTTCCCCCACCGAACACGAGACCGGCGATGAAACGCCTTTGGCTGACAGCTCACGTGCGAGTTAGACTGACTAACTTTGATTCCCACCTTTCGCACGGGGCTGCCAGCCCTTTTCATGCGCCGCACACGAGCCCTGTGCCAACCGAGGGCGGCACAACCTCAAAAACAGGACCTGCCGGGAACGTGATAACCCAAAAAGGCCGCGTGATCAACACGCGGCCCTGTCTTCAATCGTCCAATTGACAATTTAATCCTTGATCAACCATTCCTTGATCAACCCATTGTTCAGTCATTAACGTGCGTTTCGAGGAATCGTGCCAAACGGTGGAAATCACTGTCTGTATTAATGTAACGCACGACCGTTACCAATGTCTCCGGGTCAACCAGATTTTCAAATGGCTCGTAGTGCAGGTCCAACTGGCCCGTCACGCTGACCATGACCCCGTTAAGTTTCTTTTCCGCCAATGCGCGGAACGCACCAACGCCCAACTGACTGCCCAGCATCGCGTCAAACGCATGCGGTTTGGCACAGCGCGCCTCATAACCCAACTGGAGTCCCTTCACCAACCGAACGCGTCCGGTTTTTTCGGTATAACGCTTCTCAACCGCGTTGGACAGAACCGAAAACAGGCTGACCTTGGAAATATTAATGTGCCCGTGGTCATCACGTTCGACGCCCTCCACAAAACTGGACGGCAAGAATTCGGCCAACCCTTCGGCCACCACAATGGTACCGTACTCTTTCCCTTCGGCCTCCCGCGCCAACATCGTTTTCACGACCCGGTCGATCACGCGATCCATATCCATGCACTGGCGAGTTTTCGTTTCTCCATTGGAATCGGTATAGGTCTCTTCAACCAGGTACCCGGCCATCACGTCTTCGACGCTGATCACCAAAGACGCCTCGCCCGCAATCGCCGCACCGTACGACAACCAACCGGCACTGCGTCCCATCGTTTCGGTCAGGAAGTACGACCGCGTCGCTTCGGCGTCATGGATCAACGTGCGAAGTTCGGTGGCAATGAAGTCAACCGCCGTAAAGAAACCAAATGTGAAATCGATTCCGTGATAGTCGTTATCAATGGTTTTTGGCAAATGCACCACGGGCAGCACTTTGCCATCATTGTGCTTTTCCTGGTACAGTTTGAATTTGTTGGCGGTTTTCAGTGTGTCATCGCCACCAATCGAGATCAATGCATCGGCATCGATCGATTTCAACCCCGCCACCACTCGAGCCATGGGTGCGGTTTTTTCTGAATCGTCCAAATCGGCAGGTGCGGAAATGAATTTCCCCGGGTTACTGCGTGCCGTGCCAATCATAATGCCTTGCGAATTACGCGTGCGGCCCAATACTTGGTGAGTCAGCTTGATGTAGTCTCGGCCCTCTTCCAGTGGGGTCGATCCATCGTATTCGGAGAGCGCCGAATAACCATGCTTGATTCCAATGACTTCAACACCCGCCCGTAGAAAGGATGCGGCGGCGGCGGAGATGACCGCGTTGGCGGCAGGAGCAGGCCCACCGGCAAACAGAATTGCGACGCGTTTAAATGTGTGGTCAGGTCTGGCTGGAGGGGAAAGCGTATTTGCCACGTGAGTGCCTCAATGGTTTTTGGTTAATTCTCAAACGAATCTCACTTCGTTTCCGAGGCTGGATTTTATAAAAACAGCGGAAAAATTGAACGGCCTAAATTCGTTTTGGATAATAAACGCTGCCGGGACCGGCAATCCCCACATTAGCCGCACCTGGGGGACGTTTGACGCCCGTTGGCTCGCCATCGACACATATTGCATACCGTCACCCACGCGCAACGGCATCATGGGGTCATGGCCCTAGGTGGCGGTTACGACGTACGCGCTCCATCAACATTCGAAAACTTCTGTTTTCGGGATCGATCTCAATCAGCTGTTCCACCAGCGGCAACGCCGACGCCCAATCCTCATTTTGAACATGGAACGTCGCCAACCCCAACACGAAGGTCGAGTTATTCGGGGATTTTTTGACGGCCAATTTCAGTTGTTCTGCCGCCTGCTGCATGTCACCCTGTAAATAACAGGACATCCCGAAACGGTAATGCAGGAAATCGGCATTGGGCAAATCAGCACTGCGTTGAACATCGCGTCCCAATCGCACGTGTTCCTCTGATCGCAGTCGTTTTGCCTGTTCGGCAAGCGTCTGGACCTTCGATTCCATTGCCTGACGCTGAGATTCTTCCAACTGCCGGCGACCGGCCAACTGCTGCATCTCGCCACGAATTTGGTTGGATTTAATATCCAGCAGGGCAGCAAGATTTGATCGCGGCCCGGCCAATTCAGGTTCGACGGACATCGCATTGCGATAGGAGGCCATCGCATCGTTAATCTGTCCCAGTCGCTCGTACAGCGAACCGGCAACCAAATGCGCTGCGGCTCGATCAGAATTTGATTTCAAGGAACGCTGATACTCCTCCAACGCGTCCGCGTACGCTCCGCGCGACGAAGACGGCAACACCTCATCCAACAACGCCTCCGGCAGAATCGATAACGCTCGCGCCGCTTCGATTCGCAAACGCAACCAGCGCGTCTCCTCCAGTAATTTCCCCAACGCGCTTGCCGTTGGCCTGATCCGCATTGCTGCCTGGTTAAGTGCTCCGGGAGAGTTCGATGCCTGCACCCGCGCCAGCGCGGCGCTGATTTCAGCTCCCAGTCGCGTGATGGCGGCAGACGCGATCTTTAAATCGGAATCATGCAACAAACCTCTGGCGGTCTCAAGTTGCTCCTGGATCGTTTCGCCGGCCGTCGCTTGTGAGGCGGAAAGGACATCGAGCGCGGTGGCCCGGAAGAGCGCCGGGTTGCGCACATCTTTTGCCAGTTCCAACAACGACAATTCCGCATCGCCAGCGTTTGCTGTGCCGGCCACAACCGCCGTTTGAGCAGTACTCAAATCGGCATAGTAAGCCGTTTTATTCGGCGATGATGCGGCCGGGTACCACTTTTGTGTGGCGGCCACCATTTCCCGGTCAATCGCCCGCAACGTTTCCTTCGTTTCCTGATCACCACCTTCAACGGCCGCCACCAAATCAAGATAAGCGTTCGGGGTGTGAACTGCAGCAGATTGATCGGCGCTGGAAATCTCCAGATGGCATCCTGTACAGGCGTTGGGCGTATTCAAACTCAGGCTAAGATCCGGACGTGGCACACGAAAGCTGTGATCCCGGCGGGCATCGACATCCATATAGGTCGTCGAGGGCATGTGGCAGTTCACACACGCCGCACCGGCGGTGCCGGATTTGTGATGATGATGACTTTCCGAGTCATATTTGCCCGCCGGATGCTGGTGGCAGGACGTGCAAACCTGATTTCCGGTGTGAATCAAATTTCCCGAATGTGGGTTATGGCAGTCACTACAGCGAATGCCGTTATGAAACATTTTGCTTTGCAGAAACGAACCGTAGACGTAGTCCTCATCACGAATCTGACCGTCAGCGTGATAGATCGGCACATTCAGCAGCTGGAGGGAATAGTAATCATCAAAATTACAACCGGGCACAAACCCCTCCTGCACCACCGCCCGGCGCGAATGACACGGCGCACAGGATTGCACCTGAGCCAGATTGGAGGGCGTTTTGAGCCTGACCAGTCCCTTACCATGCTGGCGGTCCCAGAAAATACTGTTGGCACTGGCCAGTTCGACATGCAGGCTGGCCGGGCCGTGACAGGCCTCGCAGCTCACATCGATCTCCGAAAACGTCGTCCGGTACTCATTGGACAGCAGTTGATAGTTCTTTTTCAGGTTCGTGCTGTGGCACTCCGCACAGGAAGTGTTCCAGTTCTGCGTAATACCGGTCCAGTGCAACGGGTCGGTGACCTCCAGTTTTTCATCCACATCGGGCGGTGAAAGATAAAACCATTGCCCTTTCTCCGTGTCCCACGAAACCCGCAACACCTGCACGCGCCCAATTTCGTTTTCGCCAGCACCGTCGGGTCGATCAAGCTCGACCATATACTGTTGCAGCGGCGTTACGCCAAAAACATACTTGACCTCGAAATCCTGTAACTGGCCGTCGGGCCCTTCGGTGTTGATCATGAACCGCTGACCGTCGCGATACATGCGTGACCGGATTCCGTAATGCTCCAGCGTCACGTCAGAAAAATCACCCAGTACAGAATCTGCGGTGGCAACATCCATCGCACGATCATGATGCGATCCCACGAACTCCCGGCACTGCTGCTGATGACAATCGGCACAACTCGTACGGCCAACATACTGCCGGGGGCCTGTCTCTTCGACAACGATGTACCAGTCAGCTGCAACATAGCCGGCCACTGCGACAGTCAACACAATGGCAATCAGGATCAGCTTGAGTGAGTTCATTACAACTTATTTTTTAAAAATGGATGGCTGTTTGATCGTAAATCAAGCGGCCTGCGCGTGGGGAGGCGGTATTAAGCGTTGAGAGGCGGGCTGTCTCTGTTTTCGACCGCAGGGCTCACGTCACTTCCGCTTCAATGAGCCAATTCTGACCTTTTCCGTGGGAAAGAGACACCAGCGCCGCAAACCGTGCGACTTTTTTGCTATCCTAGATGGTCAACCGTGTACGGAGAAGCTGTACGATTCTCTAAATTTAATCACTTTCAAGTATCACCCTCAAACCACAACGTTTACCAATGCGCACGTTTAATTTATTTTTTCTGTCAGCACTTTTTGTCTCAATGACCGGCCTCGCCCTGGGCCAGGATGCCGCCGTACAGGACGCCCCAATGAAGAAGGAAATGTCTGCTGGCGGTGTATCTGCTGCCGATGGTGACGGCTGGACGAACCTGCTGGACGCCGATCTCACCCAGTGGGAAACATGGATTGGCGTCCCGCATAGCTCGGTAAAAGGGCTTCCCGAAGGCACGTACCAATCCAAAAACGTTCACGAAGGCACTCCGATGGGCCTGGGCAATGACGTGAAGAATGTGTTTTCCACCAAAACAGACGGCGATGACCTACTGCTGCACGTTACCGGCGAGATCTACGGCGGCCTGACCACCAAAGCGGAATTCCAGAACTACCATCTGCAAATGAAGCATCGCTGGGGCGAGAAAAAATGGCCGCCGCGCGTTAACACAAAACGCGACAGTGGCGTGCTGTATCACTGCTACGACGATCACGGCAAATTTTGGAATGTCTGGAAACGCTGTGTCGAGTACCAAGTACAAGAGAAAGATTACGGCGATCTGTTCCTGTTGGCCGGGCCCAAGGCCACCTCGCGCGCGTCCAAAAAAGCCAATGTCAAGCGATACAAATTCGACCCTGAGGCCGATTATGCATTGCGCGGCGGTATCTCGGCATCTTCGGAACCCGATCTGCCCAACGGTCAGTGGAACACCATCGATATCTACGTGGTGGGCGACCGGGCGATTCACGTTTGCAATGGCGTCGTCGTTCTGGCGATCAAAGACATCACCACGCACGATGGTGAACGCTTGGACAAGGGACAGATTCAACTCCAGTCAGAAGCAGCCGAATGCGATTACAAAGAGATCCGTATTCGCACGATCACCGAATTCCCGGAAGACCTGGCCAAAGCGGCCAACATGTAGGCCGATTCGAACAAGAGCCAAGCCGCAACCACCACGCCAGATGGCAGCGCAATCTGGCGTGGCGATGTTCAACAGAGCGCGAGGACGAAACTGCGCCCCTACCACCGCCATACTACTGCTATACCGCTGCCATACCACCGCCATACCGCAATTGGCTCCTCTCTCTTTTTCCACCGCCGTTTTAAAGGCGTACCTTGGCAACCGTTGGTGGCTGTGTTCGAACAAGAACAAGGATTTCCCACGATGCTCAGTCTTGACGAAATCGATGCGGTTTTCGCCCGGTACTATTTCGAAGGCATGGGCGCGGTCAGCCGCTACGATGCAAAATTCCTCTGTGAGTTAATTCACGACAGCCAACCGGGCAAATGCTTCGAGGTCGGCGTTGCTTCGGGGATGTCAACCACATTTTTACTAAAGGCGCTGGCGAAGATTGGACCGGAAAGGGAATTGGTTTCGGTCGATATCAGCCAGCAGTACTACGCGGATCGAACCAAAGAGGTCGGTTACGTGGTCGCTACGGAGGTTCCCGAACCGGGCTGTAGGTTTGGGCTGCACTTTCACCATTGGTCCGCCGACGCTGCGGCGTTTGCTGCAGATGAGAAGTTTGATTTTGTTTTTATTGATGCCCATCACAGCCACCCCTGGGCAACGATCGACACGATGCTGATCCTGCCGTTTGTAAAACCGGGAGCCTGGATCGTTCTGCACGACATCGCGTTAAAAGACATTCCACGGTTTGCCCGAGAGACCGGTCCGTTTCACGTTTACAATTCGTTTTTGCCGCCAAAGAAAAAGTCACAGTTCGAAAACCAAAACATTGGGGCAGTTCAGATAACAGGCAGCCACCGCGCTTACGAAGCCCAGCTACTGGCTTCGTTGGCCTGCCAGTGGACGGTATCGGGAGTGATCAAGGAGTCATTTACCCATCGAATTTTCGAGCTGGTGGACCGCCTCTACAGCGCCGATTTTGCCCTTCAACTGCGTTCGCAAATTGAAGCTCACAACAAATCAGTAGCTTTTTCAGTCTCTCAAACAAGAAGACGCTCGTGAAGCGACCCGTTTTGAATGACTTCGGTCCATACTGGGCAGTTTGACATCGCGTTGAAGCAGCGTGCGGATTCAATGCGTTGTTTGCCTGACTGACAAAGAAGTGCTTGTCATTGATTGGACCAGCCGATGCTCAAACGATCTGTTCAAGGAACCCGCAGCGGCGATGGGCGAGTTAGGGATTTGGCTCGATCTCGCCAGTGCGATGACAACCCAAAGTGGATCGGTGCACCTATCTCTTTACGCTTGGTGAAGTGTTTTCCTCTCTGCGGAGTCGTTTTCCAGGTTTCGAAGTTCGATTTGGACGGGCAACTTCGCGCCATTTTACTTGTCGCTCCGTTGCCAGCGCGTACGTTGGAAGGAGATGGGCTGCTGTCCGTTCAAGGACGAGGCGACCGACAGGCATTGGATAGTCACGTCACGGTCGATCACGTCAGCGCATTGATTCGCCGCTGAACACGTGGGATCTTTCTGCCCCAATCCGACCCGATCCAGCCCAGGCCGCATCGCATATCAACCCGTCCAGTGGGCTGGTCACTGGACGTTCCTAGTCAAACATCACATGCGTGTATACCCTCGTTGTTGAAACATCCTGTTGTCGAAACATCCTGTTGTCGAAACATCCTGATGCAACCATTTCACATAAGCCCTTTCGGTATTTTGAGTGCGCCCCATCAGCCGAAGCTTGATCCGCATTTGCTGAATCGGATCAGGTTCACGTGGATTGACCTTGCCAATCATTTCCGCGTCAGTGACGGGAGAATCATTGCGGGTGTGCGGGTGATATGTGTTTGGGAAGGATTTCCGCGGGCACTGACAGTTCGACCAATAGTCTGGCGATTTCATTCTGTGGCCACCAGTTCCTTCAATTTAAGGACAACAAGGCGACTGGCGGTTAGGAATTTACCATCCGTTGACGACGCTGCCAGCGTCGGAGCGAAGCTAGCAGCATCGCCAACGGTAAGCTTTCAACTGCCAAGCACCTAAAGCCTAAGTCGGGAGAATTGGCAATTGGATGCTTTTGACGGAATGCGACCCGACCTTCCACAATTTTCAGGCGCTTCCAAGCCGGGTAACGTTGCTTGACTTTTGATCGCAAAACTCAATGACGTCTTCTGCGGTCAATGCGCGGTGCGGCTCAACTTCCCAGTTATGGAATTTACATCATTTGGCAAACCAGATAGCCGCCCACTTTTGAGATTCCTGACGGTGATTCCTAACGG
>CALCJM010000140.1 GCA_937967505.1 uncultured Pirellulaceae bacterium | reverse complement strand
CGAACCAGGAGGGATCCTATGCGACGTTTAGTGCTTGGAATCGCAGTCGCGGTAACATCGCTTATGCCAGTCGTTGGCATGGCCGATGACCAGCAGATTGCTGAGTATGTCAAAAGCCGTCTTAAATCAGAACAGGAGGCCGGAAACCTGAAGGGTTTCAATGTCGACATGCGTGTTGATGGCGGTACGGTCTGGTTTGAGGGTTTTGTTTCAACCCCACAGCAGCAGATGACCATTCTGCGCACGGCCCAACAGGCCGGACATCTGGGCGTGGTTCAGGTCGTCGATGACATCGAAGTTCGCCAGGCATCACCTTATCAGGCTGCTGCACCTTACCGAGCTGCTTCGGCTACTTATCAGGGCGAGGCTCAGGCACCTGTTCAGTCTGCCAGCTACGGTGCACCGGTGGCGGTCGCTCCCGTGGCCCCTGCTGCCCCAGCTCAGGAATATGTGGAAAGCTACAACGAACCACTGCCATTCGCAGCATGTGAAAGCTGTGCCGGTGGCACACCAGTCGCTGACGGTGGATATTACGGTGGTGAAGTCGTTGGTGGTTCTTACGGTGGCGGGGCTCCAATGCCCGCCGGTTACGGCGGCCAGCCCGGCGCATCGGGTCCGGCAAACCTGCCCGGTTACGCTTGGCCTTCTTACGCGGCAGCCCCGAACTACGGAGCCGTCAGCTACCCTCGCCAACACTCGGCTTCAGCTTGGCCCTACATCGGCCCATTTTACCCTTACCCACAGGTCCCACTGGGATGGCGTAAGGTGACCCTCGAATGGGACGACGGCTGGTGGAATCTGGATTTCCACGACAAGTAAGCCATCGATCTTGCTTGAACAAAAAACATCAAAGCCTTGCCGGATCTCAATCCTGGCAAGGCTTTTTTGTTTGCCACAGCATCCTTCCGGGTGCTGGCATTTTTGCTGGCATGAAATCCAACCAGGAATCAACGGCGCTGTTCATTTCCAGCAGCAGGGGCGATTGGAGATTCTCTTTGCTGGCGGTAAGTTCGCGCGAGCTTACCTTGGATTGTACAAAGCTGCAAATCGGGTCAATCACCAAAAAATGACTCGTTTCAATTCTCTTGATGACCGAACAAACACTACAAGCCGTACATATTAACTGCCGGTGACGGAGCGTGCTCCTTCTTCATTGGCGATGGCAGACTCTTTCCCTCCCGGTTTTCCGTGCTCCATTGGCTGGTAAAACTCACAATCGAATGACTCAGACACAGCCCGATCAACCTGCGCGTTCCCTCCGACAACCGTCGCTCCGATTCTCGGCGACGGTCAGATTGGCGGCCCGGCTGATGGTATGCATTGCGATGTTGTCTCTGGCATCCAACGGGATGGGCGAGGAACTGACGACGGGATCAAGTTCCAGGAAGCTGAAGCAGGAAGTCATCAAACAAATCCCATGGGCGCAGCTCAACAACGATACCAAATCGCGTATTGGTGATGTGCTGGACAAACCCAGCATGTATCGTAGCCTGCCGCGCATGGCGATTCAGATTGATCCTGACTATCTTCAGTTTCTGATCCGCCATCCGGAAGTGGTGGTGAGCATCTGGGAGTTGATGGGCATTACGGAAATGAAGGCCAAACGTGTTGGCCCGTATCAGCTGGAGACCGATGATGGTGCCGGAACGACCAGCGACATGGAATTGGTATACGGCAGCAGCGATACCCATATCTACTACGGCGAGGGCCAGTATGAAGGCCCCGTCCTGCGAAAAAAACTCGACGCGCGATGCGTGATCGTAGTGCGTACTTCTCCTCGCAACCAGGTGCCGGTCGCATCGCCGTTGGTGAATAAGCCGCGTCAGATGATTTGTCAGCTGGACGTGTTTCTGAAAATTCAAAACACGACCGCCGGTTTGATTGTTCGCACAATCCAGCCAATCGTCGGTCCAACGGCCGATCACAATTTTGTTGAATCGATGAAGTTTCTCCAGCGTCTGAATGAAACGACCGAGAACAACGGCTATGGTGTCCAGGAGATGGGAAGAAAACTTGGCGTTGATCGACCGGTTCAGGAGAAATTCATCGCGCTTGCCGGCGTTGTGCACCAGCGCGCCACAGCGCGCGAGTCCAGTGGTCATCCGGGCAAATACAACATCGATTTCAAGGAAAGCCGAACGCGACAAAGTGCGGGCGGGACGGTCTCCCCGGTCAACGCACATCCCATCGGCGTTCACCCAGTCAGCCCAACGTATCCGGTCCGCCAGTCAAGCTACGCCACTAGGCCGGGCACGGCCACTTCGAAACACACCCCGGGGCGATCGCAGCCAGGAAAATATCGGTATCCGGCCCAGCAACCGCGGGCATTGCGTTCCGGATTCCACCACAGTATCCGACACGCCCTGTTCTCCGATCAGCACTAGCCGTACTGGAGTTGGACATCAGCAAATTGATCAGCTATTTTCACAGCACAACTTCCCGATCCGAAATTACGGTTTTGCCTGGACGACAGGCGCGCAAGTGGTTTTTGTTGTCTCAAGTAACGACTGCACCGATGTTTCCAGCCAGCGACTGCTTCAAATAGCAAATTCGCCTCGATCAACGAAGCCACTTTTATTAGCTGTGCACTAACGCGTTGGGGCCGGATGTCAGGTGCAAAAAGAAAACGCAACGTGCCACACACGTTGCGCTTTCTGTTTTTTCTGTTTTTCTGAATCAGGCATCGACGCCTGAATTTACACCCAGCGGCGACGGGTTTAGTACCGGTAGTGGTCAGGCTTGTAAGGGCCATCAACGGGCACGTTCATGTACTCCGCCTGCTCCGGAGTCAGCTTGGTAAGTTTTACACCGATTTGGTCCAAGTGCAATCGCGCCACCTCTTCGTCCAGACGCTTGGGCATCAGATGAACGTTGACATCGTACTGCTCGGCACGCTCCCACAGTTCCAGTTGAGCCAGAACCTGATTGGTGAACGACATGCTCATCACAAAGCTGGGGTGACCGGTTGCACAGCCGAGGTTGACCAAACGTCCCTGAGCCAACACCATGACGCTGTGGCCGTCTTCGAAGGTGTAGCGATCGACCGCACCGATGTCGGCAGGTTTGATGTTTTCCTTCTTCATCTTGCCTGCTTCAACTTGTCCTTCCAGCCACGCGACATCGATTTCTGTGTCGAAGTGACCGATGTTACAGATGATTGCATCGTTGGGCATTTTGGCCATGTGATGGCCAAGGATAATGTCCTTGTTGCCGGTGGTTGTGACGAACAGGTTACCTTCGCTACAGGCGTCGTCCATTGTGACGACTTCGAAACCTTCCATCGCAGCCTGCAGGGCGTTGATCGGGTCAATCTCGGTGACGATCACGCGACAACCGTATCGTTGCAGTGAGTGAGCACAACCCTTTCCAACATCGCCATATCCACCAACCACGGCAACTTTTCCGGCCAGCATGACATCCGTCGCGCGCTTGACGCCGTCGGCCAGCGATTCGCGGCAACCGTACAGGTTATCGAATTTGCTCTTGGTGGCCGAATCGTTAATGTTGATCGCAGGCACTTTTAACTTGTTTTCCTGAACCAGCATAATCAGGCGATGCACACCAGCGGTGGTTTCTTCGCTGATTCCTTTGATGTTGGCCAGCAGTTCAGGATATTTATCATGGACCATGGCGGTCAGATCACCACCGTCGTCCAGAATCATGTTCAGTGGTTCGCCGGACGGGAACGCAGTCAGTGTCTGTTCGATACACCAGTCAAACTCTTCGTCTGACAGTCCTTTCCAAGCAAACACGGGAATGCCCGCTTCCGCAATCGCTGCGGCGGCCTGATCTTGCGTGCTGAAAATGTTGCAACTGGACCAAGTGACTTCCGCACCCAGTTCGACCAGAGTTTCGATCAGTACCGCGGTCTGCACGGTCATGTGCAAACAACCGGCAATGCGGGCACCCGTTAGTGGTTTGGTCTGACCGTACTTCGCACGCAACGCCATCAGGCCGGGCATTTCGTTTTCGGCCAGCATGATTTCTTTGCGACCGAGTTCGGCTAGGGCGATGTCTTTGACTTTGTAGGCGAGTTTTGTTTCGACGTTGGCCACACTTTTCTCCTGAAAATTTTGGCGGTGGAATTGGAGGTAAGTCGCCTTGGCCTGCCCGAGAACGTACGGAGAACCTGCCAGGAAGCTAAATCATTCCCGGACCCTTTAAATGGCGACGATGTGATCACGTTGTGACCGGGCAATATGATAAAACACAACAGCAGAAAAAGGCAATAACTTCCGGGCAAATGCAGTGGAAAACCGCGTTTTACCACTCTAAAGCCAACTTGACACATGGCGTGACAGCTATCAGCAGGCATTGCCCCGTTAACCTGCTGCGTCGGGAAAAAAATCTTGCAGTATCTCGACCGTTAAAATTGCTGTAGATCACATGCTTACCGATTATTTCGGTATCGACGGGCTGTGGTGGTGTCGAGGTCGGCCGCGCCATCATGATTTACAACCTGATTGGCGCATTGATCAACCGCTGTCGATAAAATCCGGGCTGCCACACTTGTTCTAACGATACATCCTTGATTCGGACTGCAACTCTCCTATTTTAGCTTCCAAGCGCGTGCGAATTTGATCCATTAGCGCGTCTGATTTCGCCGCGCGATCCCTGACATGCGAAACCTCGATGGCTTCGCCAATATCTACGATTACTTTCACGTTTCCGTGGACCCGGCACCGATCGTTGAGATCTTCCTCGAATTTCTGGACGGTTTCCAAAATGCGGTCCACTGAAGGGTGTTCGGTCAGGTATTGCTCTGGATAGCAGTCAATCTGCTGTGCCAGGTAGGTGTCTTCCAGCTGTCGCCACCGCCGTTTTTGTTCGTCCGCAGCCAGCGTATTGCGGCTGAGTTCCGGAAAAATTTTCATGCGCAGGTTTTTGATGCGAATGGCGATGCCGGAATCGGAATGGCTTCCCAACCATTCCTGCTCCAGCGGATGCAGTAACCGGTCGACCAGGGCGTTCTGGCGCTGTTTCAGGGTCAGCGTGTTATCAGGTAGCACGCCATATTGTAGCTCTTTCAGTCGCAGCAGCGCGTCGCCGATTTTAATGATGCGATCGACCAGCGGTTTATCGGGTGCAGGCCGCCACGTCAGTTTGTGTTCGATCTCGGCCAGCACGCCCTCGCACGCATCGTCCAAGTCCCCCTGAAACAGGTAGCGGATCCCGACAGGATGCACAACAACTTTGCCACCGTCTTTTTTGTTTCTGCGTTTGGCGGCGGTCCGGGCGATAAACGCCGGGCCATCCATCAGGGCCATCAGTTGATCATTGGTGCGGCTGGTGGTGCCTTCAGGAAAAATCAACAGCGGTCGTCGGGCTTCCTGTAGTGCGGTGACCGCGTAATCGACCGACGCCTTGTCCAGTCCTTCCCGATTGACACTGAAAGCGCCCATCATCCGGATCACGAATGTCGTGCGCGCGTTCTGGTTGAACAGGTGCCAGCTGGCCATCGTGTAAAACGGAATACCGGTGGCGGCGATCACGTGACACATCACAATCGGGTCACTGGTGCGCGGATGATTGGGTGCCAACATCACTCCGTGACCGGCAGCGACAGACTGTTTCAGACGGTCGGCGTTACGGACCTCGCACGCAACAATCCCCTCACGCGATTTGAGCAACCATTTTTGTACGCCCAATTTCGTCAACAGCTTTGCTGGCCAAGCCTGAGAAAGGGGCGGGACAAATTTATAGGGTTTTTCAATCAGCACACCCTGCATGGGATACCTGTGGGGTAAGGTTTATTAGTGGTCAATTACTATAGTAGCCGGTCGTTATAACGGTTGCATATGAGGCTACTGAAAGTGTCGGTCGCCGGCGATGAATACCAGATGGTAGGCGTCGTCGACCGGCAAAAGACACCGGCCCCAAGTACCTGCGGCCCAACTGCTAGCGACCCGGATGCCTGGCAAACCAGTCGATCGCCGCCTCTGTCTGTCATAATATCTTATTGGGCAACAGGCGTTCCATTTCATGGGCGCGATAGCCAAAACCAACGCCGCCGAGTGTATCCAGCCGCAGTTTCCCTCCAACGCGCCGATACAACCCCGGGTGAATTTGGGCTTCGGCCAGCGACGCATCAGGATAGAACTGCATCGCATTGGATTCGACGCCCATAATCGTTCCGCTGTGTGCTGCCAGTCGGACGTGCGGTATCTGGGCCAGCATTGGATTGGTAAGATCCTGCACCATCAGCGGCATGTCATGCACCTTTGCCCAACACATGCTCAACAGCGCTCCCGTCTGGGTTTTGCAGGTTTTCAGGGCCACGCCCGACCAACCCAGCAACCTGCCGTATTCCACATGTCGCCAGTCATGAGCACTTTCGTCAAGGAACAGTGGTTTGCGATTGGAAACACTGCGGACATCAAGCTTCAAAATCTCCAACTGGTGCGGGAATGGCTGTTCAACATACAGAATTGCGTTCCAGACATCAGGGTGCTCCACTTGCAACCGGTCTAGGATCTCGTTGACGTAGGCCACGTCTCGAACCATACAGTTAAAATCCGCAGACAAGTGCTTCACCCCCAACGGCAAGCCGATGCGCCCCACATCGACCAGTCGCCGATAGTCCCAATCCGCATCGTTTCCGCGCAGTTTGATCTTCAGGCATTCCAGCCCGTCGGTCACAATCCAGTCCTTTAGCAAAACGGGATAACCGTCGGCGGGATGGTCGGCCGTGACTTCATCAGGCTTAATTGGATCCAGTCCACCCACCAGGTGCCAGACAGGCAGTTCTTTCGGCGGAGAGCCTTCAATAAATTCATCCAAAAACCGCCCGACCAAGCGATCGTCGGCCGTTTCACCAACGACCTGTTCGTCAATTTCTCCGGGCACGAAAAAGTCTGCCAGCGGACGGTCAAGAAACGGCTTGCCGTAAGCGTCGTAGATATCCACGTCATTGGCGTTACCGTACGCATCGTGGATCGCCTGATCGAATACGCTGGCGACGATCAATTTGGCCAGATAGGGCAGCCGCTGGTCGGGAATGTCACCGGGTTGATCAACGCAGATGTAGGGGATGAGATTTTCAATCAGTTCGAATCCAATCTCCATCGCATGCCCGCTGATCGACATTTGACCAACTTGTTTCGCCAGTTCGATGGCAAATTCCTCAATGCGTTTGAGGCGAAACGAAAAGGGCTGCTTGCCAGGCCAAGCCCATTGCACCGATAACGGGGTTTCCCCCCAACCAATGGCACGGCGACCGAATCGCGTTTCAACAGTGATTTTTGCCCGCGCACAAACCACAGTATTCAGGGACTCGGCCCCAAACTTCAACGGCACGCGCGTCTCAACGGGCAGGAAGTAAAGTTCAATATCGGTGATGCGAATATCGCTCGAGCGAGGCATGTGTGTCACAATCTAATGGACCAAGATCTTGAAAAGGAGTTACCGTACAATATCCACGTAATGGAGTTCCTTTGCAAGGAAGTGAAGTTGTGGGAGATCAACGGACCTGAATCACGCTCGACCGTTACGAAAATCGGCAATTTTATTTTCTCAATCCGCTAGGAAGCCTGTTGAACGCGAGGCAGAACTAGACTGAAATACAAAGCAGAGGCTTTCCCGTGTCATGCGTATTGCCAACTCTCATTCCCTCGGGCATTCCTTTGGAACAGTCGAAAGGTCAATGCGATGGCGTGCGGGATGGCCAACATTCACTTTTTATCGCTGGCCTATCCGGTCGCCACCGGGCGATTGGTAACGCCGCAATCTCCCCAAAAATCTCTCGGTGAAAGAACATGTTAAAAACGATCGTAATCACGGGCCTAGCGTTGCTGCCCACCACGCTCTACGGCGATACCGTTCTGATTGATGTCCAGGACGGCAAACACCTTGATACCGCGGTGGCGACCGCGGCAGATTTTAAACGTGCAGATAATTCGATCGCGGACACTGATGTTGTGTTTGCCCTGCCTGAGGGAAAATTTGGCGGAGACAAAATCGGCGGACAGAACGCCGGCGGGTTGAGCGGTACAGGTGTACTGGCGGGTGTCCATGTGGAAAGTGAAGACAACACAGGCAAAGCATTCAAAACCAGCGTCGGGCACTTTGCCGAGGACGCGATTCTGAGTGACTATCGCTATCGCGCTGATGGCCAAGTGGGGACCGTCACACTGGGTGGGTTCGACCAAGTGAAAGCAGGAGACAATTTAAAATTTGTTTTTTGGGGCGTCGGAGACAAAGCCACCTCCAACACCCGTGTCACATTCACCTACAACGATGTCACGCAGACTGCGGATACGGATTTCGATGCGGGAACCGTCGAGGGCGCGGTCGCCGAATTCAATTTCATCAAAGTGGAAGGGGTTAACGACATCACATTCACATTTCAAAAACCCGTTGATGACAGCGGCGGTGCTGCCGGTTGGGGTGGGCTTTCCATTACCGTTTCCGCAGCGCCGTAGAAGCGCGGGAAAGAGGAACGTAGAACCGGGCGACGGTCGTCACGGACCTCGTCCCGCCGCCACCACCATGTTGTTGTTCAATTGCCACAAGGCGTCCTGTCATGTCCCACCAGCAGTCCACCAGTCAAATCCGCTCCCCACAGGCCACTCTCAGTCGTCTGGATAAACTTGAGTGGCAACTGGAAGCCAACCAGAAACGGCTAAAGCAAGCCGACGAAAAAATTGTGGATTTGGAATCGTTCCTAGAAATTGCCGACCGCACCACCGCCGCGCTGGAAACGCTCAGCAAATCTCTGTTCGAAAAAGTGCTGGGGGTCCTAGAAACGAATTTGACGCGCGCGATCCAGGAAGTCCTTGGCCAGCCTATCGAATTTAAATCGCAAGCGGATTTCAAACGTGGTGCGGCGGCGGTGAATTTCGCCATCGAACGTGACGGGAATACCGAAGACGTGCTGCGCGGGCAGGGCGGTTCGGTTCAGAACGTTCTAAGCGTTGGTTTGCGTATGTTCGCTCTGGCGACGCTGGATCCCGGCCAGCATCGCCCCTTTCTGGTACTTGACGAGCAAGATTGCTGGCTGCGACCGGAATTGGTGCCTCGATTGGTCAACATCGTGCATCGCGCGGCGCGAGAACTGGGGTTTCAGGTACTGATGATTTCTCATCACGATGTGGGACTGTTTGAAAAGTACGCGGACAAGATTTACCGACTGACACCGAAGAACGGGACCGTGGAAGCCGACGTGATGACCGCATTAAACGGAGAAATGTGAGTTTTTTTTACCGGTAAATCATCTTCGCGGTGTTTCGGAAGTTGAATAAAATGGGGCTTCTGTGCGACAATCATGACGCCGACGGGCGCACCATTACGAGAAAATCCCATGAACCAAACGCGAACGATTGTGACTGGAAGAAAAAAACGAGGCATTCCCGAAGGAACATGGATCCAATGCCCCGACTGCAAATCGGCGATCTTCAAAAAAGAAGCTCAGCGGCAACTGCACGTGTGCCCCAATTGCCGGTATCACATGTACGTGTCCGCCTCCGAGCGAATCGAACAGGTACTGGATAACGGTACCTTTGAAGAATGGGATCAGGATTTGGTCTCGGGCGATCCGCTGGAGTTTACCGACAGCCGCGCCTACGTCGATCGTATCAAATCCGAACAAAAGAAAACGGGCCTCAAGGATGCAGCCATCACCGGTTGTGGCATGATTCGCGCTCGCCGCGTGGCAATCGGTGTAACGGATTCACAATTCATCATGGGATCCATGGGCAGCGTCGTCGGCGAACGTCTGGCGCGATTGACCGAAAGAGCAACCGAACAAAACCTGCCGTTGATCATCATCAGCGGTTCGGGGGGCGGAGCCCGCATGCACGAGGGGATTCTGTCGCTGATGCAGATGGCAAAAGTCTCTGCGGCGCTTGCCCGCTATGACGAAAAAGGCGGACTGTTCATTTCCGTACTGACCAATCCAACCATGGGGGGAGTGGCTGCCAGTTTCGCGTCGCTGGGTGATGTTGTTTTTGCAGAACCCAAAGCGCTGATCGGATTCGCCGGGCCACGCACGATCAAAGCCACGATTCAGATCGAGCTGCCAGAAGGATTTCAGACCAGCGAATTCCTGCTGGAGCACGGGTTCATTGACCGGATCGTGACCCGCGAGAAACTTAAATCGGAAATCGCACGGACGATCGATTACTGCGGCAAGTAATTTTTTCTCGCAGGAACGCAATCAAATTCAGGCCAGTTGTGAGGCAATGCTACGGATGGGGATCTTCGACAAAATTTTCGGCGGCAAAGGCGGCAAGCAGGAGCGATTGGACGTGTCGGCAAGGTTTCGCCTAGACCGGCATGCCTTTACCGGCACGATGTCCAAATTCCATGTGGCCAAAGAGATTGGCACCGGAAAACTGTTCGGAATCAAGTTCCTGGACCGCGAAAAAACCGAATATTTCAAGGCGCGTTTTAAAGGCCTGGACAAACCCGGCGAGGGCGTGATCGCGATGAAGATTGTGCACCCGTTGATCGTGGAGACCTACGAGTATGGCGAAACCACGACGGGGGTCGAATATATTCTGATGGAGTACATCGAGGGGCCGGGCATGGATTCGGTAATCCACTCAAAAAAGCAGGAGGTTGTCCCACACCGGCTGAAGATTATTCGTGAGATGGCACAAAGTGTCCAGGCGGTCCATGATGCGGGGTTCATTCATCGCGATGTCTGCCCCCGCAACTTCATTTGTCACAATAATTATTCGGCGGCGAAGATGATTGACTTTGGGTTGACGATCCCCGACGAAGCACCGTACCGTTTGCCGGGGAACCGTACCGGCACCCCCCAATACATGGCTCCGGAGATTGTCCGCCGCCGGGCAACCGACAGTCGCGTGGACGTGTTTGCGTTTGGTGTGACAATTTATCGATTACTCACCTTTGAGCATCCGTGGGGATCGACAGACACCACAGGAATTGCAGCACTGTCGCACGATACAGTCGAGGTCACAGATATCATGCTGCACCGCCCGGACATGAACGAGAAACTGGCTCGCGCCGTGCATCGCTGTGTCGAAGTCAATCCGGAAAAACGCTTCAAAAGCTGTAAGCATTTCCTGACGGCGATCAGTTCGGTAAAAACAGAGACAGCATAATCAGGGGTGTGGAATCGGCAGACGCACGGGGCATCAGCTTTGGATATTTTCTAATTCGCAAAACACCAGGCAAACATAACATGCCCAAAAATGTACTTGGCACCGAGATTGAACTTTGCTGCGGCAATCCGATGACCGGTTTCTATCGCGACGGATATTGCCGAACCGGGCAGTCAGACTACGGCGTGCACATTGTCTGTGCCGAAATGACGGACGAGTTTCTGGAGTTCAGCAAAAACGCCGGCAACGACCTGTCGACACCGCGACCGGAATATGATTTTCCGGGCCTGGTCGCCGGCGATCGCTGGTGCCTGTGTGTGTCGCGCTGGAAAGAGGCACTGGAAGCCGGGATCGCGCCAAAGGTATTCCTCGCAGGCACTCACATGAGCGCGATCGAGTTTGTGTCAATCGAAGACTTGAAAGACCATTCGGTTACTTGAAAGCCCCTTCGGTTTAGAGATCAGGAATACCGGGCACTCAATACTCAGTACCACCGTAATCAGGTACAATGATCGTACCAAAGATGGAATCTCCATCCACCAGAAACGTAATTCACACCGTTTTCGAACCTCCAACTGACATGACCGCCCCCGAACAATACCAAGTCGTCGCTCTGAGATATCGACCGCAGCAATTTGATGCGCTGGTTGGGCAAAGCCACATCACAACGGCGCTGGCCAATGCGATTTCGCAAAATCGCGTCGGGCACGCATACCTGTTCACCGGAGCGCGCGGCGTGGGCAAGACCTATGCAATTTGATTTGACTCATTGGCACTTTGTAGCCAGTTAAGTGTAAGAGACTATAGCTAAGCATAGAACCATGACCAGCAGATTGAACAAAACGGTCACGATTAATCCAATTTGGATTGCTTGGATTGTGGTTCATGACTTTTGTAAAAAGTGTGTAAGCCATTGGCGCAGTGCCTAGTGGCATACCTGGGTGACCAGAGCCTGCTTGTGTAGTTGCATCTAAAGTGAGCGCACGAATACTATTGATTGCGCGGTCTTGTGCAGATTGTTTTGGCTTTGTCGCTTTTGTGGTTTTTGTCGCGGCTTTAGTTGTTTTCTTAGCTGCTACTTTTTTGGCAGTTGTTTTTTTAGCTGGTTTTTTTGCTGCCGCTGCTTCTTTTACTG
>CALCJM010000139.1 GCA_937967505.1 uncultured Pirellulaceae bacterium | reverse complement strand
GGCGGAACCGTTTCCAGCTTTATTGCGGAAATCGAAAACAATCGCAACGCAATCAACGGTTTAATTAACAAGGAGAAATCCTACAGTTCTGCCATCACGGAAATCAAAACGATGGGTGAACAGAAACAGACCGATGAAGCATTTAATAAATACATCGATCTGACGCGCGAATACCCGGATCTCGCGGCACGGCGTGAACTGCGAACGACCATGCGCGTGATCAGTACCGCCGAACAGGCGTTGGTTTCGCAACTGGATGCCAGAGTTGAGGTGTCGGCTGATGACGAAACCGCCGGGCCGGGTAAGACAATTGTGTTGGCATCGACCAGCGGGAAACCCGTCAACGGGTTGCGTGGCGAATCGCTGGCGGCATTGGTGGACGGTGCAGTCTATGGATTTGATGTTGCCAACGGCAATGTGCTGTGGCGGAAGTTTGTTGGCCTGCAAACGACCTTTCAGCCAGAACCATTCGACGACCAGAGCGTTATTCTGTCGGATCTGCTGCACATGAAGGTCAGCCGGATTCGCACGGATGACGGCCAGGTCATTTGGTCGGCGGAGATTGGTGAGCGTTTCCACAAACCCAATTTTAATGAAGAGCGTGTTGTTGTAACGACGGTGTCCGGTAAAGTCATTTTGCTTGACGGAGAATCGGGGGAAATGGTGGGCGGCAGCCAATTGCCGCAGGCGACCAACACCGGTGCATTGGTCGGCAGTCGTCTGCCGATCATCTACCAGACGGGTTCCTATTCGAATCTGTATGCGATTTCAACATCGACGTTCGAGTGCCGGGATGTGATGTACCTTGGCCACGCCCGTAACAGTATTTCGGTGCCGCCGATATCGTGGTCCGGCTATTTGGTGGTGGTGAGAAACGGCGGGGATTATGCTGATCTTTTGGTAATCAAGCCCGATGAGGGCGGTTTAAATCTGAGCATGGTGCAAGTAATCAATCGGGTCACCGATGCGCCAATCACAACGCCAATTCGTTACTTTGGACGTGGATTGTTTCTGTTTGCCGACAACGGCGACATGCGCGTCCTAGAGCTGAACCCGGGCAGTCCGACCAATCCTGTTTCGGTACGCATCAAAAAGCGGTTCGAGACCGCAGGCCAGAAGGCGTACGCAACGTTTCAGGGAACCAAGCTATGGGCGGCCGGTCGAGGCCTGCGGCGTTATAAAGTTCAACGCAACTTGGGCCAAATGAAGGATCAGGAGGTCGTCGAACCGGGAGACTCATTTTTATGTGCTCCAACATTGCTGGATGATAAATTGTTTCACGTTCGCCGACGGTTGGGGTCGTCCATGGTATCGGCATCTTTGGTCGATGCCAAATCACTACAACCTGTTTGGAGAACAGATTTTGGTGGCCGGGTGGCTGGCGTGATGCCGGTTCAAAATGGGGTGAATGTGGTGTCCAATCAAGGGGATGTCTTTCGCCTCGAACGGGATAACGTGGAATCAGGATTGGCGTCCGCGCCAGTGCTTGCCAGCGAGGTGATCGAGAATCTTTCGTTTGATAAATTGATCCGCGTTGACGGAAATTCAATGCTGGCCGTTGGAGAAAGCAAGAACAATGATTTGCTCGGTTACCGGCCAGGCGAAGAGAAATCACGTCTGTTCAAACTTGGGCTTGAGCCAGGTGATTCTGTCAGTCACCTGCCGGAGGTGATTGGTGGCAATATCGTGGTCGCGACGCGCCGTGGGCAAATTGCGAAAATTGATCCCGAGTCAGGTTTCCCCGACGGAACGCCATTTCTGCCGCCGGTTGCTCCGGGGATGACTGTTCCATGGATGCCGCTGGTGGATATCGGAGACGACCGGTGTGTCGCCGCTCATTCACAGGTCATCACCGATCGTGGCGTAACGCCCAGCAGGATTTATATTATTTCTGTGGCTGGTAGCAACGTGCAGAAAAATGCCGAATTGGAAATGGATCTCTCGATTGTTTCACCGCTCCGGTACCTTGAAGGAACCGTCTATGGTGTTGCCTCGGACGGGAAAGAGGATGCGTTGTTTGCCGTTTCCGTTGACGGGCAACCAACTGTGCAATCGACTCAGTCGCTGGATGACCGGCGCGTGGCAGGCCCATGGTTGGTTGGCGACCTGTTGCTGCTGCAGACCGATCAGGATGAACTGGTGGCCCATGATGTCTCGTTGCAAAGAAAATGGGCCGTCAAGTTGGGCAATGTCAGGCTTGCCAATGACCCGACGCGCGTTGGAGAGAACATCCTGTTGACGCTTACTAACGGCATGTTGGTGTTGCTTTCATCCGGAGACGGTTCGAAAACGGTGCCGGTTGATATTCAGCAGCCATTGACCAGTGGACCGGTGGCGGTAGGAGATGATCTGTGGATCCCCGGAAGTGACGGAACAGTCCATTTGATTGATGCGTCGTTATTGAGGTAGGTTGTGACGGTCGCTCTCATGCAGGAGCAACCAAACTAACATTGAGAATTGAGAAAATTGTTGTTGAATAATATACACCCCTCTGATTCAGATCTTTCGCGCTGTCGTTTGTTCACGAGACAATCGGTATCGACATCGGCCAACGCGCGTGGCTTGCTGGGCGCGTTGGCGGTCGTGAAAGCTTGGCGTTTTGTCGGACTGATGTTTGGTCTGTGGATGATCGGTGTTGTCGTCGCGTTGTTGCCTGTGCAGTGCAACGCCCAATTGATCATGCGGGAGGACCTCACGCAGCCTCTGATCGACCATGATCCCTTTGACCTGATTACGCTTGACCAGTCCAACGATGGTGCTGTCATCCGCATCAAGCCGCCCAAAAATCTGGAGCGCCCCTTCCCCCAAAACGGGCAGCTGATCTTTGAGTTTTCGGAAGACGGTGAATTCCCGTTGAAAGTGCCTTACGCGGCAATCGCAAATTACGAGACGTTTTCGGATCTGCTGTTGGAAGAAGCCAACAGGATGATGGACAATGGGGAATTGAGCAGCGCGTTTCGGAACCTTTTATATGTTTATGATCATGGTGGTAAATCGGATCCTTCGGTCAATGAAACGCTGCGGACCTGCTTGTTCTTGGACGGTCGCAAGAAATTTGAAAATGGTGAGTTTGAAGTTGCGTTATCAATTTTTGAAGATATCTACCAGGAGAAACCGGATTTTAAAGTGCCCGGGATAGATCGGCCACTGATTGCGATTGTGCTTGCTTGCTATGAAGGAATTTTGAAGAAAAAATGGAAGGAGGGCCAGTACGAGTCGATTCGTTTGACGCTGGAGAATGTCCAGTCACGATACGGCCCCAATGCGAAACGATTGACGCGCACTTGGAAGGCCCGATTCAACAAACGTGCGGATGAATTTCTTCAGGCGGCCCGCACTCTGGCGGGGCAGGGCAAGGGACGTGAGGCTCATTTAAAAACAAAACAGGCTGATCGCATTAGCCCCAATCGTAAGGAGACCGAAGAAGTTCAGGCGGAGGTCATGGCTCGGTTCCCCTTGGTTGTGGTGGGGGTCAGTCAGGGGGCGGGATTGATGGACCCCGGCAGCCTGGATCACTGGGGATCGCGGCGTGTGGGGCGGTTGATTCAAAGGTCGCTGGTTGAGGTTACCGGGCTTTCTGATGAGGGTGCCAGATACGAATTTCTGAACGGGACCATTTCACGGATCGACAATGTAGGGCTCAAGTACGCATTTGACCTAGACCTTGAATCTGAAAAATCGGTTCCACCAATATCGGCATTTCAGTTGGCAACGCGATTGTTGGCATACGCCAACCCGACATCCGCGACTTACGACCCTACGTGGGCAAAAATCCTTTCCACGGTTGAAGTCCAGTCAGACACACGCGTGGTGGTCACGCTGCAACGTCCATTCGTTCGTCCCGAAGCGCTGATGCAGATTCCTTATCCCGCCGCCAGTCGCAATGCTGATGTTGGCGATCCAATGTCCCTTCAAAACGGGATGTTCAAACTGATTTCAAATGATGACCAATTCTCTTTCTTCGGTGCCAACGAGGTGTTTTTGGATCAGGCTGCTGCCCGGCATCCGGTCGTGATTGAGCAGGCCTTTAAAACGGACACTGATGCCGTGGACGCATTGCTAAAGGGTGAGGTGGATGTTGTTGATCGTATTCCACCGTCCGACCTAGAAAAACTCAAGAACATCGAAACGATTCAGGTACGGCCCTACGTCATTCCGACGGTCCATTTGTTGATTCCCAAGATTCGGGGAAAGTTGGGCGGCAGTTATCGGTTCCGCAACGCGCTTTCCACTGCAATTGATCGTGACGCGATCGTTCGGGAGGTTATCACCAATGGTTTGGAGATTGATGGCTGCAACGCCCTCTCTGGCCCGTTCCCCTTGGGCGGTGACGACAATGACCAGATCTCATACGGTTATGATTTGCGAGTCAGACCGTTTCGCCATAGCGAGCGAATGGCGATGACTTTGACGGAGATCGCAATCAAACAAGACATGCCCAAAACGCAGCAGGGACAGGATTCTCCGGAAGCGATCAGCAATTCCGGCGATGGGCGGCCTGCACTGGTGCTGGTCCATCAAAACAGTTCGATGGTGAAAAACTGTGCGTCCGCGATCGCACGAGCCTGGAGTGCGGCAGGGATTCCCACAACACTGCGGGCCTTGCCACCGGGGGAGACCTTTCCGCAAGACTCGCAATGGGATGTGCTGTACAGTGAGTTGTTCATTGAGGAACCCGTCGTCGATGCGCTAAGAATTCTTGGGGATAACGGATTTGCCCGGGATATTTCCGCCCCAGTGGAACAGTCATTGCGAGGCGTGGTGACATCCCAAACCTGGCAGGGGGCCTGTATTGCCCTCAGGAATATCCACCGTCAAATTGCGGTCGATTTGTCGGTCATTCCCCTGTACCAAGTGAAAGAACATTTTGCGTTCCGGGACAATGTCTACGATGTTGGCCGTGATCTGGTACACCTGTACCAGTACGTAGATCGCTGGAAGGTTGAAACTGCCGCACAGGCCAAACGCAGAAAAGCGGAACTGGAAAGGTGATCCGGGCTGCTTCGTACGTCGTAGATCTGTCTCTGGACATGATTCCTCCAATTCAATTCATTTGATCTTGCCATTGTGAACTGTAACTCCAATTTTTTTGATTTCTCCCGTCAGTGCACTACAGCCGGATTTAGGTGGGGGATGCTGCTGAGTGTGTGCTTGCTGCTGTGGGGGCACAATGCGTCCACGTCGTTTGCGGATGAAACACAGACAACTGGGCCCCCGGTTGCCAATATGACAGGGGAATTCTACTGGTCTGCCATGGAGCAGCAGCCTCGTGCCGCGCGGCGCGCATGGGAAGCGCGTCCGTATCAGGTAGCCGTGTGGGTCTGCCATCGCGGGCAACCTCAACTGGTGGCAGTGGAGCAACAGCTGTTCGCCAATATTGAAACCGGCTGCGAATTACTGGACGCCAGCAGCTGGTTCGTCAAAGCCGGTTCGCCGCCTGCACCCACCCGCAACTTTCTGCTTAACGCGGTGGGAACGGCGTCTCCGGGAGGGAATCTTGAAGAAGATCCGTTGCTGAAACACTACGACAAATTAATGGTGGTTCGCCTAGATCGTGTGGCCGGGGTCACTGATGTGCTGGTGCGTGAGTACGACCTTCAGACCGGCCAGTGGGGGCCGATTGTCCAACGGAGATCAGCTCACATGGAGTCACTCGGAACGGCGGTTGCCGGCGGGATCGCTCAGGCATTTATGCCGCTGGCGAAAATTGACCGCATTGACAACAAAAACAAGGTCCATATCCGAGCCAGAGCAACGGAAACGTGCGTGCGAGTCAGCTGGAACAATGAACTGGATCCTGAAATCGTTCCGGTGACCGCATCGCCGGTTTATGTGCGTGATAGCGACCGGTTTCTGCCCATCATTCGCAAAACAGATCGGTCAGGGAACCTGATTTCGTTGGATCCGATTGAGTTTACTTTCCTGACCATTGACTCGATCGAAGAAAACGAGCTGATTGCGTCGATCCATTCCAGTCATCGTGCGCCACTGGCGCAACGAAAAAGTAAACGGGCACAAAAGCTGGCGGTGGTTGTGCGGCCGGTAGAGCGTCCGACGTTATTGCATCTGCAATCGCGTGACAAAAAGAATCCGCAGCCTTTGGAAGGGTACGAAGTTTGGGCGCGGCGACCGGAAGATACCAAGGAGGTAAAGTCAAAATTCCTTGGCAAGACGGACTGGAAGGGGAACATCCTGATTCCGCCGGGGCCGGAAGGACTGAGGCTGATTTATATCAAACGCGGGGCCCGGGCATTGAGAAAGATTCCCGTGATACCGGGATTTAAGGACCGGTTGGTTTCCCAATTACCCAATGATGATGCACGGCTGTTTGCTGAAGGTGTAATTCGAGGGTACAGTAACGAGATCATCAATCTGGTCGTGCAGCGCGAGTTGCTGGAACAGGAGATCGAATCCATGATCGACAGTTCCAAGTACGAAGAAGCTCGTGGCAAGCTTCTGGAGTATAAGGATCTGGAGACACCTGCGGATATGAAACGCCGGATGAGCAATGAGGAAGTGCGTCTGAAGGCCATGACTGGCGATGAGCGCGAGGCGGGTTACATCACTGAAATGTTTCAGACGCTGAAAGTGCTGCTGGAGACGAAAGTTGCGTCGTCCCGAGAGATCCAGTTTCAGGAACAACTACAAAACCGGACGCTTGGCGAAACGCCCAAAAAATAGGTTTTGCCGGTATCTAATTCAGTGGGTCATCCGATCTGCCCCACGGCCCGGGGGTGGCCAACGATTTGGCCCAATTGGTTCCGCCAGTCGCCACGCATATAGCCCCGATCCGGGCCTCTCCAGAATTGGCCGCGCCCGAAACTGGGGCCGTCGGGCTGATTTCCTTGGCGTTTCAGGGAGGCTAACCGCTGCAATCGGCACAGCCCGAATACGTTAACGAGGGTTTGGGGAATTCGAAAAAGGGTTTTCGGCCTGAGCTGGGGTTTTGACATAGGGTTCCTGGTAAATTGCCCCAGCTATGCCACCAGTTAAACAAATGGTCAGATCTCCAAAACGAAAATCTCTCGGGCGGTCAAAGTTTGCGCGGTCCAAGCTTGGCGTTGCAGCGACAGAGCTCGCCATCGGACTGCCGCTGATATTTCTGTTGGTGTTTGGATCGCTCCAACTGAGTAACTCGATCCAGCTGAAACACCTTGGCGTAGTGATCACCGATGAGATTGCCAAAATGGCCGTCGATGTCGAAATAGAAGTCGATGATCTCAATGCGGAAGCCAATGAACTGGCATCGTCAGCCGGTTTGAGAAACTTCGAGGTCACGATCGACGAATTTCCATCAGATGACATGATCGAAATTCGAATTTCTATTCCAGTCAGTGACAACTCTTCGATTCCGCAGATGTTTCCCGCTGCCATGATCGTGTCTTCGACGACGACCTATAGGAACTATTAAACTTCCGGAACTATTAAACTTCCGCGTTCCCTGATTGGGCAAACCGACAGATTTTCTACGCATTGACCAACTATCAAGAGAGTCGCATGAGAACAAAAAAAAACACCTCGTACGCCCGGCGGATAATTTGCAATCGAGATGGTGCAATGGCCGTCATGATGGCAATTATGATGGGACTGCTGTTGTTGTTCGTCGGCATTGTGATTGATACGAACTGGTCGGCGATCGGACTTACAGAGCTTCAGGTTGCATCCGACCATGCTGCCCGGGCATCGTTGATTCATTATGCCACCAACGTTGATGAACCCGATCGGGATCGGCGACTGGATGACGCTGCCATCATGGGCAAGGCAGTTTTTGAGGCCAACACCGTTGGTGGAAAGTCTCGTCCCGTTAGTGTCGAGGTAATTGATTTTGGCCGTGCGTTCACCGACGGTGATGGCAATCCTGTATTTAACGTTGGCGCACGGCCCTACAACAGTGCGCGGGCCCAGGTGAGTCTTGAGACCGATTCAACTTCAATTTCATCGTTTTTTGGTAATCTGCATGGTGTGGAAGAATTCTCGCCAGCGACAACTGCGGTTGCCAGCATCGAACGGGTCGATGTGGTTTTGGCACTGGACGTTTCCCGTTCCATGAATTTTGTGGTTGGTGGTCATGATACGTTTCCACCCGGAGGTACGCTCGTTAGCGCACCGGTTGCGGGAGCGCGTTGGTTCGACATGTTGGATGAATCGAAAATCTTCTTGGAGAAATTCGCCCGTAACAATGCAATGGCCCGCATTGGCCTGGTGACGTTTGGAGGGGGACTGCCCAGTGCTGTCGAACCGGGCTTCGCCAACACCAAATCCCGTCAGGAATTTCCGTTAGGGCCAACGCGTGATACGCAGAAGTTCAACGATCTCTTGCAACGCTATTCAGGCGGTCCACTGGGCTTGGGCACCAGCCTTTCCGACGCGGTCTACGATGCAATCGCCAATTTTGAGGGACCGCTGGGTGACCCGGAAGCCAATCGTGTGATGGTCCTGCTTTCCGACGGCCAGCAATGGTTCGCCGACCAGATTGATACGCTCGACACGCCCGAAACTGCCGCACTGGTGGCGCGTGACAAAGGCATCAAGATCCACTGCATCTACTACTCAGGTCCTCCCACCGGTGGCGATGATCTGTATAACCTCGCGTCGTTGACCGGAGGCGAGTTTTTTAATGCGGCTAATGGAGCCGAATTAAATGCGGCAATGGACCGCATTACCAAGCTTCTGCCAATCAAACTGGTGCAGTAATTCGCACTTTAATAAATGACATCTCTTTTTGTGCCCGTTCCGGGATATTGCGAACCAGACTGACTTATTGGATTGGGGAAACGACATGAGACAACGACATGCGGCGAGACTTCGGCAGGGAGCAACGGCCGTTGAATTTGCGATGACCGTACCGATTTTACTGATGCTTGTTTTTGGGTTTATTGAGATGACCCGAATGTATAACATCAGTGGGTTGACTCGAAATGTTGTCTTTCTGACAGCGCGGAAAGCAAGTCTTTCTTCTTCGACACCCGAGGAAGTCGTGGCTTTTGCAAACCGGCGACTGAACGCACTTGGCATTCCCTCGGTCAACGTTGTGCTTGATCCCCCGTCGCTTGATGCGTCGGAGATTACGGTGCGAATTGACGTGCCGCTGGACACATCCAATGGCTTTCTGGCCCCATGGTTTGTTACCGGAAAAACTGTTTCACAATCGATGACGCGTGAGCGGGAAATCTCCTCCCGGAGTGGAAACCTTGCTGATGTGGCGGTTAACTGAGACGACCCGGCAAGGGCAGCATTGCGGCAAACGAAAATTTACCGGTTTTATGGAGCGCTGGAACGGGCCAGCAAGACTCCGGCGGCAAACAGAGCAATTCCGATCGCGCCGCTCAGGATATGCACCATGGGTGTAAAGGTCTGAATTGTGGGAATGCCGAACGTCGCACCAAACAACGTGACGATAGCTGCAGGAATCACAAACAAAGCCATCCGCCAGCCAGTGACGACCGTCGATAGTAGCAGAATCAACCCGGCGATCAGAGGATTGACGTTGTAAAATAGTTGCCCTGCCACCGGGAAGTCCAGCGGGCTGGTTTCTTTCTGGCTCAGCGCGGTCAGTTTCTCTTTTGCTAGGTGCGCCGCAGCCTCAGCGTCGGCTGAACTCACGATGTTGGTCAGTTCTTCGGGGGAGGTGAACAATTCGTTCTGCCGCGCCCACAACAAACAGCCAATAATCAGGCAGCACCCCAAGAGGAAGCGTGGGAACGACCCCAGTGCCATGTCAAAGAATCTACCGACTTTTTCCCCGGTGGTAGGCGGTGTGTAATACTGTCCACTTTTCGCTTCGGCCAGCATCGCCTTAATCTTGTCGCGCTGCTTTTGGCGAATCGCGTCAGGATCACGTATTTCATCGGTTGTCACTGCCGCCGCGCGAATGGCCTGGCCATGATCGACGATTGCGGCCGCCATTTGTGAGGCCTGAAGTTTGGCCTGGTCTGTCGGAATTCCCTGTGCCTCTAGCGACAGCTGCTCCAGCTTGCTTAAATGTCGCCTTTCCTTGTGCTTTGACCGTGCGTCAATACGTTTGGACAGATTATCGTAAATACTGTCCCGCCAACCGCGAAATCTGGGCTTCGTTTTCCCGATCTCTGATTTGGCAACTTCGTCGCGCACGCGTCGTTTTGCGTCGTATCCAAAGAGATTCTCAAAAAATTCTTCCCAGTGATCTCCCGCGTATTTCGCGACGAACTTCTGAATGGACATCTCGTCCAACCCCTTTACCCGCATCTTGCGAAGAAGTTTGTCTGCGTCTGCCAGATGGCCAGCGCGAAGCGCTTTGACGCGTAGGTCCAGCAGCAAATAAGCCCCCAAGCCCAGTCCGATACCCAGCAGTCCCAACACCAACCAGTGCAGGATGGTGCCCGCCAGCACGGCCACCACGATGCTCATGACTGCGGCCGCCGCAGCCTTCAGCCAACCCGGAATTCCCATGCCAAGCACCACCGCGCGTGTTTGTGCGAACAGCGCGGCGCGATCGACGATTCCCCCGATCAAAAAGTAACTGGCTGCGGCCGTCAGGGGCAGCACTAGGAATCCCGTCGCCCACCGCCAATCCAAAAACATCATTAGAAACGCCAGCAGTAGCGACCCAGCTGCAACCGCCGGGATAACCATGGAGCGTAGTTTTGCCAGCGTGACCTGATTAAACCCCTTGGCCGCAGACTCCAGCGCCGACGCGTCGTCTTCGTCGGGGGTAAACACATCACCGGTGCAGATGCCCAGTTGTTTTTCCAAGTCGATGATTAGTTCGTGCGCCGTCTGGTACCGATCATCGGGATCCTTGGCCATCATCTTGACGACGATCGCCGATAGTTCTTTTGGAACGCGGGCAGAGATGGTGCTGGGTGCGACAATCGGTGCGGTGCTGTGCTTGGAGACCAGTTCCTCGACCGATCGACCTTCGAAAGGTCTTCTGCCGGTCAATAGCACGTAGTAAGTGCACCCCAGCGAATAGATATCTGATCGATGATCGACGTTGATCGCGCTTTTTGCCTGTTCAGGAGCCATGTAATAGGACGTGCCAACCGTAGCGCCCACTCGTGTGATATTGGGTGACGCCGACAACGCCACGGCTTCCTCAACGTCGTCTTCGATTTCAATTTTTCCCGCGACCTTGACCAGTCCCAAATCAGCAACTTTTACAACACCCTCTTTGGTGACCAGAAGATTGGCAGGTTTAATATCGCGGTGCACCATGCCTGCGTTGTGAGCGCATTGCAATCCACGTGCGGCATGCAGAATAAAACTGGTCGCCTGTTCGGGGTCCAGTTTGCGTTTGCCGCCGACCAGTTCATGTAGCGAAGCGCCATCCACCAGTTCCATACTGAAGTAGCAGCTGCCGTGCGCATCGCCCATGTCGTAAATCTGCACAACGTTAGGATGCACCAGTTGAGCCGCTGCGTAAGCCTCGCGTGTGAAACGCGCCATCATGGAGGGGCTGGAGGCCAGTTGCGATCGAACCACTTTCAACGCGACGTTACGATCCAGCGAGGTTTGCTTGGCCAAGAAAACCAGCCCCATACCCCCCTGGCCCAACGGCCTGATCAGTTGATAGGGGCCCAGCCTGCCCGAGGGAAACGGATTCTGCATCGATTGCGCTGCCTGGTCCGGATGGGCCACCGTGAAAGGGCCATCGCCAGCGTCCGCCGCGGTGACACCTCCTGTCCGCGCGGCACGAGTGCGTTGTCCAACGCTGCCAGCCTCAACTTTCGCGGTGGCTTCCAAGGCCGCTTGTTGCCCTGGTTTTCTAACCGGTTCAGGAGTTTTTGTTTCAGTGCGGTGGGCGTTACGTGCATCCAATGCCGCTGCGTTGATTTTGGTTTTGTTGGCCGGGCGTTTGGGGGATGGGGCAGGAGCCACCTGAGTTTTGGCTGCCGGCAGCCCTGTTCGATGTGTGAATTTTCCGTCAGGCCGTTGCTGGATCGCCAGCAGGAATTTCTGCTGGCAGCCTGAACAAGTAGGGGAATACTTGCCCGTTTTGGGCTTACTGATCGACAGTATTTTGCCACAGGAGGGGCAGTCAAATTTAAGCATCAAATTCACCCAAAATGACAGTAGGAAGTTTTGTTCGAATGGGGAGGCAGTTTGATTAAAGTTGGTGATGTGGATTGCGTCTCTGGACGACCCACCGTCTATGTTAATGGACAGTTGCTGCTGATGCGAACTATGACGGGGGAAAAACGGCAAAAATAGGTGGAGCTTGTATTTGCTTTTCCACTTTAATCCCGAGAATTATCCTGCTCGCCGCATAGTGCAGACGTTACAGATCGATTACAACAGATCGAGAGATTTCGAATTTTGATTCGTGACAGATGTCATCCAAATCCGCCGGTTGTAAATTGATCAAATACCGTTCATTTCTGAATACAGATCCGCCGTTGCTGGTCGATCTTTGGAATCGGCTCGACAGGATGCCCGGGCTTGTGCAGCAAACAGACTGCACGACACTTGAACGGCATGTTTTTGCCAAACCGTACTTTGATCGCGCCGGATTTTTTGTGGCCTTGGAGGAAGGGCGGATCGTTGCGTTTGCGCACGCCGGGTTTCCTCCCAATCAATCGCTGACCGCGCTTGACTATCAGACTGGCATTATCAGCCAGTTAAGGATCGATGCGGCGATCACGGACCCTGCGATTGGGCGTGAGTTACTGACATTGGCGACTGACTACTGTCGTGATAAGGGGGCGTCGTCGGTTCATGCCGGTAGCTTTTTTCCCCACTCACCTTTCTATCTGGGATTGTATGGAGGCAGTCGGTTGCCGGGCGTGATTCAGCAGGACTCGAAAACCTACAACGCATTCAAGGATTTCGGATTCGTAGAGCATGACCAGATCGTGGTCTTTGAACTGGAACTGTCAGGGCTTAAGTCGGTCATGGGGCGTCAGCAAATGTCGGTGCGGAGAAACTACCTGATCAATGCCACGACCGACCCGATGGAACAGTCATGGTGGGAAAGCTGTACGCTGGGCGTCGCCAATCGGGAACGTTTCACCGTGATCAACAAACGGACGAAAGAAGTCTGCGGTTCGGTGTCCTACTGGGATATGCGTCCGCTATCTGATTCGTTCGAAGTAAAGGCACGTGGATTGTATAATCTGGTCACGGTCGAAAAACTACGACGCGGCGGCATCGCGACCTACTTGGTTGGTGAGTCACTGAAGCATTTGGCGAAATCGGATGTGACGATCGTTGAGGCTCAAACCCGAGGTTCCGATGCGGCATCCCAAGCGTTGTTTGAAAAACTGGGGTTTCAAAAAATATCTTCGGGAAGATTGCTCAGTCTTGCCCTGAAATCGACTTGTTAGGTTGGCGTTTTGGTGCTCGGGCATTGATGTGGAAGGCAGCTGGGTGCGTCATTTCGTCAGTATGTCTGCCGTGGACAAAAAATAGTTCTTTTTCGCCGCGAAATGCGACCAGAGATTTTTCGGGATTTTAGAGGATCTACCTTTGAACCTTTCCCACTTTGTGCCATCATTTACGGGTGGGCTTTGTTGACGCGACAGAGCATTTAACAGCCTTCGACCGGGTCTATCTTAAGGCTTGATTCCGGCGAGGGGAGTTCTAGAGAAAGGAGGTGCTTAAGTGATAAGTTTCTGTATTAGCCAACGAGGTGGCGCTGTTTAAACAGGCAGCCGGCGGGTTGCCCTGGCAGCCACCAAACTCGTTCGGATACGGAGCCTATCAGCACTTTTTCAACCGGTTTCGACTTTTGAAATTTTGCTTGACGCTTTCAATATCCAAAACGTAACGGCTCACTTCCGTAATTTGCGGGAGTGAGCTTTTTCACTTGTGTCGCTTAACGTGGTCGCACTCTCCAGCGTATGGCGGGTTTTCGGTTAATGGTCCCTCAATGGCTACCGCCCGGCCACGGTAGTTGAATTTGCCAATAGTCTCGGGCAACAATCTCGGGCGACAACAATTGGGCGATTCCGCACAGACCAACGACCTGCCTGTCTGGATTGCCAGAAAACCAATAGACTGAATTGTATGGAAAATTGGTACTCAATCAGCGGTTTCGCAGATCCGATGAGCAGCCTTTCGCATCTGGTCGGACTGGTTGCGTTTTTTCTGCTGTCGTTTTTTCTCATCGGTAGTGCCATGGGGCAGCGAGCCCCGCGCGGGGCGGTCGCGTTTACGACTCAGTTTGTCGTTGCTGTTTTGTTGCTGCTGTCGATGAGCTTCGTTTATCACATGCAGGGGGTGGGGACGACGGCACGGTCTGTAATGCTGCGGCTGGATGTGGCAGCTATTTTTGTGTTGATCGCCAGCACCTTCACTGCGATCCATGGACTGGTTTTTTCGGGATGGCACCGTTGGGGAATGATTGCCCTGCTGTGGAGTATCACGGTGACCGGTATCAGCTTACGGACGGTGTTCTTCGAAAGCATCCACCCGATTATTGGCGATGGCATCTTTCTGCTGATGGGATGGTTGGGGCTATTCAGTACATGGATGTTGTGGCGGCTGTATCGCTGGCGGGCGGTCAAGCCAGTGATGGCAGGAGGGCTCTGTTACACTGTTGGCGCGATTATCAATTCGGTTGGTAAGATTATCGTGGTGGACCGGGTCTGGGGGCCGCACGAAACGTTTCATCTGTTGGTGTTGGCCGGAATCGGATGCCATTGGGTGTTTATCTGGAACCTAGCAGATGGCAGCTTTCAAAGACAGGCGGAGGATCCCCCCAACGCGTGAAGCAAGAAGCTGTTGGCGAAGAAGAAAAGGAAGAAAAAGAAGTCGTAGGGGGGCATCATTTTGCCGAAGCACGCTCCAAACCGTTACGGTGTGAGGATAGAGGGGGCTTCCGAATCCGCGTCAGCATCCATCCATTTTTGACGTGACTCCAGAATCAGCTCGCGCGCGTCCAAAAAGGCACTGACGATAGCCGGATCAAAACGGCTGCCGGAACCCTGTCGGATCATGTCAAAGCAGTCCGCTACGGTGTAGGCCTCTTGGTAGTTTTGTTGTGAACTCAGTGCATCAAAAACATCAGCGACGGCTGTGATGCGCCCTTCGACCGGAATGTCGCGCCCTGACAGGCCATCGGGGTATCCGGTTCCATCCCATCGCTCGTGATGCGTGGCGGCGATTCTGGCAGCCATTCTCAAAAGTGGCGACGTGATCGGAGTCAGCATGCGGTCACCGCTCTTACCGAAGAAAATTCTTTCAGCGTCGCGACAGTGGGTTTGGATGACTGCGTTTGGGTCGTCGGTTAACGGATCTGAATCGTTCAGGATCGCATCAGGTATCGAAAGTTTCCCGACATCATGGAGTTGGGCCGCCAGTTCGATCCAGCCGACGTAGTCCTCATCAAGACCCATTTGGCGAGCGATAATCGCGGCGTAATTTCCAACCCGGATCACATGGTTGCCTGTCTCAATGTCCCGCGATTCCGCCGCGCGAGCAAGGCAGAGGATTGTCTCCCGTCGAGTCGCGAAGAGTTCGTTGGTCCGCACTTCAACTTCATGAGCAAGTTTTTCACTGAAGGCCAGTAGCTGTTCGCGTTGCATTTTTAGTCGTAACAGGTTGACAACACGCACATCCAATTCGGCGGGTCTGACGGGTTTGGTCAGGAAATCGTTCGCTTGCAACTTCAAAGCTGCTACCCGGACGGGTTCATCATTGCCGGAAGTCATGATCAGAACTGGGATGTCCTGCGCCGCGCTTGACGGTTCACGAATGGCGCGAAGGACTTCCAGTCCGTTAACCTCCGGCATGCGAATATCCATAATGACTAGGTCGGGTAGCGTGTCACAGATTCTTCCTGCGGCCTGACTGGCATCATTTTCAATTTCAACATTCTGGTATCCGGCCTGGTGCAACTGATGTTCCAACATGCGTGTCACCGTCGGTTCGTCATCGACAACGAGTATTCGTGCTTCATGCGGTGCGTTCAGGGGACTGCACGAGTCCTCCAGGCGAGGGACATGCTTCAGGTAGGTGTCTCCGATTGCAGTCGAATTCAGATCGGAGTAAACGTTGATCGCGTTGCGCCCCTGACGTTTGCTCAAATACAAAGCTGCGTCAGCGCTATTGAACAGTTTCCCTTTGTCACGCAGCGCTTTGCCCACCGAGGCGATACCGATGCTAATGGTCGTTTCAATAGTGCGATCTTCAGTGGTGACCGGCATTGCCAGCACTTTGTCACGAATCTGTTCGGATAGTGTTCTGGGCCAGTCCGGATCTTCGTGGTCTGAGACAATCGCGAATTCATCACCACCAATACGGGCAACAAAATCCGCTGGTCCGCAGGATGACTGCGCGGCGCAGGCGACAGAGCGCAATACATCGTCACCCACCTGATGACCGTACGTATCGTTGGTGATCTTGAAGTTATCAATGTCGATCAGCGTCAGGCTGAGGTTATGCCTGGCGTGCCCGACTTTTTGACTGTAGTAGTCGTCAAACGAGCGGCGGTTGTTGATCTCGGTCAGCGGGTCGATGTGTAGTTCACGCTCAACGATCGAAATCTGATTCTCAATATTGTCGGCGTACTGTTTAAAACGGAGCGCGTTTTGTACGCGCTGAACCAGTTCGATCGAATTAACCGGCTTGGTCAGGTACTCATTGGCTCCTGCGGTTAACGCTCGTAACCGTGATTCCTCGTCGGTGCGCGATGTCAGGATGATCACCGGTACAAATTTGGTGGTTTTGTGGGAGCGCAGAAATTTCAAAACAGAAATGCCGTCAATATCGGGAATGCTCAGATCCAACAGTACGACATCGGCCCCCAGTTTACTGATGTAGCCAATTGCTTCGCGCGGGTCGTTGAAGCCGTTGAGACATTGAAAGCCGGCATCGCGCAGAGTTTTGTTTACGATCTGTGTGACGGCAATTTCATCGTCAACAAATACAATATTTGCTTCCAGCAACTGTGGGGCCACGGGCCGATCGGCCCGCAGGGCCAATTCAGACGAACAGGGAACAATCGCATCGACAGAGAGAACTGGTGCGCATAGTCCAGTGGGGGGAAATGAAAAGGGGACATGCGTGTTGTGCAGAGAGTCTTGGTGATTGGAGGCATTTTTGGACATGAGTATCCAACGAATTGAAAAGGGGTAGATCGAACTAGGTGAACGGTTTGTGCCTCTTGGTGAGGTGTTTCACGTTGAGGGGCAAGGCTGGTTCGGGAGCCTTATGTTTGATCGCCATTTTGGGCTTGCCGGCATCCGCGTTGTTGAAAGGAAAACCGAAAATGACGACTGTGACAACAAATAGGTGCGGTAGTCTGTCCTGGTGGAGGAATCTGCGTGGTTGTTACGAACCTTTCAGGTGTCTTGATTGTTAGAGTATCCACTTTTTGAGTGGGCTTATTTGAAATGAGTTGGGTCTAAAGCTCACGAAGTCTGAGGTGGGGTACATTTACGCGGCCGTTTTTTGCCATTCTTCCACGTTGAACACCCGCCGGATGAAACTGATTCTGTTGGCGGTGTGCGAGCTACCTGATTTTTGGCCTGCCGGAAGTTCCTCTCCTAATACCACATCAGAACCTTGGAAAAGACGAATCACATTTGGGGGCGCTGTCGCCTGCGGCAATGGATTGGACTTGAGCCAACGCCGATGCAGGCCGCGTCTGAACAGTGCGAGAGGGTGCTGCCGGATCGAAACGGGCTGAATCTTCAGGAACTTGAGCCACGGATTCTATATAGTGGATCGCCGATACCCATGGATGCGGTGGAAGCGTCGCAGATGCCGGATGGGGAGAGAGCTGGCAGCGAGACTGATGGGGTATGGTTGTTCGATGAAAGTTCTACGAACCAAATAAACGCCAGCGATTTGCGACCGCGCGAGTTGGAAACGCGTGCCATGTTGGTCGGTGTAGCGGCATTAACGGTCGATACCACCGCTGATGTTGTCGATGGCGACGTCAGTTCCATTGCGGCTTTGGAGGCTGATCGGGGGGGAGACGGTTTTATCTCATTGCGCGAAGCGATTTTGGCAACCAACAACACGCCAAATGGCACGGTTCCAGATCACATTGGATTTGCAATTGACGACGCGGATCCGGGCAGGTTGTATTACGCCGATGACGGGATCGCTGATTCGTTGTCTTTGGTGCAATCGACCATTGTCAGTGATTCATCTATCACAGACTATGATCCGGACTACGCGCACACGCCCCATTCATGGTTCCGAATTGCGTTGGATGGAAGCTTACCAGATCTCAGAATTACGGATGGCTTGGCGATCGACGGCTACTCGCAGGACGGTGCCAGTGTCAATGCCCGAACACTGGGGCAGGATGCCGTCATTCGCATCGAAATCTCAGGGGATACAGCTGTTGGTACCAAGGGACTTGTGTTTTCTGCGACCGCAGATAACTCGACCGTGCAAGGGCTGGCTATCAACGGGTTTGATGACATTGGTATCCTTGCCGAACAAGGTGCCGACAGTTTGACCGTTAGAGGCAATTTTATTGGTACGGACGTGACGGGTGTCCTTAACTTGGGTAACGGAAATTCCGCCATCTGGATAGCTGGCACCAATGCGGTTGTCGGTGGAGGAGTGGAAGATCGAAACGTGCTGTCCGGGAACGGTGGGGACGGGGTTACGTTTGTTACGGCAGGGATGATCAGCGGTGGCACCGTTGAAAATAATTATATTGGGATTGATGCGACAGGCTTGACAGCGTTGGGCAACCAGGGATTTGGTATCAAACTGTTTAATACTTCTGGTGTGGGAATACTCAATAATGTAATCGCGGACAACGATCTTGACGGGATTCGTGCTGAAACTGGAAGCGTGGTCAACAACACCGTTATTCGGGGTAACCTGATAGGGACCGATGCGCCGGGCACGATGGAACTGGGAAATGGTGGATCGGGAGTTCGCTTTTCGGCTGATTCTGCAGTTGGAAACCAGATCGGAGGTGCGTTCGCCGCTGATGGAAATGTGATCGGTGGCAGTGATTTCCATGGAATCGTTCTCGACGGGACATCGGTAACTGCGACATCCATCTACGGAAATTCTATTGGTACCGACGCGACCGGGACGTTTGACTTTGGCAATGAATTAAGCGGCATTCTTATTGCGACCAGCGCTCAGTTCAACCAGATAGGGGGCGACCTTCCCGGACAGGGAAACACCGTCACCAACAACGGGCGTGCTGGTGTGACCACTTTGGATAATGGAGGTTCAGGGAGCGGCAACAGCATCCGTGGGAACCGGATTTTCAACAATGACGGGTTGGGAATCGATTTGGATAACGATGGTGTGACGGTCAACGATATTGAGGATATTGACACAGGTATTAATCGGCTACAGAACTTTCCTGTGATCACATCAGCGCTTACTAACGGGAACACGATTACAATTGAGGGTGATTTGGTCGGGGAAGCCAACACTGACTACGTCATAGATTTCTACGGCAGTACGCAGGTCGATGGATCGGGCCATGGCGAAGCAGCGGTCTATCTTGGGTCTGTGGTGGCGCCAACCACCGATGCCGCCGGGGCAACCCGTTTCGCCGGAACGCCTAATGCGCGGGGTATCGTCGATGGCCAATTTGTAACCGTAACTGCCACGCATGCAGATGGTAGCACCTCGGAATTCTCAGTTAGCCAAGTGGTTACGATCCCCAATTCCGCTCCGGTGTTGAATGCCTACCAGATTACGCTGAATGAGGGAGAGACGGTTGAGCTGAGTACAGCAAATTTTAATGCAACTGACGCGAATGATCCTGATCCACAGTTGCGGTTCGAGTTGTCCAATATCGCCGGTGGCTTTTTTGCCCTCAAGAACAATCCAACGGTCGCCATCAATTCGTTTCTGCAACTACAGATCGACTCCGGGCAGGTGCTGTTTGTTGATGACGGGAATGAACTCCCGCCTGCTTTTGATATTGAGGTCACTGATGGAATCTTGAGCGATGGGCCTCGTGCGGGCAACGTTGCCTTTACGGAGGTCAACGATGCGCCTCAAAAGTCAGTCAACCTAGTTTTTGCACGCGCTGAAAACCAACCTGTTTTTTCCATCAACCTGATTCAGGGCGCGAGGGATGCAGAGAACGATCCGTTGAGTGTCGTGTTTTCCGTGACACCCACGAACGATACGTCCGGAATTGCCGTCGCGGGCAATACGCTTACGGTTAATCCCGGTGCATACAACAGCATGGGCCTCGGCGAATCGATTTCATTTGTGTATGTCTACGACATCGTCGATGGCAATGGAGGGGCGGTCGAACAAACTCTAACGATCACTGTTCTGGGAGAAAATGATGCACCGACGGTCTCGCAAGAGGTAACTGCCGATTCGGACGAAGGGACGGGACAACTGACGGTGAACTTGCTGGAGTATGCGGACGACGTGGACAACGGCAATGTGTTGACTGTCGTTCCGGTTTTTGGCAATACGCCAGGCGTGATGCTGGTGGGTAACGAATTGGTGGTGGATACGAACGAGACGCGATTTAACGATCTTGCGGTGGGGGATTCGGAAACGATTGTCTACCCGTATCGGATTGACGATGGGCTTGGTGGTTCGGTAATGCAAACGGCGCGTGTGACGATCCATGGCACCAACGATGCACCGATTGCGACCGATGACGAAGCCACGACAGATGAAGATCAATCAGTAACGGTTGACGTATTGGCCAACGACACTGACCCGGACA
>CALCJM010000138.1 GCA_937967505.1 uncultured Pirellulaceae bacterium | reverse complement strand
CGAACACAGTAGTTAAGCACTTTAAGCCGATGATAGTACTGCAAGTGCGAAAGTAGGTATTGCCGGATTTATTATGAGCCGACGCGTCTAACCATGACCCGTCGGCTCTTTTTTTATGCGCCGTCAAGAACGTGGCTACCGCCGCCAGACGGTGGGGTGTTGGGAAAGAGCGTTCTTTTTTGACGGAGCTTCCATTACCGTGAGTTGTTCCATGGTGCATCCACGCTCTGGCGAGCGTAGCCACGTTGGTTTTAGGGTGGGCATTGCTTCTGCGTGCTCAAAACGTAGCTACCGTCGCCAGACGGTGGAGCGTTGGGAGAGAGCGTTCTTTTTTGACGGAGCTTCCATCACCGTGAGTTGTTCCGTAGCGCATCCACGCTCTGGCGAGCGTAGCCACGTTGATTTTAGGGTGGGGCGTTGCTTCTGCGTGCTCAAAACGTAGCTACCGTCGCCAGACGGTGGAACGTTGGGAAAGAGCGTTCTTTTTCGAGGAAGCTTCCATTACCGCGAGTTGTTCCGTGGCGCATCCACGCTCTGGCGAGCGTAGCCACGTTGGTTTTAGGGTGGGGGTTGCTTCTGCATGCTCAAAACGTAGCTACCGTCGCCAGACGGTGGAACGTTGGGAAAGAGCGTTCTTTTTCGAGGAAGCTTCCATCACCGTGAGTTGTTTCTTGGCGCATCCACGCTCTGGTGAGCGTAGCCACGATAGGTGCGTTAGAAGCTTCTTCGTACCAAACTTGATGGACGACACGAAACCTGAACCTGTTAAAGGCAAAAGATGGAAGTTAACATAACGAATCGATTTGCTGGGCCTAACGGGATTCAAGCTTGACCATTTACTTGTCAATCCGGGGCTTTCTGTGGTGGACTATCGCGTTGGCCCGGAACCCGGGATCCGACCATTTTCCGGTGATTGTCGATCTGAGCTGGCCCTAAACAGCACCAAGATCGGCTTAAAGTCGCCTAAACCCCTATTTATTGCCGGGAATATGCCCGGAATTGGGCTTGATTCCCCTTCCAAAAAGTTCACCTTATCGGATAACATGTGGAGCAAAGCGATAGGGTAAGACTCCCAGATCCAGCATGTTGAAAGCTGGCAAGATTCGACGGCAGTTATTCACGAACCGCCCGCAGGAAAAGCGGGTTTGAATCTGAAAATAAAGAGGTCGCCGGGCTGTGCGGACATAATCAGGAACCTGCACGCCAAAGTGAAGCGATCAACCACAGACATTGAACCTGAGTGCCGGGCCAAACGCCGGTGAAGCCATTGGTAAAATTAGTTTGCCGGGTCACCCGCCAACCCTCCGACTCCAATTCTGTCTGCCGTCTCTTTGTTCTTAATCTGCGGCCGCACATGCGCGATCGCACCACGGTAGCGTTTGACGCCCAACGAAGGCGAGCGTTATCGGGATGAAATAATGTAATATGGCTATCATGGCCAACACAGACAGGAGACTCCCAGTGGCGGACGACATTTACGATTATTTTGGTGGTGGCGGTACTCGAGAAGTAGAACCGATCGAAGATGACAGCAGCGAGTTCGAGCAGGGGCTGGGACAGAATAAAGCTGACGATAAAGAGTCTAACGACACTCAATCGGGTGCAGGCGGTCCCGAGGTTGGGGCTGCCGTTGCGGACGACGACCTGTTCGCCGCATTTTCCGGTAACGCCCAACCCGCACCGGAGCCTCAGGCTGATTCAGTCATCGACGCAGACGCGCCGGCATCTGCATCTTCTGCATCTGTTGACGCGGCGAAAACCCAACCTCCTTCTCAGGGCGATCGCCCTTCACGCGGTACTTCACGTCGATCTAAAAAAACTTCCAAGCCGTCAACCGATGATTCGCCAGCTTTAACAGCAGCCGAGGTTGAGCCAGTGGCGGAAGAAAAAGCTGCCAAAAAAGGTGGTAACTGGGATTTTCTGGCGAATATGCTGGGGCTCTCCGGCGGAAAGGGGAACAGGGAACCGGCGGCGGAAGAAACTGTCATTGTGGACGCCCCTGCCAAGGAAGCACCGTCTCCACCGGCAGCCAAAACCGAAGGTGCCGCAGAGCACAAGGGCAAGGCCGCATCAAAACGCTCCGAACGCTCCGAACGCTCAGTGCGCGGGCGTGGTAATCGGTCGCAACCTTCAGAATCGAAACCAACCGGTTCAGCCAAACCCACCGCTGACAAAGCCCCTGTGGCAAACCAATCAGACAATTCAACCGGTGGTGAATTGCCGGGCGAGTTCTTTGGATTCCGTTTTGACGATGAGAATCCGGCCAACATTATTCCTGCGGCACCAACTACAGCAGTCTCAGAACCGGAGACCGTGCCGGACGTCGGGGACGATCGTGCGGTATCGTCAGCAGAAAAAATCGACCGGGTGGAAAGTGGTGGTTCTTTCGTCGCCGAATCGGTTGCCACTGCGGAATCGTCAGCCATTGACGACGGGAGTGGACTGAACGATGACGATGATATTTTTAGCGCGTTTGCCGCACCGACCGCCGAAGCATCAGTGCCCGCCGATGACCCGGACTCAGCCCCCCTCCGGGAGAGCGCCGCGGAACCCTCGATGGATGGGCGAGACGTCATCGACGATGATGATTTTGTCGAATTTGAGATTGAAGACTTGGACACCACCGAGGTTGATCCCGAAGCGGAAGCCGCACGCGGTCGTCGCACACGCGGACGTGGTCGGGGCAACCGGGGCTCTCGAAGTGATGTTATTGAAGACCGCGATGAACGGCCGGCCAAGGTGCAGAGTTCAAGCCAGGGGCGACGCTCACGCGGGCGATCAGCCTCACGTTCAGAAAATTCCGATGGCCGCCCCGAAAGGTCTGGGCGTCCGTCTCGCTCGCGCAACGCAGGTCGTGATGAATCCTTCAAATTGGAGAAACCAGGCAGAGACCAATGGGCTGCTGCACGAGGTCGAAACGACCATGACGATTCCGATGTTGAATCGGACAGTAGCTTCGACAGCGCGTTTGCGGCCGACGAAATTGCTTCAAAGGATATCGACCCACGCGACATCGATCCACGCAACGGTGGAGTTGACGATGAGCGCTCCATGTCCGAACGCGGGGGGCGCAAGCGACGCGGGGGCCGCGGCGGACACGAACGAGGAAGTAATTCAGAACGTGGCCGTGGGCGTTCCAATGTCGTCGCCAAAAGCGACGACGATCGCTGGGATAATCCTGATCCTGTCGATTCGTGGGAAAGCGATATCGATACAGGAGCCGACCCGGAACGGGCACAGGTTGTCGGGGAGGAATCCAACGCGCGCCCCAAACGGTCTCGCCGCCGACGTGGCGGGCGCGGGCGTGGCCGCGGTCGGGACGAAACCAAAGAGGTCAGCGATCGCCAGCGCGATGAGATTGGCTGGGAGGATAGGGCTGGCGATGAAAGCCGGTCCGGTGAGAATTTCCGCGATGAAGAGCCGCGTGATGATGGCGATAGAGACCGCAGTGAACGTGCGGGGCGATCTGGCCGTGGTCGTCGATCACGAGGTGATACCGATCGTGCGGACAGACCTGAACGCGCCGCACGATCTGAGCGGGGAGAACGATCCGATCGGGGAGAGCGAAGTGATCGCAAGGGGCGCGGTGGCCGGCGTGTGCGTGGTGGAGCGGATGATTCAGTGCCGCCAGTTCCACGCTACGGCGAAGTGCCGACTTGGGACGACGCGATTTCGGGCGTGATATCGTCAAATATCAAAAGCCATGGGCGATCAGGTGGCCGCAATCGCGGCGGACGCAGCAGGTCAGGCGGTGGGCGATCCGGCGGCAGTGATCGCAGCTCCGGGACAGATCGTGGCAGGGGCGGCAACCGTGATTCAGGTTCTGGCGGTCGCAACTCCGGTCGAAATCGTCGTTAGGTTCGCAAACGGCCATTCTTCAGCACAGCTCCCATGGCAAGGTGTCGTGGCTGAATGGGATTTTGAAATAGATTCGCCGCCGGTTGATTTACAGCCGGCGGCGATTTTTTGCGCCTATGCCGGATTGAAATTTGCGATCAGGCAATCGAAAATAAACCGATGGAGTAATTAGTGGCTGAAGCTCAGCGGCAACCGGTGATCAGCAGATCCCTCTCTCTAGGAGGTTTTTGAAAGCGGCGCGTTTCTCGTAGAGCAGTGTTTATTGGCGTTCGATGAGCGCTCCGAGCTCAAACGAGTCAGGCCACAAAATACCCAAAGAACCTTGGAAACGGGTTCAGCGTGCCCAGGCACTTTGTGCTGAGGGCAGGTAATTTGACTATGAACAATCCACGGCTCGACAAAGTTCGGGCGGTAGCATCGAAAGTGAAGAGACTGATGGACGAACTAAACGGCTTGGCTGATGCGATGGCAGATCGCTTTTTTAGAGAACGTGACAAAGAGCTGTTGGCGAATCTGAAAAAGGAAGTCGAGGGGGCGGACTCGCGGGCGGCGCTCGCGGCGGCCAGTGGGATCAATGATGCTACAGTACTCGACAGCCTGATCGCCAGCGGGATTGGCCCCGATACGATTGCCTCCGTGTCATTGATTCCACTGGTTGCCGTGGCATGGGCGGATCGCGAAATGGAAGCCAGCGAGCGTGAGGCCATTCTTAAATCGGCAGCCGAAGCGGGAATCGCCCCGGGGTCTGCCAGTTGTGCGATTCTGGAGATCTGGTTGAGCGAAAAACCGGATGATCACTTGCTGGAATCGTGGATCGACTACGTCAGCGCCTTAAAAGTGCAATTGGATGGCGTTGCCATCAAACAGCTTCAAAGCAGCATCGTATCGCGTGCACGGTCTGTTGCTGAATCGGCTGGAGGATACTTGGGGCTGGGCAACAAGGTTTCCGAAACTGAGAAAACAGTACTGACCAAAGTTGAAGCCGCGTTTGCCTAAAGCGTCGGATACTGAAGATGGCGGTTGCCGAAAACTATATTCTGGCAGGAACACATGTCGCAGATGTTGATTCAGGCAGGTCGTTTAGCGGTTGATTTTGGGATGTTGATCCTGATCTGGCTGGTTCAGTTGATCATCTATCCTTCGTTTGAGTATTCGGCGCGAGACAGTTTCATTGACTGGCACGAGAAGTACACGGGGTTGATCACGCTGGTTGTTCTGCCACTGATGGTCGCCCAGATTGGGCTGGTCATCAGCCAAGTGGTTGGCGGCGACCGCAGTTGGGAGACGCTGGTGTGTCTTGGTCTGGTTGTGTTCTGTTGGGGCGTGACATTCTCGTTGTCCGTCCCGGCTCACAACCAGCTTCAGGCGTTGGGGAATGACGTGACCACGGTGCGTTGGCTAGTGCTAACCAACTGGCTGCGTACCGTCGGCTGGTCGATCGTCTGCTTGATTTCCATCAAGCAATTCTATGAATTACTAAAGCACCAACCGTAGGGTAAACGTCTAATTGGCCTGATAGTTCAGTGCCCAGGCAACGACGCTGTCTGCGGTGGAAACAACCAGATCCACCTTTTCTCCTGAAGTTGAAAGCGCCAGCCCACGCACTGCGGATTCTGATTTCCAGTCGCCCAGCCACGTGCCCCGGCCTGAAATGAGACAAACGGTTCGTTCGTCATCGACAACGGCCCAGAATGTTTCTCCCGCAGCGTTATGCCCAACCGCGATCGGCTCAACCGGATTCTGTAGTAACTGGGACCGCAGATCGACCGACCAGAGCGTTTTCATTTGGCTGGACAATCCGATCGCCGACCATGTATTTTGCGCTGACCGGACGGTTGCCGCGTATTGGCCGTTGGTTGTGCCCGACGGGATCAGCCTGTGAAATTGTTTCCCAAATGTTCCACCGGTCTTCTCACCTTCAACAAGGTCGAACAGTTGACCATCCACCACACCAATGACGTTGCCTCCATCAACACCGCCAGTGGCCAATGTGGAAACGATTTGGTCAGAGATTCTTTTGGGAGTACCCGTGGTGGCGTCGAACAGGTAAACGCCACTGTCATCATTGAACGAGATCAAGAACTGTCCAACGGCCCCTGCGACGGGTTGAACATCCAGAATCCCGGTGTGTCTTTGGTCAAGGCCGGGGAAGCTGTGAGTGAGTTGTAATTGCGAATCAAAGACGTGGACCTGTGCTCCCATTCGTTCAAAACCAACAAACGACCCGCTCCCGGCTGGCTGATAACGCATCACGCGGATTGGCGGGTTGCCATCAATCTTCAGGACTACTTTTCCCGTTGGGCGGCCTTGTTGGTCAATAAATTTGACGGTTTGGGCACCATCAAAAACGGCGTATCGGGCGTTGCCAAAGGACTTTGCCGCTTGTGCAGGCAGCAGCATAATATTGCCCGGCTGTTTGAAACTAGTCAGTTCCCATTTCTTGTTGGGCGTCAGTTTGACAGAGGTGTCGCGCTGGCCGCGATCAACTGCCGGCGCAACAGGTTTGCCAGAATTTGCGAACATGTTTTTCGCACTGACCCGTTCGATTTCTTCACCGTATTGTCGGTAGTGGGCGACGTAATTATCCATCATCTCCTTGGCGATATCTTCGCCCTCTGACAGACGTTGCAGCACCGATGTCAGGCTCTGCGGCCACTGCGGATCGGCCATGTTTTGCGAAAATTGCACTCGACCGTCGCGTCCTAACACCAGCAACGCCGGCAATGACTTGACATTCAGGCTCGAGAGGGTTGTTCCATCATCAAACAGAAGAGGTACCCCGAGCCGCTCTTTCTGACGAAGCATGGCGACGGGTTTGGGTTGGGCTGCGTTGCTGTCGGCCAGCCCCGGAGTGAACACAACGTTAAATGAAAAGGTGTCAGAGGTTGTTTTTTTAATGCGGGCAAGTTCATCGACCAAGTCAACGTTGCGGTCATCTCCCAGCCAGACGATCGTGGTGATCTTGCCGGTGAAATCTTTCGCCACCACTGCATCACCATTTCGGTCAATAAATCGCGCCTGCGAGGCAGATTTTCCGATCGAATCGGAAACCATCGAATCAGGCAACCGCACGAACCTGGTGACCGGTTGCGCATTTTTTCGTAGTTTGACCGCGAACGTTTCCGGCTGAAGACTGACGTTGATCTGCTGGTTGGGGAATGATGCCAGCAGTTCGATATCGGTGACATCTGACGAGTGCAGGATCTTCGGTAGCACCAGTGTTTTGGGAAATCTGATTTGACGTATTAACTGCGTCGATTTATCGATCCAGAGGGTGGACGTGTTGCGGGGCGATTGTCGCGGTGTCGAATCGACAACGTAGCAGGCTGTTTTCTTGATGGTTTGATCCGGCTGTCGTTTGAGCGTCACGTTGTTGGATACCCATGGCGATGCAACTTGTCCGGACAATAGTGCAACCACGGGCGGCAACGCAAACATATCCGATGCTGACCGGGGAGGGATCAGTGGCCAGTTTTCGGTACCAGCCATGAACGCGCGGGCGAAAGGATCGCCAATCAACCGCGATATTGGCGGGGCGGCCCCGGGACGATCGACGGGAATCACCAATTGCTGATTGTCGAAATTCTCAGTGTCGATGTGGTAAATCAGGCAGCTGAGTCGTTTACCGTCGCATGCCAGTTCGGTGGAAAATAATTTACTGGCGAAACGATTATTGTGCACATCCCACGAGGTAGCGAAGGGTTGTTGTTCTTGGATCAGTTGGCCGTCAAGCCGATAGCTGAGTTCGATTTGGCCGGCGTCGGTGTAGCTGGACAGTTTTTGATACGCCGCCCGGGTGGCGGCGACGATTGACTGCGCCGTGTGGCCGTCCTTGGCAATCTCGAGTGGTGCTGCATCAGCGACATTGGCACCGGGTGCCGTTCGGCGGCCAATGGGTGGTGTGAAAGTGCGAGAGTCTTTTTGACTGGCGATTCCACTGGCCAGGCGATTGCTGGCGTTTTGAAACGCGGTGCGTGGCCCTGTGGCGGCAGAAAAGCTTCCTCCACCGTTGGCCGCATTGCTGAACGGTGGGTTGACCGGTGGCTCCGGCGGGGGCATCACGACCGGTTTGCTATTGGATTGCGTGGTTGTACTGGCGACCGAGGTGCGGGAGGTGAGTGCGGATGATTGGTCGCCGCTGGCAGCGAAACTGCCAGGAGAATGTGCATCAGTCGTCGTCGGCGGAGCGGTTGGTTCGGTTTCCTGTTGGCCACCCAATCCTAGGAAGCTGAACCAACTGGAAGGCTTCTTGGTTGGAGTGGTTGCGACTGATGCTGTTGATGCATTGGAGGCGGCCATGATATTGGCTTCGGTTACCGATGACGCGACTGTCGTGGTTCCGTCGGTCAGAGGGGCGTTGGTGCTGCCATTTTCGGCGGTGGTGTTTTCTCCGACCGGCGATTGGACCGGCGATTGGGCAAGCGGCGCGCCGCGCGGGCCGACGTATCGGTAAACAACAAAACCGATTGCAGCCAGAGCAATGACGCGCACGACAATAGGAAGGAAAGTGTGATTTCGGGATCGGCGGGCCATCTCGCATCCTGCTAGATAGGGGTGTCGCGACAGAGTGACGGGTGGCCAGCGGATTCTGTTTTTAAAGATCCAGTCAATCGATGGCTTACCCAAGTGCGTTAATTTACCACGATTTGCGAATTTCGGTAAACACCGATCAGCGGTGCACGCTGTCGCGGTTGGTTGTGGTGAATCCGGGAAATCGATGGGTTGGGGCAGCGTGACTCTGAGGCACAAATGCTTTGGCGGCCCCTCCTGTGGGAAAACCGTGTTCAAAATGCCAATGACATCAATAGAGGACTGGAAAAAGGGGGCTGTTTCGGTTTTCATATGGGCTCATTTGGGGGCTGCCGGGATTGAGCCCAATCCCGGAGGATGTTCTTGAGCATCCGATTAGGCATTCCAAACAACTGTCGCCACCACAAAAAGAGCCATCTATGAGTGCCCCAATTGCTGTTGTGCTTGCTGCCGGAAAAGGCACACGCATGAAATCTGACCTGCCAAAAGTTCTCTGCCAGGCCAACGGACGGCCGCTGGTGGAGTACGTTTTGGACTCGTTGCGGGCGGCCGGTGTCGAGAAAATTGTGGTCGTGGTCGGATACAAGGCCGATGACGTGAAACAGCAATTGGCCAGTTACGGCAATCTGGAGTTTGCCCTTCAGACCGAACAACTGGGAACCGGTCATGCGGTAATGATGTGCCGCGACAACATCGTGGCCCACGATGGCGGCATTGTTGTCGTTGCCGGTGATTCACCGATGCTGCAATCTGAATCGATCAGAGCGCTGCTGGATGAGTATCACGCGACAGAGCCCGCCTGCGTTTTGGGGACATTGTTGCATGAAAACCCGAGCGGGTTGGGCCGCATCGTGCGGGACAGCGACGGGAATTTCACCGGCATTGTGGAAGAAAAAGACGCCACCGACGATCAGCGGAAGATCAACGAGGTCAACATGAGCACCTATGTCTTCGATGGCCAGAAGCTGATTGGGACGCTTGATCGGCTGGACAGCGACAACAGCCAAAACGAGTACTACATCACTGACGTGCCTGCTATTTTGTTGTCTGACAGCGAAGACGTGCGAGCGTTGCCGGTTCTCAAACCGATCGAAGCGCTTAGCGTCAACACGGTCGAGCATTTGGCGGCGGTCGAGCAGGCGATGAATGAACTGACTGGCAAATCGTAACGTAAGCAGCCTCTGACGCCGGGGCGACTGGTTCCCGGCACCCCCCCAACCTCTCTCCCGTTCAGGCTGTCCATGAATCGCCAACTGAAGATCTTCAGCGGTCGCTCGAATGAAGCACTCACCGCTCGAATTTGCGAATACTTGAAATTACCGCTGGGGAAAGTGCGTTTTTCAACGTTCCCCGACAGTGAGTTTCACTGCAAAATTGAAGACGTACGTGGACGCGACGTGTTTATTGTGCAACCGACCTGCCCGCCGGTCAACGATAGCTTGATGGAACTGCTGATCATGATCGATACTTGCTTGCGGGCCAGTGCCGACCGGATCACGGCGGTCATTCCCTACTACGGTTATGCGCGTCAGGACCGTAAAGACGAGGGGCGCGTTCCGATCACGGCAAAACTGGTCGCCAATATGATCGTGCGTGCCGGTGCCGACCGTGTGCTGGCGATGGACCTGCACGCGGCACAGATTCAGGGGTTCTTCGACGTTCCGGTCGATCATCTGTACGCCGGAAGCGTACTGAATGAGCATTTTACGTCGATGAACATTCCGGCGGATGATTTGGTGATTGTTAGTCCGGACGAGGGCAGCATCAAACGCGCTGTAGGGCATGCAAAACGGCTCGGTGGCGAACTGGCGATCATTGACAAACGCCGATTGTCGGCTGAAAAGGTCGTGCAAGAGAACATTATTGGCAGCTCGTTGGAAGGAAAGGTCGTGTTGATGTTTGACGACATGATCAGCACGGCCGGATCGATCTGCGGCGCAGCCGAACTGGTGAAGAAAAAAGGAGCCAAAGAGATCCATGTTGCAGCCACACATGGGGTGTTTGCCGGCAAGGCGATCGAGCGTCTGGAGGCGGCTCCAATCGACAGTGTGGTGGTCACCGACAGCGTGCCGGTCAGCCCCGACAAACGGCTGTCAAAGATGAAGATCCTCTCGGTGGCGCCGATGCTGGGGATGGCAATTAAACGCATTCATCAACACGAGTCGATCAGCGAAATCTTTCCCGGTGGGGATGAATAGGCATGCAGCGGCCTTGGCTAAAGTGGCGGTGAAGGCTCCGAAGGGTAGGGCGGTTCCACGCACTGGGGAGCGTAGCCACGTTGGGTGTGGCTGCCCTCGCCAGAGGGTGGACTGATGGGAGGACTGGCAAGCGATAAGGGCGACAGGGGTTGGCTCCGCTAGGGCGAGGGGGGGCGGGCTGCTTGAAAAATTATCCGGGGCGACCTGATTGCCCAGATTTTGGCTGATTTCCCGGTAAATTGGCAATAACAGCATTGACGCTGGGCCGGTTCCCGATTCAAATCTCCAAATTCTAAGCAGGGCTCATTTTCGAGCTGTCTGGGAGGCTTTCGGTTCGCCGTTTTGTGGGCCAAATTCCGGGAAAAACGACTAAAACGGGCTTATGCGATAGCGGACCGCCCCTGTACGGTCGAACATAGTCAAAATCATTGAGAAATTATTTTTTTGAGGCAAAAAAGTGGCTGTTAAAATCCGCCTGAAGAAACTTGGAAGGACCCATCGTCCGTTCTTCAGAGTTTGTGCGATGGACGCACGTTCTCCGCGTGATGGACGCGTCATCGAAGAATTGGGAACCTACGATCCAATGGTGCCGCAAGTTGACGCACGAGCCATCCTCAACGGTGAAAGAATTGCACACTGGGTCAGCGTCGGTGCACAGCCAACTCCCAAGGTCGGTACGCTAATTAAAAAGTACGGCAAAGACGGGACTCATCTTGAAGCTCAGGCTGAGGCGATTACCAAGCTGTCCGAGCGTCGTCAGAAGTCAATCGAAAGCGCTAAAAAAGCCGCTGCTGCGGTTGAAATGCCGAAGCCGGAAGCACCCGCTCCAGAGGCTCCTGCCGAGGGTGAAGCAGCTGCCGAGGGCGAAGCGAAAGCGGAAGCCACCGAGGGTACTGAGGCAACTCCTGTAGCCGAAGCTGCCAAGGAAGAGGCTCCAGCGGAAAACGCTGCGGAAAACGCTGCGGAAGCCAAAGAAGAGAAAAAAGAGGAGGCTGCCGAGTAATTTTCACTCCGGCAGTTTCGATGCTGACCAGTTGATGGTTGTGGTTGGAGTACTATGAGATTCGATGTGCTGACACTGTTCCCGGAGATTTTCCCGGGCTATTTGAGTCAGAGCATTTTGAATAAAGCGATTCAAAACGGGATCGTTGAAATTCATCTCCACAACATGAGAGACTGGACGACGGACAAGCACAACAAAATCGATGATCGCCCCTTCGGTGGTGGTCCCGGAATGGTGCTGGCCGTCGAACCTGTTGTCCGTTGTGTTCGTGATGTTCGAGCCATGGATGACGACCCGGGCGTGGTTATGATGATGACGCCACAAGGACAGCAACTTTGCCAGCCGTTGATTGAGGACTTTGCGACCCAACATCGGCGGATGATTTTGTTGTGTGGACGGTACGAAGGGTTTGATCAACGTGTGATCGACATCCTCCGGCCCGTCGAAGTTTCCATCGGCGACTATATTCTCAATGGAGGAGAGGTTGCTGCGATGGTGATGGTTGACTCGCTGGTTCGCATGGTGCCCGGAGTGCTGGGTGACGAACAAAGCAGCTGGGACGATTCGTTCTCACGAGGTAACCGGATGCTGGAATATCCCCAGTACACCCGGCCACGTGAGTTCGAAGGGCACATAGTGCCGGACGTTCTGCTGGGGGGCAATCATTCGGCCATCGAAAAGTGGAGACAACAAGAGAGCCTGAAACGAACAGAAATTCGACGCAGCGATTTACTGCCCGAACCGAATACAGAATCCAGAACACCGAAAAACGAAAACTGAGGCCACGACGATGTCACACAAAATTATGGAATTGGTCGAACAGGCCAGCATGCGGGAAAACGCCCCTGAATTCGAAATTGGAGACACCGTTGACGTGCACTGCCTGATTTTGGAAGGCGAGAAAAAGCGTACGCAGGTCTTCACCGGTACCGTGATCGCCCGGTCTGGCGCCGGCGTCCGCGAAATGTTTACTGTACGCCGCATCGTCTCCGGAAAGGGAGTTGAGCGTAAGTTCCCTGTTCACTCGCCGCGCATCGCAAAAGTCGAAGTGAAGCGTTCTTCAGTGGTTCACCGGGCCAAGCTGTATTATCTGCGAGACCGGATCGGAAAAGCGGTTCGTCTGAAAGAGCGTCGCAAGTAAACGCTGCGGCATACGCTGCCACTGGGCCGTTATGGTGCCACTCTGTCACCCAAACGCGGCGGTTGCGTTGAACCAGCAAAACATCTTCCAACAATCAAAAATCATCAATCAGGAAATCCTATGGGAAGCGAACGAGAGAGAGAACTGCGTCGCCGTCGTAAGCGTCGTAAAGTTGTCACCAAGATCAAGGCGCGTGCCGGTAAGGCATCGGCATCCGAGAAAGAAGTTTTGGCTCGTAAGCTGCGCTGCGTCACTCCTGGTGCAGAAGAACTGATCAAACGATTGAAGCTGGCATAATTTTCACGGTTTCTCGATCAATAGTCATAAAAAAAGGCCCTCGCGAATTTTCGCCGGGGCTTTTTTTCGTTGGTTGCTTGCTTTCGCTTTACACACGACAGCCGACAACGGGAATCAAACGTAGCTACCGTCGCCAGACGGTGGACGTGACAGGTTTTGGTTTGGCCTGACCGTTTGGCTTCCACGCTCTGGCGAGCGTAGCCACGTTGGAACAAGGGCTGGCATCGCCGTAACGAAGTTCGGATTCGTGGCGTATTGCCTGGTAGATTGTGCTTTCTCGCTTGGTGGTAGAAAACGTAGCTACCGTCGCCAGACGGTGGACGCGGCAGGTTTTGGTTGGCCTGACCGCTCGGCTTCCACGCTCTGGCGAGCGTAGCCACGTTGGAGCAAGAGCTGGCAGCGCCGTAACGAAGTTCGGACTCGTCGCGTATTTGCCTGGAAGCTTGTGCTTTCTCGTTTGGTGGTAGAAAACGTAGCTACCGTCGCCAGACGGTGGACGCGACAGGTTTTGGTTTGGCCTGACCGTTTGACTTCCACGCTCTGGCGAGCGTAGCCACGTTGGAACAAGATCTGGCAGCGCTGTAACGAAGATCGGATTCGTCACGTATTGCTTGGTATCGTTTGGTGGCAGAAAACGTAGCTACCGTCGCCAGACGGTGGACGCGGCAGGTTTTGGTTGGCCTGGCCGTTCGGCTTCCACGCTCTGGCGAGCGTAGCCACGTTGGAACAAGAGCTGGCAGCGCTGTAACGAAGTTCAGAGTCGTCGCGTATTGCCTAGTAGCTTGTGCTTTCTCGCTTGGTGGTAGAAAACGTAGCTACCGTCGCCAGACGGTGGACGGGGCAGGTTTTGGTTTGGCCTGACCGCTCGGCTTCCACGCTCTGGCGAGCGTAGCCACGTTGGAACAAGAGCTGGCAGCGCCGAAACGAAGTTCGGATTCGTCACGTACTGCCTGGTAGATTGTGCTTTCTCGCTTGGTGGTAGAAAACGTAGCTACCGTCGCCAGACGGTGGACGGGGCAGGTTTTGGTTTGGCCTGACCGCTCGGCTTCC
>CALCJM010000137.1 GCA_937967505.1 uncultured Pirellulaceae bacterium | reverse complement strand
CTCAATGGTTTCCGCAGTGACAACCAATTCCGGCTTGGCGATATGATCGAAGTGCAAGTGGATCTGGTCGATATGGACAAACGGATCATGGAGTTCAAATTGATCCGCACCTTGCCAACAGAAAACCCGCCCAAGGTCGATCAGCAATCGGAGCAGACTCCCCCCGCCGATTCGACAGCGCTGGGAAATCCCGCTGTAGCACCTGCGCGTCAACGTCCTGCCAAAGGTGCCGCCCCGTTTGAAGGTGCCCAAGTAGGTCCGTCCCGCAAGCAAAAAGAGAAGAACAAGAAAAAGAAAAGCGACGAAAAGAAGAAGTCGAAAGCCAAACCAAAGTCTCAGAAGGAAAAAAAACCAAAAGACAAGGTAAAGGCGAAGGAGAAAACAAAGAAAAAGAAGACATCCAAAGACAAGCCTGTCAAAGCGAAGTCAAAGCCGAAACCAAAACAAGCCAAGTCGGGAACCACCTCAAAAAAGAAGAAAAATAAAAAAGCGAAGACCAAGCCAGACAAGGGCAAAAAGACAAAGGCCAAACGTAAATAGGACAGGATGGCCACCGGGGTCGCAAGTTTTTGTTTAAGACTTGTTTGGCAACATGTAATGTCGTGGCCGTGCTGCATACCGCGAAACAGCTTGGGCTCGAAAGCCAGCTGGCTTCTCGGCCTTGTCACGAACGGGACTTGGTCATGGCGTTCATTGCCGCTCGCATCTTTTGCCCGCGTTCGAAGTTGAGCACCACAACTTCCCTTACCGTTGGCGATGCTGCCAGCTTCGCTCCGACGCTGGCAGCGTCGGCAACGGGTGGTAAATTCCTAACTGCCAGTCGCCTAAAAACGAACTGATCAAACATGGCTGGATGGTTTGGGCTGGATTTCTGCACTGCGCACCGAGGGAATTCGCAAGTTGTGCCACTCGCAGGATCTCGAAAGTAGATAAACAACGCTGACCAGCCGGGGGGTTTGGGGCTTCCGCAAGTTGAAACGCGACATAGTCTATCGCTTCACCAGTCGGGCCAGATACTCTTTCACGGCCGACGTTGACGCCTCCAGACTGGCGGCCGTTGGCACCACCATTCCCACTGATGGTGCAATGTAGGTGGCTCTGAAATCTCCCGGCATCGGCGTCGCCTCGATTCCACGTGTTTTCGCCAATCGCATTGCTCTGGGAAGATGCCAGGCACTGGTCAGTATCCCCACCCGGTGATTGCGCGGTTGCTGGTCAATCCACTCCCGCAAATGCTGCATCTCCTGGTAGGTATTTGCTCCAGAGAGGGTCGTGAGATTTTCTTCCGGCACTCCCAGCGCCATCAGACAGTTTTTGGATTCCTCTCGCGGATCGAGATCGGCCGGATTGGAACGGTAGACCTGTTTCCCGGTACAAATAATTTGCGGTGAAAGTCCGACTTTGGCCGCTGCAAAATAGAACCGCGCCGCGGCGGCCACACGATCCCCGCTTCTTCCGAGGTGGGACCGCCCTTTTGAATCAGTGCCGGTGCCGCCCCCCAACAGTACCACCGTATCAATGTCTCCCGGTTTCACGGGCGCTTGCTCCAGATAGGGCTGTTCCAGAGACTGCATCAAGGTATTGGCGACCCACGCGTTACCTGCCCCGGTCAACAGCAGGAGGCACGTCATCGCCAACAGTCCCAACATCCGTTGCCTGACCACCAAAGCTGCGTACGTCACCGCAATCAACAGCAACCACACCACACCTAGGGGCATCAACAGTTCTGTAATCAGTTTTTCAACCATTGTTTTGCCAAACAGCGCTCCGGTGAGGGCAAAGGCCAGAGCGGTCAGCGCGGTAAAAATCGCCGTGTGGCTCATCCAATGGATTTTTGGGGGATTTGTTGAATTGAAATCGTTCATCGTAAGCGTCGATGGCTGGCCCGAGTGGAAGGAATGGAATAAATTGTCGGAACGAATATTTGTTGTTTACCGCAAACCGAAAGAAATCTGCATGTTTTCGCCCGAAGTGTCCGACCGGTCTGACGACGGGGCGGCCGATCTCCCCCAATCGCACCGGCTGTCACGTCATCAGGATTTGATCGATCAACTGCGCGAGTGCGGCCGACTGTTTCACGCGCGTCGTTGGAGCGTTGGCACCAGCAGCAACTACAGTGCCGTCCTGGCATCCCAACCTGCCGAACTGATTGTAACCGCCAGCGGTAAAGATAAAGGCCGTTTGTCGCGGACCGATTTTGTTCTTATCGGCCCCGATGGCCAGCCTACCGAACCCGATCAACCAAAATCTTCCGCGGAAACCATGCTGCACGTGGTGCTGGCGGACCATCGGTGCTGGTCACATCCGTCAAAACCGGAAGAAATCATCGCCTCGGGATCAATCCTCCACACGCACAGCGTCTGGGGCACACTATTATCAGACCATTTTTTTGACCAGGGCGGGATCGAATTCTCCGGATACGAAATGCTCAAAGGGCTTGAGGGGATCACAACGCATCAATCCACGCACTGGTTACCGATCTTTGAAAACACGCAGGACATTCGCGCCCTAGCGGCAGAAGTCAAAACATTTCTCCAATCGACGCCCGAGAAGATGACTCACGGGTTCCTGATTCGCAACCACGGACTTTACGCGTGGGGGCGTGACGTATTCGCCGCCAGACGGCACATCGAAGTCTATGAATTTTTGTTCGAGTGTACGGCTCGCAAAATTCAGCTGGGGCTTTGAATCTGACCTACACGACGTTTTCGTCGGTCATTTTTCGCAAAATTTGCCACTCCGCAGACGGGAATTTCCGATAAAATGTGGATCCCCAGAAAGACGATCTGACTGGCGACTGACTTCCCCCTTCACTCTACGCACAGCGAGAACCATCATGGCTCAAGTTTTGATTCCGGATGAAAAACGCGACATCAAAGACCCACAGCAGATTGCCGAATTCCTGAAACCGTTCGGGATCATTTACGAGCAATGGGACGTGGAAGGTCGGATCGGACCGGAAGCCACCAACGAAGAAATCCTGGAAGCCTATGCGCCGGAGATCGAGCGACTCAAGGCCGAGCATGGATTTGTCACTGCGGATGTGATTAATGTCACGCCGGATACTCCGGGGCTGGATACGATGCTACAGAAGTTTGACAAAGAACACCTGCACACCGAAGACGAGGTACGTTTCACGGTCAAAGGTAGCGGCGTGTTTCACATCAACCCGCAAACTGCACCCGTATTTTCGATCACTGTTGAATCGGGCGACCTGATCAGCGTTCCCAATGGCACCTACCACTGGTTTAACCTGTGCAGCGACAAAACCATTCGCTGTATCCGGTTGTTCGAAGACGTTGAAGGCTGGACGCCGCACTATATTGAGGCTGGCGTTCACGAGAATTACGCGCCACTGTGCATGGGACCGTCTTACCTTCAGGACAACCCGGGCGATGACCAACACGATGGGCAACCGGAAAGTGCTGTCAAACTGTAATGGATTCTTCGATTCGCGGTATCCTCTTGGATATCGAAGGCACCACTTCGTCGATCAGTTTCGTCTACGATGTCATGTTTCCTTTCGCCCGCAAACATTTTGCGGACTATCTTGAACAGCATTGGGATACAGCCCCCGTCCAAGAAGCGGTTGCCGTTTTACAAGCCGATGCAGCGAATGACAGCGGTCCTGACGCGTTGCCGGCCGAATATTCTGCCCCGGCAAAGTTCCGACAGGCGGTCGTCCATTACCTGCTGCGTTTGATGGACGACGATGTCAAAGCCACCGGATTAAAAAAGATCCAGGGGCTTGTCTGGCAGGAGGGGTTCACCAGTGGCGAAATGGTGGCACATGTCTACGACGATGTCCGTCCGGCCATCGAGTCTTGGATCGCCGGCGGCATGGACGTGAGGATCTATTCTTCAGGCAGCGTCCATGCCCAAAAGTTGTTCTTTGCACATTCCGTCGCCGGGAATATGCTGCCGCTGTTTAATGGCCACTACGACACGACATCCGGTGGCAAAAAAGAAGCTGACAGCTACCGAAAGATCGCCAGTCAATTTGGTTTACCCGCCAACGAAATCCTGTTCGTCAGCGATATCGAAGCGGAGCTGGATGCCGCGATTGCCGCCGGCATGCAAGCCGTTTTAAGTATCCGCCCGGGCAATAAACCTCTTGAAAATGCGGAGCGTTACACGGCGGTAGAATCTTTTTCGAAAATCCTTCGCTAGCGGGCGCTGATGCCTGCGATTAATGGCCAAACACGCGGAAAGTCAGCCGCTTGCGCACATTTTTTTCGAACCGTCATGGCGGCCTGTCCGTACCACCGGCGCGCACGGGAAATGACCGCGCGTTGGATATGGCAATCTCAGGACTCCACGACGGGGTCCCATTGGCTGCGCGGTGGGCGGAACGAATTCGCAGACGCGCTGTAAGGAAACCGCTGCAATGGGCCGCTCGACTACCGTTTATCTTCAACCACTCCCCGCATTCACTTGCTTTGCTTTGCTCGCATTGGGCACACTCTCTTTGCCGACCGCTGCCGCCGACCAGAGTGTCAAATTTGACGTGCCGGCCATGTTGGCGGTGCATGAGATCATCCCGCCTGGCAGCGCTCCGGTTTCTCCCTACAAAGTCATCGAAATCGTGATCCCGGTCACTTCCGAGATTCGCGCCGCTGACCGCCAGCACATTAACGAATTCCGTTTTGACATCTCGTGGAACAGAAAGCTGTTTCCTGTGGTCGATTACGGCCCCAAATCCCAAACCACCTCCCATATCGAAGGACTGATCGCGGTTGACCAATCCAACGACTCTGGCGGCGGCATTTCACTCAACGCCAACACCGAAAAACTGGAGGTCCTCTCTCTTAATGGAAAGGGAGACTACTCCAAACGACAAAGCCGCCGGGAAAGCTATACCGAGATTCCCAAACACCAGACGTTGGTCGCCAGCGGCACGATCAAACGCGGGACAGGTGCATTTTTCCGCTTCCACACCTCCCGCACCGAAACGCTTGAGGGAGGCCGCAATGTCATTATCGCCTATCGCGTCGCACGTGACTGGAAGGGCGGTGTGCTGCGAGTCGAATGCCGGGCAACAGGCCAGCGAAAAGTATTTGGAACGCTTACAGAACCGATCGACGTGGCAGAAGCGTTTGTCGTGCCGGTCTACATGGACGGCGACCCGCAGGCGCTCGCGGCGGTCACCAAATTTGTGCAGGCTGAAATCAATCTGAAGCGGTCATGGCGTTCGTCCCGTTCCGCCACCGGTGCCAAAAAGAGAACCCATTCGACCTTTCGCTGGCCGTTGGTGGAATCGACGATGGGAAACTTCTCTCTGGCCGGATTCCCTCAAAACAGCCACAGCCACGCCGCTCAGAAAAAAACCAACCTGCAAATTCCTGATCAGTGGGTCCATCGGCTGATTCAGTCAGGCGATGATCGCTACCTGTCAAAATACCACGCAGCGTTGCCGAGATCGGTACAGACTTCGGCGACCGTGTTCGTGTCGGCAAGGCAGAAACTGCTGGAGCTGAGCAAGTGATGATGCCGTCAGTTGTTGCTGCAGCCCATCGGTGCGGTATGTTCGATCGCCAGAGGATTTTTTAGATACTCCTGACAGCACTGTTCGCACAGGTCATAGTTTTTCTTTTGATAGGCTTTATCGCTGATTTCGGCGCAATCGACCGTATCGAGTGATTCCAGTAACTCCTGAAGCTCTTTGATATATTCTCCATCGGGACGATCTTCTTCGTCAAAATCCATTGCCGCTTCGACCTCAACAGAAACGACGAACCGCAGTTCCTGTTTGGACTCGATCTTTCTTTTACAGCGGTCACATATAAACGCAATCATGGTCTCCATCCTTTGGACTGATGTCTTTCCCGAACCATCGTAACGGGTGTGCGAAACCAATTGCAAGAAAAAAGTATCAGAAAATCCCCCGCTATTGGTTCTGGTAATCCAACCGATGGAGAAGGCAGCCGCGTCTGCCCATAATTTTAGGGCAATGCAGCCACCGCCGATAAACGGTGGGTTGAATCAAAAGATTGACAATGAAGCGTGTAAGGATTGACGGAAGGGGACACCATCAATCGTAGCTACCGCCGCCAGAGGGTGGATTGCGTGAGAACTGCTTAAGAGAATGAGTCACGTAAAGAAGTAACTTAAAGATTGATTGGGCACCCTCCACGCTCTGGCGAGCGTAGTCACGTAAGTGTAGCCACACTCTACGCCGAAGGCTGCATTTCGCCCGATTTGATCTTTTCGATGTAGGGATCCATGTCATCAAAGATCTTTCCAGGATTGCCTTCGAACACTTTGCCGATCAGCAAATCTGTCAGGTTGCCGGCGTGCTGGGGATGTTCCTTAATAAAGGCACCAATACTGAACTCTTTGGTGTAATAGGCCCGCACCAGTTTGCGAATCCACTTCACCCCCGATTCGAAATCCCGGGTCCAGCGGCCCAATTGTTTTGCCGACACATCGCCTTTCCCCAACCCTTCCGCCACGGCCTCGCCAGCCATCATTCCCGACTTGAGCGCCAGATAAACGCCAGAAGAATAAATGGGGTCGATAAACCCGCCCGCATCACCAACCAATACCCAACCGTCACCGGCCTGCTGGGTCGTGCGATAGGAAAACTCTTTGGCAATCTGCAGTCGGCCTATTTGCGTCGCATCCTGCAGACGTTGCTGAATTCCTTTGCAATTCTTGATTTCCGCTGCAAACGTTTGTTGAGGCGATCCGCCACGTTTCAGCAGAAAATCATTGTCCGCCACCAGACCGACGCTGACCGAACCATCCATTACCGGAATATACCAAAACCACGCGTCTTTGGATTCGGTATGCAAAATCGTCGTCAGTTCGGGCTTGCCTGCACCAGCGCGTTGGGCACCCTCAAAATATCCCCAGATGGCGGCTTTTTTCAGATCAGCATAGACTTCTTTCAATCCTTTACGATTGGCGATCATCGCGGACTGACCCGACGCGTCGATGATTACCTTGGCAACCACTTCCTGCTCTTTTCCCTCGGGCGTTTGAATCGTGACCCGATGGCTGGATTTGTCGCTGATAGTGATGTCCAGCACGCGCGTCTGATCGACACAGGTCGCCCCCCGGTTATAAGCGGTCTCGTATAACAGGTTATCAAACAGCGCACGCTTCACGTGCCAGCTTTCCTTGCTGGGGCGGTCTTCGTGTTCGGCAAAAATAAACGGCCGCGACTCTTTACCAGCCGAATTAACGAACTGCACGCCGTGCTTGCGGGTGAAACCGACACGATCCATTTCGTGCACGATCCCCAGCCGCTCAAAAACCCAGTAGGCCTCCGGCATCAACGATTCACCGACATGCTCACGCGGAAATTTATCACGCTCAATCAGCAATACCGAATGTCCCTGCTCCGCCACCAGTGCGGCCGCTGTCGATCCCCCCGGCCCCCCGCCGATTACAATACAGTCGTAGCTTCTATTCGCGATCATCTAAACAACCCTTCTTCGGCAGTGTAATTCGATCCACGGCCCGCGGTGCCAGTTACCCTAACGGGATTTCAAACCGGGCCAGTCCCCTAAAACCGTGTTGATCGCTAATGGTTAACGGAACAGACAGCGGTTGATCGGCAGTCTGCCATCGGTACTCTTCAACGCGCCCCTGTCCTCTGCGTCCTGATAAACAAGTTTAACGTAACCTCGGATCAATCGGACTGCCGATTTGAAAATCATCGCCCAAACCGGAAAAATTCGACACTTCCGACCACACTCTGGCGAGCACCGCCACGTTGACCGTAGAATGGCAACTCAGGCGCGTCCGACCATGCTGACGGATGCCAATTTCCCACGATCCAATCACGATCATACAAATGTCATCTTTCTCACCGTTTTCGAAACTTCTCCATCTGCTGGCGGTCAGCGTTGTCTGTTTGCCACCATTTGTTTACCCAACGGCCGCGATGGCGCAGGAGCAAAAAGTACCACCGGAGGACACTCCTGGAAAGATTGAGTCCCGTTTTCTAAACGGCATGGTTCAGCTAACCTTTGATGGACGGCGCTCGGGCGAAGGTTATTTCAATCACGACGGCACCGAGATGGTCTTCCAAAGCGAACGCCTTGAAGCCAACCCGTTTTACCAAATCTACACGCTCAATTTCAAAACCGGCCAGACCGACTTGGTCTCCTCGGGCACCGGCAAAACCACCTGCGCCTGGCTGCATCCCGACGGCCATCAAGTGCTTTACGCATCCACCGAACACGACCCGGCCGCCAAACAAAAGCAGCTGGATGAAATCGCGTTTCGGGAATCAGGTAAAAGCCGTCGTTATTCGTGGGACTATGACGAAAACTACGATCTGGTGACCAAGCACCGGAGCAGGGGAGAAACCACTCGCCTGACCACCGAACGGGGTTACGACGCCGAGGCATCTTGGTCGCCTGACGGAAACTGGATCGCCTTCGCCTCCAACCGCACCGGGTACACCGACACGCTCACACCGGAACAGCAAAAACAATTTGCGGCCGACCCGGCAGTCATGATGGAATTGTACATCATGAAATCCGATGGAACGGGAGTGCGTCGTCTGACCCACACGCCGGGTTACGATGGAGGACCATTTTTCTCACCGGACGGAAAACGAATCTGCTGGCGACGTTTTTCGGAAAACGGACTAACCGCCGAAATCTTCACAATGAACGTAGACGGGACTAACCAACGGCAACTGACCAGGATGAACGTGATGAGCTGGGCTCCGTTCTACCATCCGTCGGGAAAGTACATTGTCTTCACGACCAACAAGCTTGGATTTGGAAATTTTGAATTGTATCTGGTTGATAGCGCGGGGAAGTCCACGCCTGTGAGAGTGACAGGAACCGACGGCTTCGACGGTCTGGCCAGTTTCACTCCCGACGGCAAATCGCTGACCTGGACTTCCAACCGCAACGCAAAAAAACAATCGCAGATCTACATCGCAAACTGGGATCACAACGCCGCTTTAGCAGCGTTAGGGTTGGACGGGAAAGATGCGGTCGCCAGCCAGCAGGCCCCCGGCATCGGACCGGCAGCGACAGAAATCCAGACTGCCGAATATGGAGCCGCCCAGACCGCCATCAAGGCGGCCGACGCGGCCTCTTCCAGTTTCGAGGACATCGACATTATCCGCCATGTGGACTACCTGTGCCGCAAGGAACTGGGCGGCAGAATGACCGGCAGCGTCGGCGAAAAAAAGGCGACCGCTTATGTTGCGGCCTATATGAATCACTTGGGTATCCAGGCCGCAGGCGATGACGGCACCTATTTCCAAAAGTTCTCATTCCCCAACGGTGCAAAACTTGGCCCGAAAAACAAATTGAGCTTTGACATTTCCAAAGCACGCCGGGATCGGGCGGCCGAACAACGGGATGCAACCGTTCAACAGCAGCATGTAATCGTCGATACCGACTTTAGACCCTTGACATTTTCGGGCAGCACGAACGTAGAACCTGCGGGCGTCGTATTCGCCGGATACGGCATTGTCGCCCCCAAAACGGACAAGTTTGATGAATACGATTCGTACGTGCATCTGGATGTGAAAGACCAATGGGTAATGGTCTTGCGCTTTGTTCCGGAAGACGTTTCGCCGGAATTACGCCAGCATTTTCGTTTCTATTCCGGTCTTCGAAAAAAAGTGTTCCACGCCAGAAAGCACGGAGCCATTGGTTTGATCGTGGTCAGCGGCCCAACCTCACAGGTAAAAAACCAGTTGGTACCGCTGCGCAACGATTTCGCGCCCACGGGCTCCAGCATCGCGGCGATCAGCATCACTGACGATCTGGCCCAACAGTGGCTGAAAAACAGCGCAAAAGACTTGGAGCAGCTACAAAAGCAACTTGATACCGGGGATCCCCAAATGGGATTCGCAATTCCCAGTTTGTCAGTGTCTGCGACGACCGATGTCGAAAAAATTATTGGTACCGGCCGCAATGTTGTCGGGAGACTGCAATTTGGAGAATTCCCATCGGACGAAGTCATCGTCGTTGGCGCTCACATCGATCATCTGGGCACCGGCAAAACGGCAACTTCATTGGCCAAAGAAAATGAACAGCAACAAATTCACGTGGGGGCCGATGACAATGCGTCAGGCGTAGCCGCGATGCTGGAAATCGCCGAATTCATGGCGTCGTTAAAGAAAACTGGCGAAACAAAATTCAAACGCGACATCATTTTCGCGGGCTGGTCAGGCGAAGAACTGGGACTGCACGGTTCGAAGTTCTTCACCCAATCGCGACTTGTCGACGACAACACGCCGGCTCCCAAAGACGCCGGGCAACAGACCGCATCGCCGCACGATTTCGTGATTTCTATTGGGATCGACGGAGCGCTGAAAATTAACGACGAACCAACAGTGCTTGACGAGATTGAAAAGAATTTTGCCTTCATGGGCAAAAGCAGTCCTGATTTTCCGATCGAGATCCACGCCCACGGCCAGACGCGTATGGAACAAGTCACCCCGATGATGGATTTGGCAAAAAAACACGGCCTCACGCACATCGAACTAAGAGTCCTCGACGACGAAGCGGCCGACGAAACTGGTGTCGACGACCGCCTGAATGTCATTGCGGCGTTGAACATGGATATGGTGGGACGACTGGAGGACAAACTGGTCCTGCAGGGTATCGGCAGCAGCCCGTGGTGGGCCAAAGCGGTCGAGAGCAAGAACGCGCTGGTACGTTTACCGGTTACGCTTTCTGACGACACCGACCTGCCCACCGACGCCACCTCTTTTTACCAGGCCGGTGTGCCAATCCTGTCGGCGTTCACCGGCTCCCACACCGACTATCACACTCCACGCGACACACCGGAAAAACTTAACTATCCGGCAGCAGCCAAAATCTCCAAACTCATGGGACTGATCACCTTGCAATTGGCCACCGAAAAAAAACCTCCCCAATATGTCAGGCAATCTTCCAAACCGAAGCAGGAGACGCGCGGGGGAGTTCGGGCCTACCTAGGGACCGTCCCCAGCTACGGTGATGATGTGGTCGGTGTCAAACTTTCCGACGTGACCCAAGGCGCTCCCGCAGAAATCGCCGGTGTCAAAGGCGGCGACATCATCGTAGGTCTGGCCGGCCAGAAAATCGAAAACATCTACGACTACACCGCTGCGATTGACGGGCTAAAAATTAATCAGGAAACCACCATCGCCGTCACACGCGCGGGCAAACGGATCGAGCTTCAAATCGTGCCGAAATCCCGGCAATGACCCATCACAAAGAATTTTGGCCAAGAATTCGGATCGGCAACGAGCTGTCTCTTTCCGGCAAATCCTCGGCTTTCCCGCGGCCGCTATTTTTTGATACCTTGTAGGTTGATAGAACCAACGCATCACGAGAAAACCGCATATGGCGTCCCCAAAAAAGAACGCAACCCATCAACCACCGGCTGAAACGACCGACAACCCGGTTACCAGTACTCTCGATCAGGCAGTCACACCGGCAGATTCGTCCGCAAAGGAATTGGCCCGAGAAGACTCACTCGCCAGTCGCAACAGCCAACCAGCGTCTTCTGTGACGGCGGCTGCATCGGAGGCAGGCAGAGCAACGCCCGCGCGGTATTTCTCGTTTCTGTTTCTGTTGGGCGTGATCGGTCTGGTAGGCGTTATTTTCTACTGGGTGATGGCCAATTTTATCATTCCGCTTTTTTTGGCGGCGCTGTTAGTCGTCATCTTTCGCCCGGTCCATAGCTGGATCCTGGCCCAAACGGGCGGTCGGGAAAAAATTGCTGCCGGGCTGACTACCGTTTCCATTCTGCTGGCTGTACTGGTGCCTTTGGCGTTGCTGTTAATGATGGCGGCCGCCGAAAGCCGCGATGTCTTCAACCAATTCAATTCCACCAAAATCATCAAGGACCTACAGACCGCCCGGGAAAAAATGAACCTGAACCTGCCCAACGCAGATCAGGTGCGTGACATCGACCAACGATTGATTGCCCTAGAACTGGCCGACACTGATCAATTTGAAAAACTCAAATCACACGGTACCCACCTGTTTGAAATCTCCCAATCCGCTCAAAAAATTGCCCTCACACAGGAGCTTGATGCGCCCTCCGATCAGGATCGCTTCAATGCGGCACCTGACGTACAAACCCGATCCTCCAGAGAGGACAAATGGAACGCCTTTTGCGGACGGCTGGGTAGTCTTCGCGCGTTGCAGCGCGGTCTGGCCAGTAACATGGATCCCAACTCGGATCAGTTCAATGCCGGTCTGCATGACTATCGCGCTCAACTGTTGGAAACCCAGCAGACGTTTGCCCAGTTCAAATACGATCTATTGGGCGGCAAGACACGCGCTTTCGCTATTGAGTTACTCAACCCGACCGAAGAACGGCTGCGAAAGTATTCCGAGGAAGGACGTGGTTTTTTACAGAACCGGGTCGTCGAATTCGGCGGTGTGGCTGGATCAATCGTTGGCAGTCTGGTCATTGGTACCGCCATCATGCTGATCAGTCTGTACTTTTTTTTGCTGGACGGGCCAGCGATGGTCGAGTCTTTCAAGGGACTATCGCCCCTAGATGACGAACATGAACAGGAACTGGTGGCTGAATTTGGGCGCGTCAGCAGAGCGGTGGTGGTTGCAACGCTGTTATCCGCCCTAGCACAAGGGTTGCTGGCCGGGATCGGATTTTACTTTGTCGGTCTGGATTCGATTTTTCTGTTGACATTGCTGTCGGCGGTCCTCGCGATGGTCCCGTTTGTCGGTGCCGCGGCCGTCTGGATCCCCTGTAGCCTGTATCTGTATTTTTTCGACAACAATCTGCCCGCCGCAATCGGACTGGCGATCTATGGCGCTGCGGTGATTTCGATGGCAGACAATTTTATCAAACCCTACATTCTGCACGGCGAGACCAACCTGCATCCGTTGTTGGCATTATTAAGCGTGATCGGTGGTGTGGCGGCGTTGGGCCCCATTGGGATTTTGATCGGCCCGATGGTCGTCGTGTTTTTGCAAACACTGCTGAAGATCCTGCAACGGGAATTGATGCTGCTGGAATCGGTATGACGGTCCAACACAGACGATTGGTTACCGAATTCCCGGACAGGCCGAACAGTTGACACCCAACAATTGACGCCCAACAGGGTGCGCTGTCCCATAACCCTGCCGTAGAGGGCGCAGAACGATTCTTTTCCCGGAGAATCAAGGTGCGTTTTCAGACCGTTCGTTTTCTTCCAACGGCTGGGGGCGAAACTTTTTCATTGCCACCGGGATCGGTGATTCGAACACCAACGGTGCAGCCGATTCCGGGTGCAAGAACTCCAACCGGTGCCCATGTAACGCGATCCGACGTTTGTGCCAGTTGCGATGCCGGGACTTGCCTTTGCCGTATCGTGGATCGCCCAAAACCGGATGCCCCGCATCGGCCAGATGGACGCGCATTTGATGCCGGCGAGCCGTTACCGGCCTTAATTCCACGATCGTCGTATCCAGTTTCTCGCGCAGCACCCGGTACTCCGTCGTCGCCAGACTGCCCTCGTCTTTTCCATACACGGCGTATTGATCCAGATTGCTGGCCGTCGCCAGACGACATTCGAAGTTGCCCTCAGATTTTTCCATGTTGCCGTTGACGATGGCAGTAAACAAGCGCGTGGGTGCGTCATCGTTAAACTGAGCCTGTAGTAGCCGGGCTCCAACGGCACTTTTGGCGAACACCAGCAACCCGCTGGCCTCCCGCGCAAGCCGGTGGACCACAAAACACTCACGGCCACTACGAGAGTGGTTCAAATACAGTTTGATCCGGTCCAGCAACGTGTTACCGGTCGATTTTTCGGTGGGTAACGTCAGCACGCCCGCCGCTTTGTTGATCACGATGATCCACGAGTCCTCGAAAACCACATCAAAGGTCCGGTCGTCCCATGCTTTGGGGGCTTCGGGGTATCCCGCATCCGGATTGAAGGCAACCTGCACCACATCTCCGGCCGCGACGCGCGCGAAGCTGTCCTTACACTTTTTGTCGTTGACCGTTACGCAACCGTTGGCAAACAGGCGAGTGATCTTACTGCGCGAGAGACGGAGCAGATCGCGCACGACATGATCCGCGCGAAGCGGTTGGTCACCGGTGATCGTAACGGAATAAGTCTGTTTGGGCATGAATCTGTTTTCGTTAACGCCGGAGGCAGAACAATTGAGTTCAATCGAACTCAATTGAATGGGTTGGAATCAGTTGGACGATCCGTGATCGCAATAGTGGGAGACGATTGAAAGCATCGCAGGATGCAAGCGCCCGTTGGACGCCAACACCGATGATCGATCCAGAGGCAAATCAGCGCCGCGACAGGTGGTAACCGTACCACGTGCCTCTTCGACAAACAGCCGACCTGCCGCGAAGTCCCACGGCGAGAGAGTATACTCGAAAAATGCTCCAAATCTGCCCAAACCAACATGAATCAGGTCCAAGGCCGCCGTTCCAAACCGCCGAATCCCGTAAATGTTTTCCGCAAACAATCGCTCCACCGATTTCAGTGTCGCCTGCATCATTTCGCCCCGATCGTAGTAGAAACCGACACCCACCATGGTCTGGTTAAGCGTATCGTGTTGGTTGACGAACGCCTGTTTGCCGTCCACCCACGCCCCCAGACCCCGCCCGCACTCGTACAGATGTGCGCGTGCAACATCGATGACCACGCCGTATTGTGCGTTACCGTTGTGGTAGTAAGCCACTGAAACGGCGAAGTGTGGAATGCCGTGAGCAAAATTATTGGTCCCGTCCAGCGGATCGATCACCCATAAATGCTCGGCACTGATCGTCTCGCTGTACGCCTCTTCCGCAAGAAAGCGGTGATGGGGGAAAGTTCCACGAATCATGTCCACGATGACTTTTTCGGATTCCACATCGGCCGTCGTCACCAGCCCTTCGGATTTGGCGTCGCTGGTTTTGTCGGTGACACCGGCGGACGCAAGATCGGCGAAGTAACGGGCCACCACCTGCGCTCCCGCCTGAGCGGCCGCGCGACCAATTTTTGCAATCGGGTCATTGAACATGGGCTGTTTCTCAAAAGAACAAAGGTTGTATCATCGTCTCGTCTTGTTTCAGTTGGCAACCGTCGTCCGCTGATGAAACCGACGCCAAAAATCGATCCACTGGAAAGACTCTGGTTAGTCCATCCACGCTCTGGCGAGCGTAGCCACGTTGAACCAACCACTACGTGCGGTTTTTCAATTCATCGATCACTTCCGGCAGAGGAAAATCCAGAATGGAGGTATCCTGCATTTGTTTGACCTCGAACAACCGCCGATAGCCGCGCGTCACCAGTGCCTCCCGTTTGGAAACGTAATCTGCGTCCAACGTCGCTTTGGAAAAATCGCCCGGGGCGACCATGGGGGCAAACCGCTCATCGACGATAAACTGCGCCAGCCCCGGGTTGCAGCGGATGTGTCGCTCCGGCGTCGAATGCAGCATCTCGGGGTCCACCAACCCGATCACGTAACGCAGATACAGATCGCTGTCGGTGACTTCAGCGACATCTTCTCCGCAAACGGCACACAGATAACCCTCGTCGCATTTTGCCATCGCACTTCTGCCCCCCTTTCCCCAGCGCTTCTTCCCGGATCATCTAATTTAAATCCAGTACGTCATACATGGAATAGATGCCCGGCGATTGACTGACCACAAACTTGGCTGCCTCTAGGGCACCCGTGGCGTAGCAATCGCGGTTGGATGCACCGACCTTCAGTTCGATCGTTTCGCCCAACATCCCGAACACAATCGTATGTTCGCCGTAGTTGTCGCCTGTCCTGACCGCATGGTAGCCAATTTCGTTATGAGGTCGCTGCCCCACCATCCCCTCGCGCCCGTGACGATGATTGGTGATCCCCATCGCTTCGGCCGCGATCTGCCCGAACCGCAACGCCGTCCCGCTGGGCGAGTCCGCCTTGAAGCGATGATGACGCTCGATAATTTCGACATCGACGCCCGAAGCGTGATCCTTCAGCGCCCGACCGGCGATTTCGGTCAGCTTCATCGTTAGATTCACGGCCATGCTCATACTGGGTGCCCAGACGATCGGGATCACTTTGGCTGCCTCGTGAAGGGCCGCCTCATGCTCCGGTTCCAACCCGGTCGTGGCCATCACCAAAGGCGTTTTAGTGGCGACACAGTATTCGATTGCCTTTTTTGCACCCGCAGGCATCGAGAAATCAATCACAACCTCACAATCGGAGTAGGCTACCGCGATCGGCAGGTCAATCGGACCAATCCCGGCAACGTCTCCCGCGTCGGTGCCAAGTCTCGGATGACCGGCGGCCTCAATGGCCCCCGTCAGTTCCAGTTCGGTATCCTGATTTCCCAAGTCAATAAGTCGCTGGCCCATTCGCCCTGCGGCGCCGCTGATCGCAAGTTTTATCATTTCCGATGGCTCGATATTTTGTTTTCGGGTGCAAGAATTACGTGGCCCTTGATCGCCGGTTGGCATATTGTCTGCCTGAAATATTTCGAGGGCTATCCTGTCCAGCCACTCGCAAGGTCCCCAACACCACAAGGTATCCGAAGCGGTCGGGACTTTGGAGGCCCGACCTTCGACTTTTCCCTTACCGATCAAAGCCTTGGGCGAATCGAGCTTTAGCGGCCGCTTACGACTCGTTAAATGCCACCAAACGCCGGATAAGTCACGCTCAATCGGTCCAATTTAACAACCTCGACGATAGTTTTTTGGAAAATATTGAAACAAGCGTTTAAGAAGATCCGTAACAAAGCGTGTTAAAACGTGATTACAGCGGCAAATCGGCACGTTTAGGGGAAACTGGTTTATCTCGAAAACGGATGATTTTCGCAATAAACACCGCATCTACAGGCACTTACGGCGGTTCCATAGGCCTTGCGAAGCGGGTTTAATTTGACGACAGCAGGTGACGTTTTTAGAATGTGGCCTCGCAAAGTCGGATTCGACATCCTAATGGCGGAACAAAGCTTCGATAAACATCCGTTTGAGACGGCAAAATAGAAAGAGAGTTAACATGGCTAAAATGACTAAGATGAAAAAGGCAGAGGTCAAGCCTTTCAAAGAGTCATTGATCATTCTTCGTGCCCGGTTACGTGGAGACGTTTCGACGTTGGCCAGTGCTGCCCTGTCCACCAGCGGCGGCAGCAGCGGATCATCTTCGGTCCCCAGCCACATCGCAGACTTGGGAAGTGATACTTACGAACAGGATAACACAATCTTGCTGATGAACAGCGAGGGCGAGACGTTGACCCAGATCGAAAGTGCACTTGAACGGATCGAAGGCGGCACCTATGGTTTTTGCACCGAGTGTTCCGGTAAAATTCCAAAAACGAGGTTGAAGGCGTTGCCTTACACACCTTATTGCGTGAAGTGTGCAAGTGAAATCGAATCTGACAACTACTAACGTTACGCAAACTCCAGATACCCCCTATTCGGCATCCGGCCGAACCAACGATACACTACAGGACAAAGCGCTTCTTCCAAAGCGCTTTGTCCTGTTTTTTTGTATCACCGCAGTCGCGTTACTGGCTGATTTAGTTTCCAAGTCGGTCGTGTTCTCCAATTACTTCGATTCAGCGCAAGATTTTCAGCTGCCCCACTACTGGATCGACGGCATTTTCGGCATCCAGACATCGACCAATCCGGGTGCCCTATTCGGTATGGGCAGCGGATACAGTTGGTTGTTCGCCATTTTTTCAGTGATCGCGCTCTCTGGTGTGACGTTATGGCTGTTTGTTTTCGGTGCGGCGTACGATCTGTTTCTGACGCTGACACTGGGCCTAATTTCGGGCGGAATTATGGGCAACCTGTACGACAGGCTGGGCTGGGGAGCGCTGCCAACCTACCCCGAGTCAATTCGCACCAATGTGCGCGATTGGATCCTGTTCCGCTTGGAGGGCGTCCCATGGTTTGACCCGTGGCCTAATTTTAACCTGGCCGATTGCTGGTTGGTGTGCGGGGCGGCACTATTGTTCTTTCATGCTTTTTTCCTGGCTCCACCAGAAAATCCGGCCACGCCCGGTGTAGACGCTACCGATTCCGACGCCACCCATGAGGATCCTCCAACATGTCAACTGAAGTGAATGAGCGTCTGGAATTGGCGAACCGAATCGCGGTCGAAGCAGGAAAAATTACGCTGGAGCATTTTCGCAATTCAACGCTCAACGTCATCAAAAAAGGCGATGGATCTCCTTTGACCATTGCCGATCAGGAATCCGAAACGTTCCTTCGTCAACAAATCGCAGCCAGCTTTCCCGATGACACCATCATCGGAGAAGAATACGGAAAGACCGACGGATCGTCTCCGTTCACGTGGATCCTCGACCCGATCGACGGCACCAAATCTTTCATCAGTGGCGTGCCGCTGTACGGCACGATGGTTGCCGTCGAGCAGCAGTCTGGCGGCGACCATCGTGAGAGCCTGATTGGTTCGGTTTATTTGCCCGGCATTGACGAAGGCATTTTTGCCTCCAAAGGCAACGGGGCTTGGCATTTTATCGGCGATCAGTCTCCCCAGCGGGCTCAGGTATCGACAACTTCCGTGCTGGCCGACGCCGTGATGGTGACCTCGCAAGTGGAAACGTTTGGCGAGCGTGACGCGATGGACGTCTACCACCGTTTGGCCAAATCAACTTGGTACAGCCGCACGTGGGGCGACGTGTTTGGATATTTGCTGGTGGCGACCGGCCGCGTCGATATGATGATCGACCCGATTTTAAACGTCTGGGACGCGGCCGCCGTCCAGCCCATCATCGAAGAAGCGGGCGGGCGCTTCAGCGACTGGGGGGGCATTGGCCGCATCGACGCAGGAGAAGCCATTGGGTCCAACGGCCTGCTTCACGAGGAAGTGCTGAAGTTGATTGGCCAGTCATAGTCGCGCTACCCCGGTGACCACACCGCACACGCCATGCCGAACGTGCCACGTTATCGCGCGAGGGGTTCCGCAGGAAAGCGGTACCCGACACCGGCAACCTGCGACCGCGACTCGCCCGGGCATCCCCACGGATCGGCTCCCGGCCCAAAATATCCGTTGTCAGTACGCCGGTAGTTAACCAGACTGAAATGGACCAGCTGATCAAACAAATCATTCACTTTGCGGCATCGGCACTGCGCGTGGCCGCACCCCGGACAGCCTTCGCCACGATTGGCGCGTGTGGCCGACATGGGCCTAGGCCAATAAACAGAAAACTGGGGACGCTTCGCACCGCAATGCTTGCCACACGCACGGCCGCCTGGTTCGACATCCTGCCAGGGCCGGCCCTGATTGCCGATTCCGCCATGAGCGCTGCAATAACGGCACTGGCCATCGCCGACGGCGCGTTTGCAAATGCTGCAGGGCTTGCGTGGATCAACCGGATATCGTGATCGATCGCGATATACGTCCCACGTCTTCACGGGGTGGTGAGCACTGTTTGATTTTGTTTGACCTGATTTTTCCTTGGCAGATTTCTTACGGCGGTCACTTGAGCCCGGTTGGTCCCGGGCAGTTTTGGCGCTCGCTTTCTTCTCTCCGGTTTTTGTCTTTGCGGGAAATGCAGGAGGAGGGACCACCGGTTGGCTCGCGCCCGGGCGCGTGTCAGCTTTGCCGGACACATCGATTGGCGGCAGACTGGCAGCGTTGCCCAAATCAACAGAATTCTCAGCAGCTTGCGAACCGGTGGAAAGCTCATTGACGTTGCCCTGTAACGCATCCAACGGGTATCGACTTTCGGAATAGTACTGCCGAACGGGCTGTTGGAGCGCGGGGTCCTCCCAGTTTTGCGCGATCCCCGCCGCTGAAAAATTAACCGATAAGCAAAGCCAGACCCAAACCATCGGCAGCCGGTAATTGCACGGCCAGTAGTGACACATGTGACGCATGGAATCATCCTGCCTAAAGCCTAAAATCCCTGAAATAAGAGCCAGCAGAAAATCTTGACTGATGGCGATATCTGTTAGATCGGCCATTTCCTGCCCAGCCCGAAAACTTCGCGTGTTGATTACGGGTCAGTTAAACTTGGTCAAGTTTGACGGCTTTTTTTGATGCATCTTTCCACCGTCTGATGACGTTGGAAAAACGTGGCTACGCTCGCCAGAGCGTGGAAGGCCAACCAACAAACTCCCCACAGCGGAAATCTTTCCACATCACTCCACCGTCTGGCGACGGTAGCTACGTTGAAAAACGTGGCTACGCTCGCCAGAGCGTGGAAAGCCAACCAACAAACTCCCCACAGCAGAAATCTTTCCACATCACTCCACCGTCTGGCGACGGTAGCTACGTTGAAAAACGTGGCTACGCTCGCCAGAGCGTGGAAGGCCAACCAGCAAACTCCCCACAGCAGAAATCTTTCCACATCACTCCACCATCTGGCAACGGTAGCTACGTTGAAAAACGTGGCTACGCTCGCCAGAGCGTGGAAGGCCAACCAACAAACTCCCCACAGCAGAAATCTTTCTACATCACTCCACCGTCTGGCGACGGTAGCTACGTTGAAAAACGTGACGACGCTCGCCAGCCACGCTTGCGACTTCCCCTTTTGAAACCATTTTATCGGTTGGCTTGCTTGAGCCCTTTCCGCCGTGCTTCACACGCTAGGTTATACGCTTCCTCATCGCCGTGCCGATGAATGGAAAATGAGCGCGTGCGCCGCCGCCCGCGCCCGTCGGTCCACTGCGCAACCCAATACCAGTAATAGTATTCATACTCGCCGCGAATGTCTTTCTGCTGATGCAGGCGCACCCCGACCATCCCCGATTTGTTTCTGGACGAAGGACGTTCAGCGCGTTCAGCATTACTGTAACGTGCGATACCAGACTCGATTTCATCGCGTCTCCCCTGAGCCGCCACCAGAGCATTGCGTTTGCCGTGATAACGCTGATCAGAAAAAAACTCTTCAAACTTTTGGCCCCGGCGCTGAATTCGCATCAGCCAGCCACCGGTGACCTTTCCGGAATCACTGACACGTTGAAGCCTGGAGATATTTCGGCGCGGATTTTTGCGTGGCATGAACAGCTGACATGTACAGGGAGCGCAATGGGGAACGCGCGGGAAGGAATCGCCACTATAGCTTCAGATCCAACGCTTTGTCAAACTTCATCTCATCATCGTCAAGATTGCCCCTTCAAATCCTCGCCCACGCCCCACCATGTGCGGCGCGTTGGGCAAATCAACATTGTCACGTGATCAAGACAACTTGACTTCACTGCGCCGACGTTTTTAAACCATCGGGACTGCCGGAAATCAGCCGCCCGGGCTCCATCGGCCAGCTAGCCATCTGAAACCCCTGATCGTGCAGCCACGTTTTGACTGTCGCATGCTGTTGGTAACTATCGGGATAGACCCAAATTGAAACCGTTGTTTTCTCCGGAGGGTAAATCGCCAATCGGCCCCGCCACTGCGAATCACTTGCCCCCAGCGCCCAATCCACCGGCTCTCCCGCGTTCTGATCAACCGGAATCAGGCTGAACTTGCGGAACTGCACCTGCCTTTGGGTTCCTTCGCCGCGGGAATCCAGATCGTACTGTAGCCGGAAATTCCCCACCGGCCCCACAGTCTGCCTGGTTTTTTGAAACGATTTATTTTCCGCAATCAACCGCCAATGTTGCTTCATCGTGTCCACCAGTTCGTCCAGCGGCACCCAAATAAGTTTTCCACCGGCCAGACGAAAGTGCACCTCCTGAGAAAACACGGTGCGAGCTATCGGATTGGGATAGTGTTCAATGGTCTCAGTAGTCGTATGGGTCGTTTTCCGGGACTGCGTTAATGCTGCTTCACTTTCCAATGCCACCAATGTTGCCTGGACGTCCGCTAATTCTTTCGTTAGCTGGTGCTGTCGTGTTTTGTTCGCAAGTGCCTGGCGGGTTCGCTGGTCCAGATCGCGCGTCTGTTGTTGCACCAACTGACGGACGGTCTCCAGTTCAACCATGCGCTGATGCCGCACATCGGTCAATTGGCGGGCCAACGCCTGTTCCTGATCGATCAGCGTCTCAAGTTGCTCGTTATCGATTTCCAATTTTTTCAGATCGCGATCCTGGCGATCTGTTCTTATTACCGCTTGGTTGATCAGTGATTGCAGATCTTGATCAACGGCCACCGAAAGCCGAGCCGCAGCACCCGCTTGAGCACCAACGATCACAATCAGAATGATCAGGATCCCGACCAAGTTGGCGACGATATCCAGAAACGCGTCCTGGCCAGTCGTGATACCGGATTGACTCATTTGGCAACCTCCACAATCAGCCCGCTGTCATCCAGCAGGCCCTGCAAATCAGCAAATCGCTGCTGCCCGCCCGGCAGAACCGAAAAACGCAATTCGGGTTTCCAGAAAGCGCCCTCACCCGCGATGCCCCAAGCATCGATCGTTTTCCAGATTTCCGAAACTAGTGCATCAATGGAATCAGCCGTATTGACTGTCAGGGGAATCGTTGCCTGGACTTGATTCTGGGAAAGAATCGTAATTTGATTCTGGTCACAGGCCACCCGCACCGGACGGATGTAAGCGCGGGCACCGGTTGTCTGGGTGGGCAGTGCCCAATTTGCCCCACGGCTAACGGCCAGACTCTGCTGAGCACTTGCCCCGGCAACGGCGCCCCCTGCGGACGCGTGGCCTTGCCCGCCTCCCAAAACTCCGCTTTTTTGTTGATTCGGCTGTTGGTCTCCGGCCTCGCCGCCCATGCTATCAGCGAAACCGACATCGCCTGATTTTCCCTCGGACTCTTTGTGGCCAATGTGGCCAACGGTCTTAAATTGCCGCGTTTGAGAATCTGAGTCGGTGCGGGTTGGAATGGTTCCGGCCCGGTAGTTCTCAGTCAATCCTCTGGTGCCCGAGGTGCCGGCGGCACCACCGGCTGATTCTCGCCAAGCCGTGCCGAATCTGGAGGATTTCCCGCGCGATCGCATGACGATTGCCAGTTGCCGGTTACGGGCAGTTTCGATCGTAGTGCGAATTTCTTTTTCCAGCTGAGTATCCTTGTTGCCAAACTGTAGCGGCGCATCGCGCGTCACCAATTCGTATCCGAATTCGTCATCCCAGCTTTTCATGGCCCGTCGCGCCAGGGAATATGCCCATGCTCCATCCGGGCGGACGACCAGCAAGGGGTATGATTTGTTCTGGTCATCGGTCAGGCCATGTTTTTGGTGGTACGCGCGGATGGCCAACAATGCAGAATCAAGCACATTACCGATCAGGTTGGGATCCACAAAATCTGTCTTCCCCAGCCGAATTCCGATCGGCTGTAGCAGCAGTCCGTCAGCATCGCACTCGATGAAAATCGGTCGGCGTTTGGTGCCCCCGGCTCCGGTATAGGGCACAATTTGGTAGTTAACAGCAGTCGCCACCTCCGGCATCTGATCGCGCCGTTGGGCGATTTGTTTTTTTACCCGGGCCACATCTTCGGTCAATCGTTTCAGCTCATCTTCCGAAACAGTTTCCTCTCCGGCCAGCCCGGCGTCATGGTCCTGCAATGCACGATACCGGAGATAGACCTCTCGGGCCTCTGATTCCAACTGTTCGATTTGTTGCTGAAGATAGCCGCGATCCGTTTTGGCGATTGCCAAACGTTGGGACACATCCGCCCGCACGGATTCGACATTTTGGGCTTCCAGTTCCAGCAGTTCCCCCCGTTCTTTGACTTCGGCCAGTCGCTGCTGTTGCTGGTTTCGGCTGGCCTGGTCACGGGCATCAGATTCCACACTGGCCGACTGAACGGAGATCACCAGCAGCACGATCAAAATTCCCATCGTGCAGATCAGCACTGCTAGAAATGGAAACAATGAAACCGTCAAGCGATCGGACTGCCGGCGTTTTTTTGCCCTGTTCATGCGGCCTCTTGCTTACGCAGCTCTTTTTGAATTAAAGGCTGATTCGGCGTCACCCCGGGCATCTGCTTCGGCGCTGATTCGCAGATTCGTGCGATAACGTGCCCGTTCTTCCATCGTTCTGGCATCAGGCATTACCAGGCCTGCTCCCCCACGCGCGGCAGCGTTTTGCTGGGATTGCTTAAACGCCTGAATCGAGATGGTCGCTCCGGAGGAACGGTCCGCGCCGTCGGTCGATTCCGAACTTATCACGGAGATCCCGAGCGCGTCGGTCGCCCGCGGTTGTTCAACCGGCAGCGCTTCAGCCGTCAGCGCTTCAGCCGCTTTGCGCGCAGGCACTGCCGCCGGTTGCTCACGCATCGCCGTCACGGCCTCCGAACGAATAAACATGACAGGTTTATTCGGATCGCGCCGCCGTTTGTGCTGATTGGTTTCAGCCGTTTGAGCGGAAGCTACCGGCGCTGTGCTCTCAGTGGGAACCGTCCCTGCGGCAGGCTTGACCTTAAAATCATGTGATGCGGTGCCCGCCGTTGTCGGCCCGGAGACCGCTTGCAGCGTCTGCGCTTCTGCAACAGAGATCCCGACCGCTTTAAAGTTCTGTGGAACGGCCATGGGCACTTTCTCCCGCGGTTCTGCCAATCTTCGTTGCCGCTGGGCCTCAAATGCCTCACCGGATTTCTCAATCAAATCGGCAGACTGCTTCACGATTTTTGCCTGTGCGGAAGTCTGTTCTTTCAGCTGAACTCCCTGGTCCTCAAGTGCGCAAGCGACTTTGGCCAACACGTCATGCATCTTTGTTGTCGCCTTGATGGCGGCCTGCTGTTGTTTAAGTGCTTCCTTGTAAGCGGCAGAATCGTCCAACTGTCCGACCAATGAATGAACGCTTTTCGTTTGAGCAATCATTTGGTCCTGATGCTCCTTCATCAGCCGCGCGTTGCCGGAAAGCATCGTCTGCCACTGTTCCCAACGAAAGACGGTCGATTGATTGGATTTGTCAATCGCCTGCCCGAGGTAGTCTGCCAAATTGGCAACG
>CALCJM010000136.1 GCA_937967505.1 uncultured Pirellulaceae bacterium | reverse complement strand
CCCGGCACAGTTGTAACGCATGGTCAGGCTGGGCAACGAACATATCGGCAGCCTGTTCGATCAGGAAATCGCCCATGCGGACGGTCTGGAGAACGCCGCCAATTTGGTCCGACGCCTCAAACAGGGTGGTGTGCGTCTCAGGAGAAAGCTGCTGGAGGTACCAGGCCGCCGAGAGACCGGAGATGCCACCGCCAATAATGGCACAGGAAGATACTTTGGAAGTCATATCGCTGGTTTGAAGATCATTTTCGTTGGCTGACCCATTGAACAAATTTCCCGATCCGGGGATGTGCGAGCAGCAATTCAATTGAGTTATAATAGCGTCCCAGCTCTTTTTCACGAGGCACGAAATTGTGAATCGCGCTGTGACAGTCGCGGCAGACATCGATCGTCGCCTGCATTTCCCTGCGGCTATAGCGCGCCCGGAACCACTTGTTGCGATGACAGCGGCGCGGAATCAAATGGTGTGCGGTTGTGCCACGTTTGAGGGTGCGTTGGCATAGTTCACAGGACTTCAGCATGTGCGACACCATCAGATTCCACTCTGGAAAAGGCTCAGATTGTCTTCTGGATTCTTCATTTGTGGACACGCATTGCTATGATGGGGGCTGGTTTGAAAACAAGATTGGGCAAAGGTACGGAACAGTGATGGGAAAAGAAGTAACACAGGATGCACAATCGGCTGGATTGCCTTCAAATTGTAAACGTCAGATTATTTTAAGCCTGTTGGCCCTGGTGTGCTTGTCGTCAACCTTGATTTCTCCGCTACATGCGCAAAAAAAACAGCCTGCACCTGTCCGATACTCCCACGGTCCGGACTCGATGATTCAGCCCGACGTTCCTCAAGGCAAGATCGAAGATTTCACTCATTTGGAAAGCAAGATCTTTCCCGGAACCAAACGCAGATTTTCGGTGTATGTCCCCAAGCAGTACAATCCTGCCCAAGGGGCGGCGTTAATGGTTTTTCAGGATGGACATGCCTACGTAAATCGCAAAGGCGATTACCGGGCACCGGTGGTGATGGACAATCTGATTCATGCTGGCCAGATGCCGGTCACGATTGGTGTGTTCGTTGACCCGGGACACAGGAAGGACAGGCTTCCGGAAAAACGGGGCTGGCGCCCCTCACCTGAAAACCGCGCTTACGAGTACGACTCACTAAGCGATGATTATGTGCGATTTATTCTGGAAGAGATTCTGCCCAAAGTAGAATCCAAATACAAAATCACCTCGGATCCGGCCGGTCGCGCAATTTGCGGGGCCAGCAGCGGAGGTATCTGTGCATTCACAGCGGCGTGGGAAAGGCCTGACCAGTTTTCCAAAGTGATCAGTCACATCGGCAGCTTCGTCAACATCCGTCACGGTGACACTTATCCCGGAATCATCCGCAAGACCGAAAAGAAGCCGATCCGGGTTTACCTACAGGACGGCAGCAACGACCTGGATAACGAACACGGCAATTGGCCGCTGGGTAACCAGCAGATGGTACAAGCGCTTCGGTACAAGGGCTACGATCTCAAGTTCGAATACGGTGGAGGTGCTCACAATGGCAATCACGGCGGTGCAATTTTACCGGACGCGCTGCGTTGGATTTGGCGAGACTATCCCGGGGTTAAATCCCTGCCAACATCACTGACCGCACAAGTTCAAACCTACGATTGGGCGGTGGCGTGGTGGCAGAAACGCCATGATGATAAATTGGCACAAAAGAGGAGAATGAAGAAAATCGAAATGGTTATGATCGGCGATTCGATCACCCACAGCTGGGAGGATCGTGGAAAAAAAGTATTCAACCAGTTCTTCAAACATCACAAGGTTTTAAATCTGGGTTTCAGCGGCGATCGTACGGAGAATGTTCTGTGGCGAATACGCAATGGTGCGGTCGAAGGGCTGGCTCCCAAATTGATCACGTTGATGATTGGCACCAACAACACCGGACACCGCAGCGAACCGCCGGAAGAAACAGCTGCCGGGATCAAGGAGATTCTGCGCGAGTTGAGAGCTCGTACGCCGCAGGCAAAAATTCTGTTACTGGCTATTTTCCCGCGCGATGAAAACCCAAATGGAAAAATGCGACAGCAAAATGACAAAATCAATGCCATCATCAAGGACTACGGGGACGATCAAAACATTGTCTACCTGGATATCGCCGAAAAATTCCTCGACAAAGCCGGTAACTTACCCAAAGAGATCATGCCCGATGGCCTGCATCCCAACGAGGACGGGTACAGGATATGGGCCAAAGCAATGTTGCCGAACGTGAAGCAGCTGTTGAAGTAGCATTACCAGTAAGCGACAGGCATATCACACTATAAAAATCAATCAGGGAGAGTCAAATGGCCGGCGAGTATTACGAATTGAGAATTTACCGGATTTATGATTTTGAAAAACAAAAAATTGCCGACCAGTACATGGAACAGGCGTTGCTACCGGCTCTCAAACGTCAGGGAGTCAATCATGTTGGTGCCTTTCACAGTCTGAAGGATGAAAACGATCACTCGATTTACCTTCTGATCGCGTGGCCCGACCTAGAAACGTTTGCATCCTGCAATGAGAAACTTGGTGCCGACACGACCTACCAGGAAGCGGCAAAACCACACACCGACCGGCCGCTAAAGGATGGAGTTTTTGATCGCATCGAAACGCGATTAATGAAAGCATTTACAGGAATGACCAGCATCGAAGTCCCTGAGGGATCCAGTGCGGGCGGTGAGCGTATGTTCGAACTGAGGCTGTATGAGAGTCACACAGAGGAATTCGCCCGCCGCAAGGTGGCGATGTTTAACAATGGCGAAATCCAGCTGATGAAGGATGTCGAACTTGGACCGGTGTTTTTTGGAGAAACGCTAGCCGGTCCCCAAATGCCCAACCTGATCTATATGTTGTCGGCTAGGAACGATGACCAGCACAAAAAGCACTGGAAAGCGTTTCTCGATTCACCGCGTTGGAAAGAGATGAAGGACCTACCACAGTACAAGAATACTGTTTCAAAAATTCAAAACTGGTTCCTGAAACCTGCCCCGTATTCCTCAATCTAGCCAGTCCGCCTGCCCACCGATTGTCGTGCCGGTCGATGATGCCGGTGGACGGCACATTGACTCACAGTTCCCGAATCCGCATGCCCTTCACGCAACGCGATTTTTCACGAGAGTAAAACTGAGTGTCCCAAATTACTTTTGAATCCGAACTCCACTTCTGGGAGATGCTCAGCAAGACGACGGCAATGTTCGCCGCCGTCAGCAACGATTTTGTTTATCTGTACGTCAATGACGCCTACGCCGGCCAATGGAACAAACAACCGGAGGACTTGATCGGCAAACCGGTGAAAGAGATCCTTGGTATCGAGGGTTTCGAAAATTCACTCGACAGCTTCGTCGATGCCATTGGGGGTGAAACGGTCAACTACGAAGCGGAGTTCAGTGTTGGGCAGCGCACGGTCGTATTGGAGACGCGTCTGGAGCCTTTTTTTGGCATCGCAGGCAGTGCACAGAAGAGCGATGGGTTCTATATATTTTCTTGCGACGTGACGGGGAAACGCGTTAGCCAGCAGGCGCTATCGCTAATTTTGGCCAGCGCCCCCGGCAGAATCTGTCTGGTCGATCGCAACTACCAGATCACCTACGCCAACCGACGGTTTCATGAGGACTACTATCACGACGGGGCACTCACGGGGGTCGATATACAGAACGTCATCAGTGACAAACTGTGGGAATCGGCCAAACCCAATATCGATCGGGCCTTTCATGGCAGTTTCGTCCGCTATCAGGAGGTTTTCGAAGACCACAATCACGTGACAACCAATGTGATGGTTTATTTAATCCCGGACCGGGCGAAAGATCCGCGCGTCGTTCACGGAGTCTACTGTTTGATCTTCGATGAAGCCGAACTGGAGTTGGGCCGACGGCGTCTGCGTCGTCGCCAACGTAATGTCGATCTGGCGCTACAAGGGCAGATGGTTGGTATCTGGGAGGTCGATCCGGATCGTCCGGACTGGCTGTTGGGTGAACACATCGAAAAAATCTTGGGGTTACCGCGCGGGCAACTGCAAGACTCCCAATCGCTGACCTTTAAACGCATTCACCCGGATGATCTGCCGGGAGTTTTGCGAAATCGCCAGATGAACCTGCGCTCTGGCACAATGTACGTGAACGAGTTCCGGATGGAAGATCATGCGGGTGAATATCGCTGGATGAGATCAATTGGGCGATCCGAATTGGACGCCGCTGGTAAAATGATCTATCTGGCCGGAACGATCGCTGACATCAATGAACTGAAAACGGCTGAATTGCTGGCTGCTGAACAGGTCCGGCACCGTGATTCGTTTCTCTCAATGCTATCTCACGAACTGCGCAATCCCGTTGCCGCGATCAAATATGCCCTGGACGTGTTCCAGCAGCCAACCGCGCAGCCCATTGATTTACCGGACAAATTTGAAAACTCAATCGGCATTATTTCCCGGCAGACGAATATTATCTCCCGCCTGCTGAAAGATCTGCTGAATGTGAATCGCATCAAATCCAACGAGATTTTATTCGAAGATGCGAGTGTCTCTCTGGTGAAACTGGTACAGGAAATTGCGGAAATCAGTGCACCACGGTTCGCCCAAAAGAACCAGATTTTTGTCTTTCAATGTGAACCAAATGAATTTATCATTAGCGGCGACGATGTTCGTTTACACCAGGTCTTCGTGAACCTGCTGGATAATGCATCGAAATACTCGCCGGAAAATACCGAAGTCACGCTCCACTGTAGCGTTGATTCGGAAACAGGAGATTTTGTGGCTGTCGTTTCGGACCAAGGGCAGGGAATCAAGACAAAATCGCAACGCAGTATTTTCGAGTTGTTTTTTCAGGAGGATCCAGCGCTTGATCGCGCCACCGGAGGCTTGGGAGTTGGCCTGTATTTGGTCAAACGGATCGTCGAAGCCCATAGCGGCAAGGTCACCGTCATCAGCCCGGGAGCAAAGGGCGGCAGTGACTTTGAAGTGCGTCTTCCCGTCGAAAGGTCCTGCCCGATGTCCGAAACCCATAAAAACAACACTACGACTCTGCGTCAGTTGGTACTGGTAGAAGACAACGACGATTCGCGCGTTGCATTGTCGTTGGCCCTGTCGGCCCGTAATTTTGATGTGCAGACCTTTGTCGACGGCGAGACTGCTGCACTGAAGCTACCCTTGCTCCGTCCGGATGTCGCCCTGATCGATATCGGTTTGCCACGTATGGACGGGATCACACTGGTCAAAGAGTTACGGCAGCATGACGAACTGAAAGATACGCTGTTGATCGCACTGACCGGCTATGGACAGGATCACGAGCACGATGCCATTATGGCGGCAGGATTCGACCATCATCTGGTCAAACCCTTGGACCTGGATGATCTGTTCCAAATCGTTTCCGAGCATTTTGCGTAGTCGTTTCTACCCTCGAAGCCCCGTCCCTGCCTCCTGTCGAAGCCCTACTATCGCCCCCCAACTACGGATCTCCTGCTCCAATGTCATCATGACCGGCACGTGGGAATCTGCCTCACGCAGCGGACTTGCCCATCCGCAATCAGCCTTCTTCGTTGGAGAATTTTTCGGTCGGTAACTGAAAGAACGCCGTTGCCAGATGCTCGTTCATATTTTCAACATGCCCGGTAGCTTCATCAGCATCGGGTTCCAGTTCGTAGATGACAGACAGAACCACCGGTCGCTCGGTCACGCTTTCAAAATCGAACGCATTGCAGGCAAGAATATCATCGATCTCCTCATCGGTGGGGCCTTCTTCCTCGTCGATGTCCTCCGGTTCCAACTGCAGGTATTTGAACACCTGTAGCAGATCCATTTCAGGTCCGTCGTTGACTCCCTGTAAAAGCAACGATGCCATGATCAATTCATCATGGAAATAGTACAATACAAACGCGCCGCCCTTCAGATCTGAACCAATCCGGTACTCGGCATGTCCCATTCCGGGAACCGGTCGCTCCATCGGCAATTCGAGATCTCCGGAGAGCGATGACAGGTCGGCAGTAAAACCATCGATTATCGAACGGTCCAGATCAACCGAATCGCAATCGGTCGTTGTATCAAGTTCGCCGTTTTCGAGGTAGCGGAAGGTCTTGAAAATCATGAAGGGTCGTGGCAAAGACAGACTTGAGTTTTGGATCACAGCACCGGGGTAGAAATTATGACAGTTAACTCCATCGGCAAACAGGACCCCGAATTTGTTATCCCTGCCGGATCTCAGGTCGTTTTAACTGCCGACCAGGCGATCAGGGACGCCAGTGCAAATGTCTCCGGATTTAAAAAATCCGGATCGGTGGGCGTTGTCATCAAATGCCCATCACACAATGGCCAGCCCTATACCCTCCAATTCCACGATCAAACAGAACTGGAAGTCAAAATCGAAAATTTGGTGCTCCGTCGCGCTGAAATTGACCAAATTCTTGATCGCTCATTGGATCAAGTGTCGGATATGAGGCCGTTTATCATCTACAAATGTCGTGTTGGATCACGCGCCTTTGGCCTGTCCAATGATGATTCAGACGATGATCAGCGCGGTATTTTCCTGCCACCGGCTGATCTTGAATGGTCCATGTACCGTTTGCCGGAGCAAATCGAATCAAAAACCTCCGGACTCAACGGACAGGTCGTCGATGAAGTGTTCTGGGAACTGGAGAAGTTTCTCAAGCTTGCCTTAAAAGCCAACCCAAACATTCTGGAGGTGTTATGGTCGCCGATCGTGATCGAGACCTCGTCGCTGGGTCAGCAGTTGAGGGAAATGCGTTCCTGCTTTTTGTCCCGGCATCTGTACAAAACCTATTCCGGATACGTGTTAAGCCAGTTTCGACGGATGCGGAACAGTGTGGAGAAAAAGGGGACTTTCAAACGCAAACACGCCATGCACCTGATTCGACTGCTGCACTCCGGAATCGGAGCGCTTCAAACGGGCCAGATTCTGGTGGACGTCTCGCACCATCGTGAAGAGTTGCTAGAGATTCGCAATGGTGATGTTGATTTTGAAACCATCAAAACTCGCGCGTGTGAACTGGATGCCCGGTTCGCCAAGGCCTTCGAAAAATCTACGCTGCCTGATCAACCAGACTTCCAACGTGTGGATCAGTTTCTGATTGCAGCACGTCGGTCCATGGTCCACCTAGACGCCTCTTAGGCTTCCGGTTCGGCGAGATCATTCCACTCGAAAGCAATCAACCTCAACGACCTGGTTGGCAATTTTCACACAGTGCAAGACAGTGTTTTGAAAAAGCAGGTTCTATTTCAGCTGGACTAGGTCACTGCCATTGCCCTGAGTCGCCGCCTCTGAACTAGGCACATCAGGTTGAGCGTGTTGGGCCGGGTTTTTCTGGTCCGGATCCATCCAGTTCTTATGCTCAAAGTGCTCTCCATAGACACCGTAGTCATGGTACGCGATTTTTTTTGCGATCCGGTATGCCCAGCTCTTTTCCGGAATGGCAATGGAATCAGGATCGTACTGCGACCGGTGTGCGTTGGCGGCTTGCAGTTCGGCAATCGCTGATTTGCGGGCGGTTGAGTCTTTGGCATCATGACGATCGGCAAGCGCTTCAATCAGATCCGGTCGCTCCAGCACGATACAACCGCGCGTGTGCCGGGCAGCCGTTTCACGAAAGTCCTTGAGGAATTCTGATTCGTTGAATACTTCGTCCAATGGGCGGCTATCGTGAATCGATTCTTTTGCGATCTGAATCACCGGACACGGTTCAATGTCTCCCCATGGATTAATGTGATGTGTAAATCCGGTTGCCGCCGGGCATAGTGCCCGACCGTCGGCATCATAGTACGCATCAATAAAGATGATCGGTTTCTTGCAACGCATATCGACCACAAACTGCCGCGCCTTGCGGGTCTGGTCCGGTGTCAGCACCAGTTCTGGCGACGCCTCGGGACCCACGGGCCGAAAGACATGGTACCACGTGTACATGACGCCCATCTCAATCAGGCGATCTACCCATTGTTCGGTCAAAAGGTCATCGATGTTCGTTTGACACAGACTGGTACAAACGCCCGTCATAACTTTATTATCTAGGCAATTCTGTAGCCCTTCCATCGTCGCCGACAGCACCCCGGACTTGCCACGGCGCTGATCGCTAATGATCTCGGAGCCTTCCACACTAATCAGTGGTGTAACATTGCCGCACTTCCTTAGCCTTTGAGCCACCTCCGGCGTGATGAAATGCCCGTTGGTAAACACCTGGAAATAAGCATCCGGATGAGCTTCGAGAATCTCGAACAGCTCTTTATGCATGAATGGTTCCCCCCCCAACAATCCAAAGAAACTGTTTCCCATTTCTTTGGCGCGACCAATCATTCGGTTCATTGCCGTGACATCGATCTTCTGTTGTTGATGGGAAACATCCACCCAGCACCCCTGACAGCGCAAATTGCAACTGTTGATTATCGAGATGTACAGATAGGGTGGAAAGAACTGTCCTTGACGTAGCCGACGTTTGTGTTTTTGGACACTGAACAGACCTTTGACGCCCATATTCCACGCCAGTTTCCACAACAGGCGTTTGTCAGTTTCCATCAGCATGCGTTTGGCAAGTCGAAAATACATAGCGATTCCGGGGGGTCGTGCGTTAGAAAACTATCTGGATTAGTCAGGGCAACGCGCTCTTCTGTGCATCAACCGTCAATCTTAAACTGACGGCTAACTTTAACGTACCCACAAGTCAGGCGTTTTTGCAGTGCCACTGCATCAAATAAACCGACTTGCAACGAACGAGTTTTCACCAACGCCGTACGTTTTGGCGAAAAAAAAGGTTTCCAAACGGCAATGATCAGTGGAATGAGGTATGATTATCGGTCCTTCCACGTTTGCCCGTCCCGCCGTCACCGCCCGCCCAACACCACCACCTCCTTTGAAAAATACTCTTTCAAGCCTCCTGCGATATCCGGATGGCCAGTACGGCAACCCACATTGCTTCACCCTGGCCCTGCTGATGTTTGCCTGGCCGTTAAATTACGCAGCCACGGCTCGAGGACAAAATTCCAGAACCAACAACCACCGCAACACGCTGTTGTTCATCTCGGACGTACTGGCCAAAACCGAATATGACAACTCCAATCAGGCGCGCACGGTGCGTTGGGAGAAATCACCCAGGCTATCGGTATTTGGCGACCGCAACCGACATGCCGTCCTGGTCCAACGCTCAATTAGCGAGATCAATAAAGTTCTGCCGGAAAAATGTCGTATCAAGCATCTGCCAGACGAAACGGCTACCGCCAGCATCAAGCTCTACTTCATCGAAGAAGATCAGTTTGAAAAGGTTGCCCGGTCGAACGGATTTGATTCCATCAAAGGGAACCGAGGCCTCTTTAATGTCAAGTGGAACGACAAATACGAAATTGAAAACGCCTGCGTGATGATTGCCGAAGACAAACTCTCGGGCAAAATTTTGTCTCACTTTGTGCTGGAAGAACTGACCCAAGTGATGGGACTGGTAGGTGATTCGACGCGCGTTCACTCAAGTCTTTTTTATGAAAATCCGTCAGCCCACCAATATGGCGACGCGACCCATTTGACATCCCTAGACAGACGGCTGATCAAATTTCTGTACGAACATGTTCCGGCCGGTTCATTCCCAATTGAACTTGGCGTCCTAGTAGAACGCCACTGGAATCCCGCCGACAAGACAACCGCCGCACCGCCCGTTACGCCACGCGTCGTCGTTGCCGACGATGCTCAATCGCCGCGCTGACGTCAGCCGACAATTCCTGTTCGTGAACGCGTAAGCCGGTTTTCTCAATCACTTGTTTCCGCCGTACGATCTCGTTAACCCGTTCGGCAAATGCGTTGTCGGTTGACCAGAATCGGGATGCACCGAATCGGCCCATCGCCTGCTGGAATGCTCCGGGTGAAAGAACACCCGCAAATATCTCGGCGACAAAAGAAACCCAGCCACGGCTAAAGGACGATTCATGACTGGCGTGACGTACAATGGATCGCTGTGCAGAGGCACCATGAGCCATATCGGCTTCCCGGATAATGAGCGCAGGACGGTTCACCTTGCACACACACCCGGGCATTATCGCACTGGTATATCCCATCGCTTTGAGCGTCAGCGCCAAATCGAGATCAAAATAGTGGTCTTCGAGTTTAAAATTCAGGTCTCCGATCATCGCCAAGACCGAACGCCGATAGAAACCGGCCCAACTGGTTGGCCCCAGTGGATTCAGACGACCGAAAACACGCTGCGCCAATTTACTGCCGCGCCCGGCCAACATCCGGCGAAAGTGATAGTTTGTCTTCACTCCCGCAGCCACAATTTGGTCGGGTTTGGTTTGCGAAACGATTATTGGAACAGCTGACCCTACCGAAGGGTCTGCAAAACGTTCCCCAACAATTTCTCCCCAGTTCTCGGAAAGCTCAACGCCCGGCCGGACCACCGCAACAATGTCGCCACTGCAGTGTGCAAATGCGGCCGCAAACAGGGACGACAGACGCCCGGTGCCCGCATCGACCAGTATTACTTCTTCGCCAATGTTATAGGCGTCTTCAAAAGCTCCGTCGTGTACCAGTATGACTTCACTGTCTGATGGCAGGTCTCGAAGAATGGAGGCCAAAGTATCATCAAGCGTTGCGGGCTGGCCAACAACGGGAACAATCATGGAATAACGAGAGTGAGTCCGATTCATGGACTGAGGCCCACTGTACATAGATGGTCTGAAAATCATGGTGTCTAAAAAACCCATGCCGAATCGACGGCTAAGACTGTTCTTCGGTCCAAGCTGGGGGGGAATTGAGGCCTTTTCGTTTCTTGTCGATCAGAAGAGCCCGCCGCTGTGATCGACGGCCGTACTGCTGTAGCACCGGGGAAAGCAGAACGAACTTATGCTGTCATCGCGTGCAAGCAGCTGTCTGAATATTACTACTTCGCAAGCAGGGGTTCGCGGACAGTTGGGCAAACAGGGAAAGCAAGGAGTTCAAAATGGGAGGCGTGGGAAAGCGTTCTTTTCGGCCAGCGGAATCGTCAACACGCCTCGGGAAACTGCCGATGCTCCTCATACAGGCAACCACTGTGCGATGGCAAACTCTTCGGTAAGCCCCTCCCTGAACCAGTCAATCTCAGAACTCTGATTCCCAAAAGGATCCTGCGTGAGCGTCAACCAACAAAACGAATTGAATGAACTACGTTCCCAAGTGGAAACGCTTACCAAACGACTCAATGAGTGCCAGCGCATGACAGCGCTTGGCGAATTGGTCAGCACGACCACTCACGAGTTCAACAATGTTTTGATGACGATCATCAACTACGCCAAAATGGGAATGCGTTACGAAGACAAACCCACCCGCGACAAGGCGTTCGACAAAATCAACCAGGCCGGCAATCGCGCGGCCAAAATCACCAATGCCGTTCTGGGTATGGCGCGTAATCGCAGCGCGCACTTCGAACAGACTGACGTTGCCAAACTGGTCGATGAAACAATGGTGCTGCTGGAGCGCGAACTACAGAAGTACCGTATTTCTGTTGAGGTTCAGGTCGAGGAAAACCTTCCAACGGCGTCTGTCATCGGCAATCAGATTCAACAGGTTCTGCTCAACCTAGTTGTGAATGCGCGTCAGGCGATGTCTGAAGGCGGACAGATGGTAATCCGGGTTTACCAAGACACCGTAGCGAAAACGGTTGACCTGAGTGTACGTGATTACGGTAGTGGCATGGCGGATGAAACCATGCGAAAGATTTTCGAACCCTACTACAGCACCAAGGCCGGCCCGGACGAATCGGGCAAGGGTGGAACCGGACTCGGACTGTCGACGTGCAAGAACATCATCGAAGCTCACGGCGGCAAGATTCGCGTTGAAAGCTCGATTGGCAAGGGAACCTGCTTCACACTGAAGCTACCGATGGAGCGTCAATCATCTCCAGTGCCAGCGGCCCGCGGCATCGCCGGAGCCGTCACACAAATGAACGCAGCGGCACAATCACAGTAGAACCCTGTTCTGCGCGTGGTGCGGTGGCCTGTTGCCAACCAGAAGATCTCTCCGGAAAGTTCGTTACGCACCAACCCTGATTTTCATCAATGCTGACCCCCGAGAGAAACGACTACCGCTTCTTCTGGCATTTCTTACAGAAGAAAGTCGAACGCTGGCACTGCACAATTCTTTCGATCTGTCCGCCACAAGTCGGGCAGTTTTCTCCGGCGCGATCGTAGACGCGGTGCTGGTTCTGATAACCACCGGGATCATTAAGTGCGTTTCGGTACGTACCGTCGGACAATGTCGATCCCTCGTGCTCGATGGCAACCTCTAGGACCTCGATCATGCGATCATGAATTCTCTGGTATTGTTTCCTTGACAGACGATTGCATCTTGCTTGAGGATGTACACCTGCCAGATGCAGAATTTCACTGGCATACAGGTTTCCGATGCCTGCTACTGCTGACTGATCCAGCAACGCGACCTTGATCTCGCGCCCCGACCCGGAAAACCGGTCGGCAAACTGACCGGCCTCGATAGCCAGCGCGTCCGGGCCCAGCTTCCCGCTGGTCAGTTTCTGCTGATACTGTTGGTCCGACAGGAGAGTTACATTTCCTAGGCCGCGGCGATCCCAGAACAACACTTCTTTTACCGCTGACTTCTTCAGTGTCAGACGAAATCGCAAATGCTCAACCGTTGGAGGATCGGCAATCAAAACCAGCCCTGTCATCCTGGGCTCAAAAATCAGACGCTCCCGATTTTCCAGCACGACCACAACCCGCTTTCCCAGCCGATCGACGCGCAACACTTTCTGCCCCGTGACACGTTTATTCAATCGGTCAATTCGGGGCGCAATGGCAATCGGTCGTTTTGCACAGGGCGTGCGTTCGGCTTTTACGACAGTCGCTCCTGCGATTCCCAGAATACCTCGTCGCATTGTTTCAACTTCCGGCAATTCGGGCATGGCAGGTCAATCAATTCCAAAAGGACATTGTGGTCAAACGGTCAATTGTGGTCCCTGTCAGCCGGGTGCCGCAAGGTGCTACAAATTTGCTCACCCAGTTTTTCCGCACCTTTTTTCCTGCCATTTCTCTGCTCAAAACCGGTCCCGACGACATGCCGCGTATGTTCGATTTGCCTGTTGGCGTTTAAACTGTTGCCCCGCGATCGATCGGGCGGTTGCTGTACGACGGTCATACGATCAGACTAATATCCACCCAACCCGGCTGGTTCCGCCTGCCGCACGAGAGTTTCATGCCCACTTCATTTTTAAAACAACCCAGCCCCGACGCCGCGCTTCCTGACAGCAACGGGCGATTTGGTGAATTCGGTGGACGGTTTGTCCCTGAGACTCTGGTCGCAGCACTGGACCAACTGGAGGAAGAATACCTTCAAGCCAAACAGGACCCCGAGTTTCAAAGTCAACTGGATTTGTTGCTAAGAGATTTTGTCGGTCGCGCTTCGCCACTTTATTTCGCCAAACGCTTGACCGAAAAATGTGGTGGCGCACAAATCTGGTTCAAACGTGAAGACCTCAACCACACCGGTGCCCACAAAATCAACAGCACCATCGGCCAGGCGCTGCTGACCCTCCGCATGGGGAAGACGCGCGTGATCGCCGAGACGGGTGCCGGCCAGCACGGCGTCGCCACGGCCACCGCATGTGCTCATTTTGGTTTGCCCTGTATTGTGTACATGGGCGAGGAGGACGTTCGCCGGCAAGCGCCCAACGTGCGTTCAATGAGAAGTATGGGTGCCGAAATTCGCCCCGTCACAACCGGATCGCGCACGTTGCGGGACGCGGTCAACGAGGCCATGCGTGACTGGATGGGCAGTGTCAAAGACACGCATTACATTTTGGGATCCGTCGTCGGTCCTCACCCGTTCCCCATGATTGTGCGCGATTTCCAGGCGGTCATTGGTCGTGAGACGATCAGCCAGTCGCAGGAGCGATTTGGCCGACTGCCCGATGCGGTAGTTGCCTGCGTCGGCGGCGGCAGCAACGCCGCCGGAATGTTTTATCCGTTTGTGGCGGACACCGATGTACCGCTGATTGGCGTCGAAGCGGGTGGTTTTGACAACGAACCGGGACATCATGCTTCCAGCCTGACCTACGGAAAACCGGGCGTGTTGCACGGCAGTTTCAGCTACGTCCTGCAGGACGGTGACGGCCAAACCGACGACGTACACTCGGCATCGGCAGGCCTGGACTATCCCGGTGTCGGCCCTGAACACAGTCACTGGAAAAAAACCGAACGGGTGGAATACCGCTCCTGTCGCGACGACGAAGCCCTTGATACATTTGACTTGATCGCCAAAACAGAAGGCATCCTCCCGGCCCTCGAATCGTCCCATGCCATCGCCAAAGGCATGGAGGTTGCCTCCGAGCGTGGCAAAGACGAGATCGTGGTAGTTTGTCTGTCCGGTCGTGGCGACAAGGACGCGGACGAAATTCAACGTCTGCGTTCCGAAAAAGGACACCATTAGAAAAAATAAACGACACACTTAACCAATCAAAATTCATGTCAGCGATCGACGACCTTTTTAAACAACTTGAAACCGAAGGCAAAAAAGCTTTCATGCCGTTTATCACGGCCGGCGATCCGAATATCGAATTCAGCGGCGAACTCCTCCAGTCGCTCGACCAGGCCGGCTGCCACCTAGCGGAACTGGGGATCCCCTACAGCGATCCAATCGCCGACGGCCCGGTCATCCAGGCCTCGTACACTCGCGCTTTGAACAAGAAAATCAAACTCGAGTCCATTTTCGGGATGACGACCAAAATCGCGCCAAAACTGAAGATGCCGATCGTTTCGATGGTCAGTTACGCCATCATCTATCGTCAGGGGATGGACAACTACCTGAAGAACGCCATTGCCGCAGGAATTTCGGGAGCAATTGTCCCGGACATGCCTGTCGATGAATCAGCCGTTTTTGCCAAGAAATGCCGCGCTCTGGACTTCAGCCTGATCCAGATGATCACACCGACCACCTCAAAAGAGCGCGCTGTCGAAATCGCCAGACAGGCCAGCGGATTTATCTACTACGTTTCAATCGCCGGTATCACGGGCGAGCGTAACGCATTGCCGCCGGAGCTGATTGAAAACCTGAAGTGGCTCAAGACCCAGACTGATTTGCCGATCTGTGTCGGCTTCGGCATCAGCCAGCCCGCGCACGCTGTTGCATTAAGGGAAGTCGCTGACGGGATGATCGTCGGTTCGGCGATTGTACGCCGCATCGCCGCCGCAGAAGAGGACGGTAAAAGCAATCAGGCCGTCATCGACGACGTGGCATCCTTCGCCAAAGAAATGCTGACCGCGATCAACGGATAATCGAGACCTCGGGGTTCATTCGGCGCTGCGAAGCAAAAAACTGGATATGCTTGCTTCGAGACTGAACTTCAGTTCAAATTTACGAGAACCCGTTTCCATTTTTTGTGTCCGGACAAGATGACAACTATCCCTGAAAATGGACAACCCGTTCTTGAAAACCGCCCGGAAGCGCGGGGTTACAAAGTCGAACAACTTCTCGAATTGGCGCGACGCGGCAAACTGAGAATTCCCCCGTTCCAACGTCCTCTTCGGTGGCGTTGCAAAAATGTACTGGAGTTCTTCGACTCAATTCGACGAGGATTTCCTGTCGGTGAACTACTTTTTTCCAAGCAGCACGCAGAGGCGTCGTGTCTTCAATTCGGACCTGTGTCAATTACTGCGCCGGAAGAACATCTGGCGATGTGGGTGGTTGATGGGCAGCAAAGAATCACCGCACTTGTTGCATCGTTGCTACGTAAGCACCAAATTCCACGACGCGATGCGTGGGCAGCATGGTACGATCTTGAAAACCAAAAGTTTGTAACGTTGACTCGCAGAGAAGCAGATCCCTCGTGGATTCCATTGAATGCGTTATCAGACTCCGTTACGCAACTGAAGTGGTTGCGCAACTGGAGCTATGAGAGAGACCGGGAAGATCTTGTTGAACGAGTTCTGGAGTTGGGCAAGTCGATTCGGGAGTACGAAATCCCGGCCTACATCGTTGAAGGAGCGAACGAGCAGGTATTGCGATTGATTTTTACGCGTGTCAACAACAGCGGTGTTGCAATGCAACAGTTTGAGATCTTTGAAGCTATGTACGGCAACGAAGGACAACAGCCAGTGAGATCGGCGGTTGCACGACTGGCTGATCTTGGATTTGGAATCCTGAAAGAGAACATCTTCTTGCGATGCATTCAGGCAACCTGCAATCTGACGGTCAAAGAGTCGTTGAAAGACTTTAGTCAGCTTCCACTTGATGCAATTCGCCGTACTGAATCAGCGCTTCGAAGGGCAATCGCAACGATCACCACGGTAGCGTCAATTCCTGTTTTCAGACTGATGCCGTATCGACTTCCGCTGTATGTGCTCGCGGCCTTTTACGACAGGTTTCCGGATGACAGTGCCAAAGTTGATCGACTGGTTGCCAAATGGATTTGGCGAGGTGCATTATCCGGCCGTCACGAAGATTCGAACAACTCCACGGTTAGTGCGCTGGTCACGCAACTGGAAACCGCTTCTTCGGCAGAAACGGCGATCAGCCAGATGATCGCCGACCTTGGTGATTTCTCAAATCCGCAAGTCCATTCGAATCACCCCCTTACGAAACTCGATGAAGAAGTAAGCTTGCGAAGTGCTTCAGGCAAGTTATTTGTGATTGCACTTTTCGCTGCCCAACCGGTGAAAAACGATACACAATTCGAATTTGAATTTGAAGATTCGAGCGACGATACCGAAGTCGAGGAATCGATTGATTCAATAGCCGGGATCGACAATTTGGCAACTGTGCACAGCAGCATCTACATGTCGGCCATCGCCGACGGGAAACTGGGGACCGATATTGTGATAAAGACCAAAGGTCTGTCCAAAATATCAATGCTAAATAAAAACCAGTTTGATCTTCCCGGCTTTCTATTGGACAACGCATGCCTGTCGGCCATCCAAAAGGGAGACGTTGCTGCATTCCGCACCGCCAGACGACCAATACTCAATAACTACCTGAACAACTTTATCGTCGATCAAATTGGTGATCAGACCGATATCCGTCCGTCCATTTCGACGATTTCGTCGGGTCAGCAATGAAACCATTCGGGAGTTGTCAACCATGCCCGCACTGACTGTCGCTATCAACGATACAGAAATAGGCACCCTAGAAGCCTTCGAAGACGAATCCCAACGATTTACCTTCGCCGAATCCTACCAAAATAGCCTTCTGGCCCAGCGTCCCGTCCTTGGCCAGATTTTTGAAGACCGATTTCCTCTGGCAATCAGTGTCGATGGCCCTGTTTGCTGGTTTGCCCACCTCCTGCCGCAGGGCGTAATGCGCAACTGGCAATCACGACTTCTCAAGGTCGATGTAGACGACACCTTCGGCTTTCTCCAAGCCCTCGGATCCGACCTTCCGGGAGCGGTTGTTATGGCCCCCGGGCAATCGTTGATCGAAAAACCGGATAACAGCAAACGCTCTCCACCACCACTGGCTGACAATGCCGGCTTCAAGTTCTCGCTCGCCGGAGCTCAATGGAAACTCTCCGCTCGCTCAACCGGCCGAGGTCTAACCACCGCCGCTAAAGGAGATGGTGAAAGCTGGATTGCCAAGTTTCACGCGCCCGAATTTCCGGGGTTACCTCAATGCGAGTTCGCTACCATGCGTTGGGCGCAGCAAGCCGGATTAAACACGCCCGAACATGAACTACGGAATACTGGTGATTTTGACAAGATTCCGGAAGAGATGCCGGTGGGAGACAAATCTGTTTTTGTCGTAAAACGGTTTGACCGTGATCTTGAAAAACGAATCCATATGGAAGACTTCGGACAGATACTTGATCGCCCACCGGGAAATCAACAGTATCTTGGCAACCACGAAGAGCTTGCTCGTGTTATCCGCTGGATCGCGCCGGAATCCGGTTATCAATTCCTCAGGCAGATTGTGTTTAACATCATATGTGGAAACGGAGACGCTCACTTAAAGAACTTTTCACTGTTGTATCCCGACACTCGCAATGCGGAACTATCACCTGCATATGATATTGTTTCGACCGTATTGTACCGCCCTGACGGAATGGAAGATCTCGCACTGGAAATTGGCGGCAGCAAAAACTTCAACGAAATTGATACTCAGAGTTTTCAAGGCACGATACAAGGTCTGGAGCTTTCTGAAGAGCGCGGGAGACAAATTGTTAGCGAAGCGGTATCAGCATCACTTCATGCCTGGAACCTGCCTGAAATCCGCGAAAACTTTACTGTTGAGCAAGTCGAAAGAGTTTCTCGACATATCGCCAGTATCCCATTGGTTTCTGGCAAGTAAACGAAGGATTGATCGGACCGTTTCTGTACATGATGAGACTGCGATACAATTAAGGTATGTCAGAGACTCCTTCAACCCGGCCCTCGGAAAAACAGCCTCCTGCTGATCAGTCTCCGATGGAGTTGCTGACGCAGTCGCTCCAGTTCATCAAAGGTGTGGGGCCGGCTCGCGCTGAACTGCTGGAGAAAATGCACTTGCGAAACGCCGCGGATGTTCTGTTCTTCTTTCCACGCAGCTATCAGGACTTTACGCAGCTTCACGACCTAGGCGAAATGGCCAACGAGCAACTGGCCAATGTGGTGGGCATCGTCGATGACATCGATCAACACGTTGGTCATTCCGGCGTTCACATTTGCTATGTGCTGATTAAACAGGAAAACAGATTTCTCCGTGCCGTCTGGTTCAACCAACAATTCCTGATGCGGAAGTTCTGGCCGGGGCAGAAAGTCATGTTTCAGGGCAAAGCCAAATGGCAGGGCGGGCGGTTTCAGATGAACCACCCGAAAGTCACTTGGCTGGACAGTGATCAGGCCATTCAACAGCAACAGTGCCTGATGCCGGTTTACAAATTGACCGATGGTATCAACCAGAAACAGATGCGCAAAATTGTCACCGGCGTCGTTGAACAGTGCGCGCCTCTGGTGACCGAGGCCTTTCCTGAAGACTTACGAAACCAACGGGAACTTTGCGGAATCTCCGATGCCATCCGTCAAATCCACTCCCCCCGGAACCAGGAAGAGGTCGAATCAGCGCGAGCGCGGCTGGTCTACCAAGAGCTACTGATTCTCCAGTTGGCGCTCTCCATTCGTCAGCATCGCATTCGGTCGGAAAACAAGGCTCCCGAGATCGAGATGACACCCAAGATCCGCGCCCGTATTCTTGGTCGTCTACCTTTTGAACTGACGGAAACCCAGCAACAAGCGCTTGCCGAAATCGCCGCCGACATGAACCAGCCCTGGCCAATGAACCGCCTGCTGCACGGCGAAGTCGGCAGCGGAAAAACTGCCGTAGCAGTTGCGGCGATGCTGTTGGCCGTCGCTGCCGGTCATCAGGCAACCCTGATGGCACCAACGGCCGTGTTGGCCAATCAACACTTCGACACGATCCAAAAACTACTGGGTGACACTCGTGTTCGGTTTGCCCTGTGGACCGGTGCGGTCAAGGGAAAGACGCGCAAAGAAATGGCCGCGCAAATCGAGAGCGGCGAGGTCGATATCGTGATCGGCACCCAGGCGGTGGTCGCCTCCAGGGTACCCTTCAAAAATCTGGGACTGGTGGTGATCGATGAACAACACAAATTCGGGGTCAAACAACGGGCCACACTGAAGCAGTCGGGTTTTGATCCACACTACCTAGTAATGACGGCCACCCCGATTCCGCGAACCATTTCCATGACGTTGTTCGGTGATCTGGACATGTCAACGCTCAAACGAACCAGCGGCATCGGCCAAAAGGTAAACACTTATCTGGGTAGAGAGGAGAGTCGCAATAAATGGTGGCAGTTCGTTAAAAAGAAACTGCGCGAGGGAAGACAGGCGTTCGTGGTCGCTCCACTGGTGGAGGGCGATGACGATGGACCGCTGAGCAGTGCCGAGCAAATGTTTGAGTCATTGGCCAACGGGCCGTTCAGCGACTTCCG
>CALCJM010000135.1 GCA_937967505.1 uncultured Pirellulaceae bacterium | reverse complement strand
GAAAAGAAGGCTACCGTCACCGTCAAACTGGACCGCATCGGTGAATACACGCAACGCGGCGAAGTGCAATTTTCAGTGAAAGGTAAAATTCGCAAGGACGTTGTGATGACGCCCGGCGAAGTTAATTTCGCCTCCTTCAGTGCCGCGAAAAGGGCTCAACAGATCGTCAAGATGAAGTACGCAGGCAGCCCCCTGTGGAAGGTCCTAAAGGTTAAATCGACCAACCCGCACCTAGATGTTCAAGCCGTGGAAGTCGCACGTGAGCAGACCGGGAAAGTTGCCTACGACTTAATTGTGAAAGTCAAAGACTCGATGCCCGCAGGGTTCTTCGAGGAACAACTAACAGTTTTCACCAACGACAAAAATACCCCTCGCATGCCCATTTCTGTCTCCGGACGCGTCAAGCCAACGCTGGAAGCATCCCCGATCCAACTGGGCATTGTCAAACAGCACGCGCAAGTCGAAAAACGATTCGTTGTACGCGGCGACACGCCGTTTGCGATCAAAGAGATTCGCGTCAACAGTGACAAAATTAAATTTTCACCGATTGAGGGTGAGAAATCAATGCACGTGATCCTGTATACCTTGGCGACCGATTCGCCGGAAACCATTCGGGAAAAACTGACGATCGTCACCAACAACCCGGACATGCCCGAAAAAGTTGTGGATTTCAATGTCCGCATCGTGCCGAATCTTGTCGCCCAAGATTAGCCGGCCACTGGCCACACGCAGCCGTGCGCGGCCAGAGTGAGGACTGGCGGCCCAGGGCACACTTGGCACTCAATTGGCACTCACCTACGCAGCGCGACGTTGGCCAAAACACCTTCTGCAGTCGGCGTTGTGCTCGCTGCTCAAAGCATCCCGGCGGATGTAGGTTGATCATTAGAGTGATAGAGTGAACTTGTTTGGTGTAGGATATAACCCCATGCCCAAACACTTTCGACCGACGCATTACCGCCATGAAACCCAGCATCTCCTCTGTTCCGCAGCTCTACCGCAACGCCATGCGCTGGACAGAAATCGCGTCGGTTCTCAGCAAGTACGGGCTGGCGAACTGGATGAGCCGTTTCAATATCGACTTTATCTCTGAACGTCTCAAATCACCTGACGGTGAAAAACTAAACTCGCTGACCCATCCCAATCGCGTCCGTCTGGCGATGACCGAACTGGGATCGACATTCATCAAGTTCGGGCAAATGCTGTCCACGCGTCCGGACCTGATCGGCACCGAGATGGCCACTGAGCTGTCGCGTCTCCAATCCCATGCTCCTGCCGACGAATTCGAAAAAGTAAAGGCAACAATCGAAGCGGAACAAAACCGGTCGTTGGAAGATCTGTTTCACGAATTCGACCCGATACCGCTTGCATCGGCGTCCATTGGTCAGGCCCATCGGGCAACCATCAAGGTCAGCGACCATCCTGCATACGCTCATCTGGCCGGGGATAACAAAGACTTGATCGAAGTCATTGTCAAGGTTCAGCACCACGGCATCGCCCGCATCCTCGAGGCCGATCTGGATATCCTTGCGGGGCTGGCGCAGTTGGCCGAAAGGCTGGAAGATTTTAAAAACTATCAACCCGCCACGGTGGTGCGCGACCTGCGACAAACGATGCGGCGGGAGCTGGATTTTGCCCGTGAGCAAAGAAATCTGATCCAGTTTCGGACACTCTTTGAGGGTGACACGCGCATTCGTATCCCACAACCCATCACGTCACTGTGTTCGGAAAAAATGCTGACCATGGAGTTCATGGACGGCAAGTCATTAAAGCAGTTTACACAAGAAACCGCACAAGAAACGGCACCTGCACCACGCGGCGACGCGATCGCTCGCCGGGGTGCCGAATTGTATCTGAAGATGATCTTCAATCACGGATTTTTTCATGCCGACCCTCATCCGGGGAACATCATGATCATGAACGAGGACACAATCGGGCTGGTCGATTTTGGCATGGTGGGACGCGTCAGCGAACACTTGCGGGAATCGATTGAATCCATGCTGGTCGCGATCGTCAATCAGGATGTTACCTTGCTGACATCACTGATCAAGCGGGTGGGGAAATGCCCCTTCGACCTTAACGAAGCCAGACTGTCCAACGACATAGCAGATTTTGTTGGACAATACTCCACCCAAGCAATGGGACAGTTCGACATGAGCGGTGCGTTGAACGATTTTACTGATATCGTTCAACGCTATCACATTCTGCTGCCCAGTGAAGCATCACTGTTGATCAAGGTGCTGGTGACGCTGGAGGGCACAGGGCGGTTATTGAATCCAAATTTCTCGCTGATGGAAATCATGAAACCGTTCCACAGAATGATGCTGATGAAACGGCTGTCACCAATGCGGCAGATGCGAAAGATGCAACGCTTCTATATCGGCGTCGAACAACTGGCCGAAGCAATCCCCTCAAAACTGACATCGATCTTGGAACAAATTCAGTCCGGACGTTTCGATGTCCATCTCGAACACCGCCGCCTAGGACCATCAGTCAATCGGCTTGTTCTGGGGCTACTGACAAGTGCGTTATTTCTGGGCTCATCCCTGATGCTTAGTTTTAATGTGCCGCCGGTGCTGCTGGCCGACGGCGGCTGGTTGGGCACAAAAGACCTGTCTTTAGTAGGGTTTTTAGGACTGGTAGTCAGTCTAATGCTCGGTTTTCGACTGGTTTGGGCCATTCGCAAGTCGGGGAATCTGGACGAGGCTGAATAGGTCGGCGCATCATCCAATCGCCGCCGAAGCCGTCCTTGCTGCCCTTGCGCCGACAAGGTGTGTCAATCGGTAGCAGCCGCTCTCAAAAAGATACTTGATATCTTTTGTAAGGATGGCAGCAAGCGCCAGCTAATGGCGTTCATTGTAAAATTAGATCCTGTTTGAGGTTCCGATTGATCTATTTCACCTTCCATATAAAATGGGGAACGCAATAAGATGTTGGACGCATCGAGACAGCCGTGAATCCTCGTGGCAGGCCACTCTGTTTCGACCATTTTTGGGAACGCGCGATGGCTTCCCTTGAACGTCCTTCCCAAAATTGAACGACCAGAGAACGAACGGCGGGAAAAGGATGAATGAGACTCATAGCTGGAGCGCTAGTGCTGGTCGTTGGATGGGAGTGCAGGTTTGCATCCACGTTCTTCTGTTGCTGTTTGTGGCCGCCATTTTTTGTGTCCAATATCAGCACGCGCTGTCGCGCGACATGATGGGCACCGCCCTGATGACCAGTCTGGTAATACTTGGGAGCGTCATCGCCCACGAACTGGCTCACGTTTACACGCTGACCAGTTTGGGCGGATCCCCCCGGCGAATCATTTTGACGCCGTGGGGCGGAAACTCTGTTTTCCATTTACCTGCTGAACCCATTGCAAAACTGATCGTGTACGCGGCCGGCCCATTCGCGAATTTAGCTTTATTCCTGATCTGTTCTGTGATGCTGCTGCAGGGCGGTCAAAGTAACCTGTTAAATTTAATGAACCCCTTCCAACCGCATGTTTACATGTTTTCTGATGGGGCCGCGTCGCTGCTCAAGATTATCGCTTGGACCAATTTCCAGTTGATGCTGGTGAATTTGATTCCCTGCTTCCCCTTCGATGGAGCTCAGCTCACCCGGCATATACTGGAATTGCTTCAGTTGGATGATTCAAAATTGCGAAGCGAATCGGCAATTATGGTGATCGGCAACGCTTCGGCGCTTGGTGTGATCTTTTTTGCTTGGTTGATGTACGGTCAAGACCCGGGTCCGATTGAGCCGGTCTGGTTTATCATGCTGGCGGCCGGTATCAGTCTCTATTTTGCTGCCGGTTATTCGTTCAATCAGGAAACTGGCGAACTGCTGGAAGGCCAAGGGATACAGGGACAGGACTGGGATTTTGATCCGTTGTTTTTGCAAGAGTCGTCATTTATTGGGATGTCCAGCAGTCACGATTTTCATGACATCGCTCCGATGGCAATGGATGAACTTGATAGCGTTACCAATTCACAGTGGATGTTGGAGAAGCAGCACGAACGTGCCGCCGAACAGCAACAGCGCGAGCGATACGATGCAGATCAAGCTGACGTGATTCTGGAGAAACTGCATAACGGTGGCGGCATCGCCAGCCTTTCGGATGACGAGCGCGAAGTGCTCAACCGGGTCAGCCGCCGACTGCGAAAGCAGCGCGAGAGTGAGAACACTCAGATGCAGGGCGATTGAGCGGAGCCGGAGTTTCTTTTTTACAACTCCATGCCTGCCACAAATACCCGTTTAAGCCCCTCATCTCTTTAGCCGGCTTGGCGATTTGCACGACACGATCAGTCATTGGCTCGTATGTAAGTTCGACACCTGATGATCGGAACTGGTCATCTGGCGCAGGCATCAATCTATCCCTGCGATGCCGGCAGATCGAAGCACGATTGGCCCCGCCGTCTACCCAGCTTCCACATTCCCACAAACTGGCATTGGAGGCAGTTCTGGCAATGTGCTACCATCGGGTCGATCATAGCACTCTTTTGGACGTAGCAAAAAGAAAAGGAACCGGGCATGGATCAGTTCATGGACAACCAGCAAATCGCTGAATACTGCAATCTGGCACTTACATGGATTGGTTTCGGCACTGTCGTTGGACTGGCAGCGAAAGCCATCATGCCTGGCCGAGACCCAGGTGGAGCGATTGCAACGGTGATGATGGGAATTGCCGGCACGTTAATCGGTTGTGCCGTACTTCAGTATTTTTCCACAACCGGCGAGGTCGTCAAACCGGTCAGCCTTGAGGGATTCGCCGTTGGATCTGCGGGTGCTTTGGTGCTGTTGGTTTTTTACAAGGTGCTTGGAGGCTATTGGTTCGTCGAAGGCGAGGGAACCACGCGTCGGCGTCGCCGCCGCACCCGCTACCGCAACGCGTACGATGATTAGGGGGACACACCCAACGTGGCTACGCTCGCCAGAGCGTGGAGCCGAACAGACAAGACATGCCCTCCTCGCAAGGCTCCACCGTCTGGCGACGGTAGCTACGTTTGCAGCAGCACCCAATGTGGCTACGCTCGCCAGAGCGTGGAGCGGAACAGACAAGGCATGCCCTCCTCGTAAGGCTTCCACCGTCTGGCGACGGTAGCTACGTTTGCAACAACACCCAACGTGGCTATGCTCACCAGAGCGTGGAGCAGAACAGACAAGACATGCCCTCCTCGCAAGGCTCCACCGTCTGGCGACGGTAGCTACGTTTGCAACAGCACCCAACGTGGCTACGCTCGCCAGAGCGTGGAGCAGAACAGACAAGGCATGCCCGCCTCGCAAGGCTCCACCGTCTGGCGACGGTAGCTACGTTTGCAGCAGCACCCAACGTGGCTACGCTCGCCAGAGCGTGGAGCGGAACAAACAAGGCATGCCCTCCTCGCAAGGCTCCACCGTTTGGCGACGGTAGCTACGTTAGATAAAGTCCTCTCCTACACATCGATCGGATCGTTCTTTCCAACAATCACCAAACCTGAATCGGTGATCGTAAACCCTCGACACAAATCCTGCTCAACACTGTAGCCAATCTCCGCACCATCCGGGATCACAACATTTTTGTCGATGATCGCCTTGCGAATCTTCGCATTTCTACCTACCACGACACGATTGAACAAAATTGAATCGGCGACCTGGGCGTAGCTGTTCACACGCACCTCTGGACCAAGAATCGAGCGTTCGACGCGCCCTCCGGAAATAATACTACCCGGACAGACGATGCTGTCGGTCGCACACCCCATTCGGTCGTCAGCTCCGTGATCGCTGAAAACAAATTTGGGTGGCGGAAAATTATCATGGAAGCTCCGGATCGGCCAATTCTGGTCGTACATGTTCAGCATTGGATCGATCTGAACCAAGTCCATATTCGCCTCGTAGTACGCGTCGATCGTCCCTACGTCTCGCCAATACGCCTGACTTTTTTTGTTCTCATCGCGAAACGGATACGCAAACACGCGATAGTCGTCAATAATGGCCGGGATGATGTTTTTACCAAAATCATGGCTACTGTCAGGGTCGTTCGCATCTTTAAGTAACTGTTCGAACAGGAACCGCGCTGAAAACACATAAACCCCCATGCTGGCCAACGCAATGTCGTCGCTGCCGGGAACCGTACGCGGATTATCGGGTTTCTCTTCGAAACCAATGATCCGCTGCTCTTCGTCGATCGCCATCACACCAAATGCCTGTGCCTCCTGCTTGCTGACCTGTAGCGCCGCCACAGTCAGATCAGCCTGATTCGCGCGGTGCTCCTGGATCATCGCTTGGTAATCCATCTTGTAGATGTGATCACCGGCAAGGATTAAAACTTCCTCGGGATGCTCTTTTTCGATCGCGTAGATATTCTGATAGACCGCATCGGCGGTACCCTTGTACCAGTTTTCGTCGATGCGTTGCTGAGGCGGCATTACGTCGATAAAATCGCCCATCTCGCTACAAAAATAGCGTCGCCAACCATTATTGACGTGCCGATCAAGGCTCATCGCCTTGTATTGCGTCAGCAGAATCAGTTTCTTAAGTCCACTATTGAGACAATTAGAAAGGGCAAAATCGACGATCCGGTAGCCTCCCCCGAACGGTACTGCCGGTTTAGCGCGGTCGCGCGTAAGCGGCTCCAGCCTCGCCCCCTTGCCACCAGCCAACACAACAGCCATCACATTTTTCATCGTTAACCTGACTCTCGGCCCAATAGAAGAGCATTGCTGGTGGAAGTCGTTGACACAGAGTCCTCAAAACTGAAGCACCGCGATGTCTTTATCGACAAACGCGCGCTCGCATCCGGACCACCCACAATATAGAGAATTGCCAACCGGTTAACAGATACGCCGGATCCGAATCGTGCGGTTTTAGCCTGACGCAGCGATTGAGAATCAGAAAAGGTCGCCAGACCGGGAAACCTTCTTCTATCAAAGTAGTCGTCGTAAACTACGTGCTTTCAGTCATACGACCGTTTGCAATAACGCAAATGAATCCTGAAACCAATCCCAAGACCAATACGCGATACAAGCCGCAGGCATTAAACTACGGTGTGACCGGTCGATGCAGGGCGTCGCAAGGGCAGCTGTGCGCCATTTACGTTTCTGACACGGCGAGTCACCAGATGGGCTCCGAGGAAGACAATTCCCCAAAAGGTAATGAAACCACCGATACGGACCAGATTGGATGACGAAAAACTTGACATTTCCGAAGCCAGCACAATTCGGGGCTTCATTTCATCGGTGGTGTCCGGACTGCTAAAGTTGAGCAAGATTGCCTCTTTGCTGTCAGAAGAAAAACGCTGCATGAAATCGTATCCCAAATCAAATTCGAGCACCGCTTCGGGCTTGAATGATGTGATCTCTGATTTATCCAACAACAGTTCCGTATCACCGAATCCAGCGCGCGTCACCAGATTGTTGGCCGCGTCCTGAATCTCAAAGCTAAGATCCGTCAGCGCGATCGATCTGTCGTTATCCGGATCGCAATCTACGTCTACCTGAAACGAGAGTTTATTGACGCGGCTAATCCCTCGGGATTGAAAGTACTGATACAGCTGGCCGGTTGTCATTTGGCCGCTGGCGATGTTGACCGTGTCTGCGTCCCCCAGAATTGGGTTGTAACAGGGTGAACAGAGGAAATCCCCAGCCACTGCTCTGTCTTCTGAGTTTTCGTCGATTACGATTTGCTCGGCGGATGCTGTACTGAGCATCAGCAACAACAGAAAAATTGCGCAAATCTTTCTGACTGTGCAAAGCATGAATGTGCGAGGCGTCATGGAAGTTGGATCATCGTTGAAAGTCTGGAAGGTCACTCCGTTGCCTCTAATGGTATCCGAGAAGCCAGTAATTTCAACACTTTCTGGAAAAAATGAAGAATGACATAGTTCCATTTTCGGTCTTTTTGCAAGCATTTGAGTCGATTCCTCACAAAAATAAGCCTCAAAAAACCCTCCACCGGTGGGCTTGCACCGCCTTTAACGATCATCTTTATAAAGAAGCTCCAACCCATACCGACTTTGCAAGGGTTTTCCTCTCAACAGTGCAGTCATTGGTAACAGCACGAATCGCAGCATTTGCCCAACCGTGTAACCGTGGAACTTCCGCGCCGACGTGAGAACCGGATGTCGGACCAGTTGAAATTTGCCTAATCGTTTAAGTTCTCTGCTGAAGAACAACTCCTCGGCGGCGAAGTAGTTTTCATCAAATCCTCCAAACAGCTCTAACGCGTCTTTGCGGCAAAACATGTAACATCCGGCCGCCCACCGCCCAACAGTCTGCCAAACTAGGCTGATAAGGTAATACAGCCCCATCTTAAACCAGTGAATCGGCTGGCTCTCATCGAGCGCTACAAACGCTCCACCGCCAACGGCTCCCTTTCGAAGTGCCCTCAACGAGCCCTCCAGCGTCTCCAGCGGAACGATGGTGTCGGCGTCCACGAACACAATCCAGCCGTACTGCGCCTCTTTGGCCCCCGCATTCCTGACAGCGCCGATATTTCTCAGCTCAACATCAATCACGCGCGCCCCACTCTGCCGCGCGATCGCGCTCGTACGGTCGGTTGAAGCATCGTTGACCACGATGATTTCACATCTGTCAACAAGCTGCCGCGCGATCGCACCCAGCTGTTCCAGCGTCGCCGCAAGATACTGTTGCTCGTTATGGGCAGGCACCACAAAAGACACTTCTGGAAATTTGGGCGGTACGGTTTCGAATATGTTGGCGTCATCGGCTGGAATCATGATTTCACTATTGTAGCAGCCAACACGCCGCGTTTTGTCTCGATTCGTCGCCTACCACAAAGATTTGCAACGGGTTTGTCTCCTTGATATATTCGATGTCCGTGGACGCGTAAATCTTTCGCGTCAGCACCTCTGATTCAATTGGATTGACCAGATTCTTTTTTGTTGGCCGTTGCAGGATACTTCTGTTCTTCATCGATTCATAACTCCCAATGGTAGATGGTAGACAATGATAATGTTATCGCGATGCATTTCCGTAGCAGTTCTGATTTGCGTGACCTGTGGAGTTGAGGCAGTGGTTTGCGCTGCCGCTCCTCAAGAGCCAATCGCCGCTCAGGTAAAAACGGACCAACCCGCCAGGCACCAGCATGTGCAGACCTATGACGGTGATGGAGAACTGCCGAAAGTCATCGACCTGAAAATCTCCAGCGACGGAAAATTCATGTACTCGGCCGGGTTCGGCCCCAACCTGACCTGTTTCACACTCGATCCCGACACCGGTATGATCACCGACCATGAAGAGGCGGACAGCGTGACCGCCATCGTTGGGATCGACATCAGCCCGGACGACCGGTTGTTCGCGGTTGCCGTCATGAATTCCCGCAAACTGATTTTGTACTCCCGAAACCCACAGGACGGATCCCTGACAGAACAGGATTCCGTGATCGTGGGGGACGCTCAAACGCTGTTGAACGTTATTTTTTCACCGGACGGAAAGTACCTGTACGCCAGCGACAACGCGGGAGTCGTTCACGCCTGGTCTGTGGCCAACAACGAACTAAATGAGATTCAAAAATTTAACCATTACAAGGCGGAGTTAAAGGGAGCCCAGTTTTTCGCATTTTCACCGGACGCAGAACATTTGTTACTGGCCAACCGGACGGCAGGTACGATCGTTGCGTTCAAATACCATGCCGACAACGGGCAAATCGATATCATCAACTACTTTGAAGACGACATCGAAGACGCCACCGCGATGAACACCGTCCAAGATCTGGTGTTCAGCCCCGACGGAAGATACATCTATGCGGTGTCCGGTCGTTTCACGGGTGAAAATGGCGTGACCGTAGTGGAGTTTCCCGGCGAAGGCGAAATGAAATTCGTTCAACAATTTCAAAACGAGGACCAACTGGAGGAATTCGTCGGTGGCAACCTTATCTCGATCTCCCCTGACGGAAAACACGTGTACGTCAGTGCTGCCCGTTCCCATCGATTCGCAGTCTTCTCACGCAATTCCCGAACCGGGAAACTCACCTTCATTGACTATCTGAAACTCGAAAACAGTGGTACCGAAATCAATCAACCGGCGGGTTCCGTCTGTTCGATCGACGGAAGATTTCTGTACGTGGCTGGCGAGGGCACCGGAGAAGTCCACGTGTTCAAACGCCCGTAAGATTACCCGCTGTTGCCGATGTTCTGTCGCAGTGCTTCATACATTAGAATCGCGCCGGTTACCGATACGTTCAAACTGTCGGCGATCCCCAGCATAGGCAGCCGGAAGGGTTCGACAGCGCCCCCCCGCCACCGATCCGATACACCAGTTGCTTCGTTACCAAGCACGACGGCGGTTTTGCCGGTCAGGTCCTTCTGGTAAAAATCTTCTTCTGCGTCAGGCGTGGCAACCAGAATTCGATACCCCCGTTCGCACAACCACAACCGAACCTCCGCCGCAGTTCCAGTGGCAACAGGCAGGCAAAACACCGCCCCGGCGCTGTTGCGGATCGCGTTGGGGTGGAAGGCATCGGTTCCGGCATCTGCGATCACTACCGCCGCAGCACCGCTTCCGTCTGCAGACCTCACCAAACCACCAAGATTCCCCGGTTTCTCCAACCGCTCGCAAACGACGACCAACGCATTGGCCGCACTTTCACCCGCCCTCAGCAAGATACGATCGTCAAGGGCTTGCAGATCAGTCCCGGGCCGACCGGCCGTCATGATGATGTTGTCGGGGCGCTCACCATAGCCCAGCGTCCGGAATAGATCGGCTGCCAGTAGATGGCAAACGCCCTCGGTCGCCGACGAATCATCCAGCGCCGACCGAAGCGTGTCCAGATTCTTTTCGCCGTTGCCGTCATCACACAAAAATATCTCGTCAGCAACCACCCCTGAATTAATGGCCCGGGAGATTTCGCGCACCCCAAAAACGATCATGCGGTCCTGTTTTTTGCGACCGCGCGAGCGATGCAGTTGCAAGGCGTCCCTGTATCGCTTGCTGTTCGAACTGGTAATCGTTTGCATGACGTTGTTTTTTAATGAAGTGCACACACTGGCCTACACGCCCGTAGATGGATTGGAAATCTCTGAAGACACCGCGCGTTACGCTTTCCAGCGAAAACAATCACCGCTGGGCAAGATCGCTCCTGATTCTGAAGTCAGTGTCAAAGGAACCGCCTCTCCCGCGCCTTGACGCAAGTTGAGTGATCGCCGCGCATACTGTTTCAAATTTCCGGCATCGATGCCGGGAGTATGACACGACAGGATCAGCATCGCCAGCGCTCCATCGGCCAATTCAGCGGCCAGCTCCATCAGCGTCGGCAGGTCGCGTTGAATCTTCCAGACATCTCCCCCGGGGCCGCGCCCAAAGGAAGGCGGGTCGGCGACAACAATCTGATACTTTCGGCCCCGTTTTATTTCGCGTCGCATAAACGCCGTGGCATCCTCGACAATCCAGCGGATGGGGGCGTCCGCCATTCCCGATGCCACCGCATTCTCTCGCGCCCACGTCACGGCGGGTTTGGCCGCATCGACATGCGTCACCGCAACCCCACACTTCGCCAGCGCCATCGTCGTACCCCCGGTATAGCCGAACAGATTAATCGCGGTCATTCCGTTGATCTGATCGCCGTGCTGTTGGATCCACTCCCAGTTGGCCGCCTGTTCAGGAAACACGCCGACCTGCCCGGAAGGAGCCAGTTTGAGTAAAAATCGTTTGCCGGCGTGTTCAACCGACCAACTGTCTGCGGGTTGGCTTTCGTGTTCCCACCGGCCAGCGCGTGCGTTGCGTTTGAACGCCGCATCGCAGGTCCACGTTTTCTGTCGGGGCTGCACTGAACTTACCGATGGCGTCGCACGTCTGACGGTTACGCCCCCAAAACGTTCCAGCTTCTGCCCCCTGCCAAAATCGATCAGCGCGTATTGATTGGCATCAAACATCAATACCAGATCCACAGCTTGGGGCGCGTTTGCTGTAGGCGAAATACCGCCTCATGGGAGACTTCTGTGTCCTTCAAGACCACGCATTGGAGATTGTCCATACGATAAAAAAACCGAAATGCTCCGTCGGAGACACGGGTGCCCTCAAGATCCAGCACTGCCGCGTGCTTTAGATCTTTGACCTTGTCCAGTTCTTGGTCGGTTAACAACGAGTGACGTTTATCGATAATCACGCGATTGGGATGCTTGGGATCCGCCCAACCATTCTTGCGACAATACCATAACACCCCATCCCAAAACGGGCGCTGAAACCAAGCCAGCGTCGCATAGGGATCGTGACGAAACTGGCGAATTTTCCAAACCGTAGCCACATAGAAAAACGCCCCGGCGGTAATTATTGCGGCCAACGTCACACACATCATCCCTTGGGTGTTCGTGTATACGATGCCCGATAACACAACGATCAACGCTGCGAAAAGAACGTGCAGAATCAACGCCAATATCCCCGGCGGCACCCCCTCGGAAACCACATCCGAGATCCATAACTGCATACCGGTGGTTTTGATTTTAATGTGATCGATTTGCGTTCCGGCGGCCGGAGCACGTGGGGCCGATGAATAGTTGCAACTGTCGCAATACCCGCGCGCGTTGGTCGCCTTTCCACATTTTCGACAACGGTTAGTTTGGTCCAACGGCAAGAAATTTTTTGTGCGGGGATTGGCCGATGACGCCGAGGACGAACGCATCCTCGGCTCGGTCTCGATGGCCCCCGGTCGGGCCGCACCGTCAAGTACCGGGTCATCAAAGTCATCCTGGCGTACCTGCAACTGTAGGTCGTCATGGTCGTGGCCGACCGCATCGGTCGCAATCGCAGGCCCAGCATCGATACCAAACGCAGGATCGCTGGCTGCGGGAACTTTGACTTTACTGCCGCACTGTGGGCATTTCGCCAACCTTCCGGCTTTGTCACGCGGCGCGCGAAGCTGCCTGCCGCAGGGGGACTGATTGCCCGCGGCGTCAGTCAAAAGGTTGGGACAGAGGAATTGGACGTACATGGGCACGCGCGGCAAGCTTTTTCGGTCATGTGTTTTAAACGTGGAAAATTTCCCACTGGCTCCAGATTATAGGTCGCTTTTGATTGTATTTCGAGATTGATCCGTCACACTAATAGGTTCTTCAGCCAACTATCCGAATTTCCCTTGAACTCTGCACCGGACCACTCCATGCCCATTGAATTCACTTGCCAGAACTGTCAAAAAAAACTGAAAGTGCCCGATAGTGCCGCCGGTAAACGGGGCCGCTGCAACAAATGTGGACATTTGAACACAATCCCGTCGATTGCAGCCGCCGAATCAATGGCGGATTTTGTTGCCGGGGCCGCCAATGCTGCGGCCGGTGGAGCCCCGGTTCCGCGACCGTCTCAGCCCACCCAATCGAACGCCACCTACAATGTCAAATCAGCAGTCAACGGCGCAGTTTTCGGGCCTGCCGATTCGGCGACATTAAAAGAGTGGTTGGACGAAGGACGAATCACACCCAACTGTCAACTTCAGCAGGCCGGCACGCAACACTGGGTCCCGGCCAGTCAGATGTTCCCCGCATTGGGAGCGGCCGCCGGCATCGCCGCATCCGCTGCCTCAGCTTCTACTTCGGCCGACCCATTCGCCCAGTTCCAACAGTCTCAGGAGACGCAGACCTCTCCGGCAGACCTGAACCCTTACGCGCCTACACTTCGTAAACCAACGGGCGTTAGTGCATCAGGCAGTCGTGAGATCGTTCCCACAGCCGGAGATATTGGGTTCTGTATCTCGCATGGCTGGAAAGTCTGGACAGAGAACTTCGGGCTGCTGCTAGCAGTTTCGGCCACCACGCTGGGAATCAACTGGGTGTTGCAAATACCGGTTAATTTGATTCAGGCAAGTCTCGGTGCCGGTAATGGCGATCAAGGTCTTCTGATGGCGGGGCTCTTTCTGATTGTGCTGGTATCCCTCGCAGTTCAGATGTGGCTTGGATTGGGCGCTACCAAGCTGACGTGTAACTTGTGTCGAGGCCAGCGCGCGGAATATTCGATGCTGTTCAATAATGGACGCCGGCTTCCGATGCTGATTTTGGTCTATCTTGTCATTGCGATCCCATTTCTGGTCGTGTTAGGGCTCGGTTTTGGTGCGGTGGCAGCTTTGGGCGGTGCCGGCGGTAATCAGGAATTCGCCATTGTGGCAGCGGTGGCAGGATTGGTCTTTTTTGGTTTTGTTACTTTATTTTGTTTGACAATTTGGCCAGTTTGGTACTTGCTGTCTGACACGGACGAAGGGCTGGGGCTCGTCTCAAAAAGTCTCTCAATTGGATTTAAAAATCTCCTGATTGCGATCCCAATCTTTCTCGTAGCAACGTTAATTACCATGGCGGGGCTTTTCGCTTGCATCATTGGGGTGATTGCCACGGCCCCCGCCGGCCAAGCGATGGTAGCAACAGCTTACCTGAATATGACCGGACAGTTAAAACCACGATAGGGGCAATTGCGGTTCCACGTGGAACTGGTGCCATGATCTGTCTGGGGCAATCGCAGTTCTAAGCTCCTACTTGTTTCATAGTTCTTCCCGGATCAAACTGGACCGTGGATTGACCACCACCGCAGCAGGCAGCTTTCTGTGGGGCAAGCAGGACGCGGCGTTGCGGGTCGTGAAACATTTGTTCCTTCGGAGATGTCGCCAGCTCCAATTCGGGCTCAGTTCCACGTGGAACCCGAATTTTTAAGCCCTTTCGACTCAAAAAGGTGCTGGCGCTCCAAACTGCTGCCCAACTTTGGCATTTGAGCAAAATCAAAATCTGGTTAGGCTTAACTCGCGTTGCGTGAAACATTCCGGCTGCGCCTGAGAATCGAGCTTTCACGTGAAACTTTTGCGACCAAGGACGGAAGCGTGAGCCGAACAATTTGTGTTGCCAACCAGAAAGGAGGCGTTGGGAAAACCACCACCTCCATCAACCTCGCCGCTGCTCTGGCTATCAGCGGCCAGCGCACGCTGTTGGTTGACATGGACCCGCAATGCAACGCTACCACCGGAAGCGGATTTGTTCCTGTCGATAACCACCCGCTGATTGTTGACGCTCCGATTCAAAACAGCATTCAGTCCTCCCAACCGGCGGGTAACGCCAACCGGGACCGTTTCCACCTGCTGCCCGGCAGCAAGTCCTTTAACGATTCCGGCGTGCTAGCACCGCCCACTGCCGCGACGGTCTCCCCGGGCCCCACCACCCCCTCGATTGTCGATGGTAACGGCAATGTCGGCAACTCACCTCAATTCACCCCGCCTCAATTTGCCTCGGCCGATTTGGTAATGAAGCACTTGGCCGATGGAGCCCAACACTACGACTACGTCTTGATCGATTGTCCCCCGTCCCTTGGCGGGCTGACCCGTGCGGCGTTGTCGATCGCCGACGAAGTCCTGATGCCCATCCAGTGCGAGTACTTCGCGATGGAGGGCCTAGCCCAAATGATCTCCGTCATCAAATCGGTAATGCTCGAGCGGCCCGGCCAGCTAACCTTCGGTGGCATCGTTCTGACGATGTATGACGACTCACTTGATCTGACCAGCGAGGTGGACTCGGAGGTCAGAGAGTTTTTTGGAGAAATTGTTTTTGATACTGTCGTCCCGCGCGACGTGAAGGTTGCCGAATCGCCCAGCCATGGGCTGTGCGTTCTCGACTACGCACCACGCTGTCGTGGCAGTAGAGCCTATACTGAATTGTGCATGGAGGTGCTTGAACGTGACTAGAAAAAAACGGCTTGGCCGAGGCCTTGAATCGCTGCTTAATACGGTCGAAGTTGTCGATGGTTCGGCAGCAACGCAAAACCTTTCCGGGGGTGTGGCGGTTGCTGACCCATCACCTTCCGGGCACGCCGCCGCGCCAGTCCCGCGCGTTGAGGTGGTTGACGATCGCCAAGCCACCGGATCTGCGGCGACCACCGCGCCAGTGCCCGGCAGGATTAATCCCGAAGCGCTGCCGGTTGCACCAATGCACAATCGCGTTGAATCGACGCGCACTCCATCGTCTGCGCCGGCAGCCCCCGCTACCTCCGCAGAACCCACTGACGGGGATGTGCTGAATTTGAATGTGTTTGAAATCGAGGACAATCCATTCCAACCGCGTCGCGAGTTTGGCGAATCCGAATTGGCATCGCTCTCTGAAAGCCTCAAAGAGCACAATATTCTGCAACCCATCCTGGTAAGGATCGTTGACGGCCGTTATCAATTGATTAGTGGCGAACGACGATTACGTGCCGCGATTAAGGCCAACTGGCAGACCATTCCCGCCCGAATTCGTACGGCGGACGACCGGTTGGTGTCGGAACTGGCAATTGTTGAAAATTTACAGCGTAAAGATCTCAATGCGATCGAGAAAGCATTGTCATTTCGCCGCTACATTGACGAACACAATTGTACGCAAGATAGTTTGGCCAACCGATTGAAAATCGACCGCTCTACGATTGCGAACCTGATGCGATTATTGGATTTGCCACGTCAGGTACAGACCGCCGTCCGCGACCAAACGATTTCAGCCGGGCACGCCCGCACGCTGCTTCCGTTGGGCGATGAGGATTTACAGGTCGATTTTTGCCAGCGCATCATACGCGATGGCATCAGTGTACGTGCAACGGAGAAAATGGTTGCCGATTTCCTGTCCGCCGACAGACTCGCCACGTCCGCACTGGCACCTCAAAACTCGCAAAAACGCGTTCGCAGTGCCCATGTGGACCAACTGGAAAACGAACTAAAGGTCGCGTTGGGGACGAAGGTCCAAATTAAGCAGGGCACACGTGAAAAGGGTCAAATCGTGGTCCATTTCAAGAATTCGGCTGAATTTGAGCGGTTGAAGGCGCTGATCAGCGGGTAAATTCCCCGATGGACGGTCGTCTCTTGGGATTGGTAGGCGTACACCACCCGATCGGTTGCCCGTCCGGGGCTGGATCAGATTGGCGTGGGTGATTTTCCGGGAATACAGTTGCGGCTGCTAATGTGGGACGCATCGGAGGGCGGCCGCGGTGGGAAAATCTGTTTTTTCTGTGATCCGGTGAACCTTTAACGCCGATCAGTGACCTGTAATACAACGATGGTCAATGATGTGGCGGTCGTAAAAAATGTGAAAACACCGATTGCAACAGCAGATAAGGACCAGTACCATACGGCCTTGAAGCGATAGCGATCATTATCGTTTTCTTTGATTCGGGGTGTAGCGCAGTCTGGCTAGCGCACCTGGTTTGGGACCAGGGGGTCGGAGGTTCGAATCCTCTCACCCCGACTTTCAACGATCGTCATCGCAATAGATGACGGTCGTTTTTTTGTGCACGGATGGGAAACCTATGGATTCATTGTGGTTTGATGACGTCGAGGTCGGCCAACAATGGATCAGTCCCGCCCGCACGCTTACTGAGGTTGATGTTGTCAATTTTGCATCTTTGACCGGCGATTACAATCCTTTACACGTCGATCACGATTTCGCGTCCAAAAGTATCTATCGCAAACCGATTGCTCATGGATTGCTGGGGTTGGCGTGGGTCGCCGGTTTGGGCAGTAATTCGCCGTCAATGAAGACGCTGGCCTTTACTTCCGTGAAACAGTGGGAGTTTCTTCTGCCGATCTACTTTGGCGATACAGTGCACGTGCTGACGCGCTGTCTTGAGAAAACGGCCAAAGGAAAGAAATCAGGGCAAATTGTCTGGGAGCGGCAGCTGGTCAACCAGAAGAATCAAGTCGTCCAGCGGGGACAATTTGAGACACTGGTTTCAATCGTTCCGGGCGATGCTCAAAAGCCTGCCGATTCTGCCCCACCGCTCAAAGCCCCCAAGTTCGCGGCCTCTTCCAGAAAACGCGTCAGCGAATAAATCAATTTTGATTTATTGGGAATGAACCGCCCCAACGTGGCTACGCTCACCAGAGCGTGGAGCCGAACAGACAAGGCATACCTTCCTCGTAAGGCTTCCACCGTCTGGCGACGGTAGCTACGTTTTGACAGCAGCGCACAACGTGGCTACGCTCGCCAGAGCGTGGAGCCGAACAGACAAGGCATACCTTCCTCGCAAGGCTTCCACCGTCTGGCGACGGTAGCTACATTTTGACAGCAGCGCACAACGTGGCTACGCTCGCCAGAGCGTGGAGCCGAACAGGCAAGGCATACCTTCCTCGCAAGGCTTCCACCGTCTGGCGACGGTAGCTACGTTTTGGCAGCAGCGCACAACGTGGCTACGCTCGCCAGAGCGTGGAGGCAGCACAGACAACGCATGCCTCCCCTCTGCTTCACCCATCACCTACCCACGCTTCTCCACCAGCGATGCCAGCACCACCTGCTGGCAATCCACTTGATCGTGCATCGGACAGCGAATCCCGCTACTCTTCCGATCGAATCTCCGACAATCGGCACAATCGGCAAAGTTCACTCAAGCCCCAATATTGGGAACGTCGATCTTCGGAAAGAGCGTTTCTGCGCTCACTTTCGCGAGGCTCGTCCTATCACGGTTCAATAATGACAACCAAGCTCAATTCCATTCAGTCCTCTACTATTCAGAAAACGCTTTGGAGCCGAAAGGCCACCGCGTTTATTGTGGTCGCGTTGGCCTGTTTCCTGTTAGTCAGTCTTTCCTGGCCACTGTCGGTCCGCACCCATATTTGCCAAGGCAGGATCGAAGTTGACGTCATCAAAACGCCTGCCGCAGTCAGCAGCTTCAAGCGTCAACTGACGGACATCGTTCAGCGGCATACGGCCCCCAAAGCGGTGGCTCAACTGGCCAACGAGGTTTTGGCGATCAGCCCCAATCGATCACTAAAGGAACTGTCCACAGCCAGCGGTTTTCCATCAAGGTTTGGTGTACGACTGAATAACGGCGACGAGCAAGGCATCTTTCGGTTGAACGTCACCTATCGCGGTAAAGGTACACAATCAGAAAACTACATGGTTAATTTGTTAACCACCAACATTGCCCGTGACTTCCTCACCTCCCCGGATGCTCAATTGGGCACCGGAAAAATCCGCACTCCTCAACCAGCATCGCCAACGCCGGTTCAAACCACCGAGGATCAGGCGGACCATCTTTCAGAGCGCGCGACCGCACTGCTGGCGCGTCTGGAATCCGGATCGCAAAACAACAGCCCAAACCGATTTGCAAAAACATCAGCGACACCATTTATGAACGTCGCCCACTCTTCGACACGTCCCGGCAATCCAACCAGCGGTGAAATAGCCGAATTAAAAAACACGATCGACCAATTGAAGGATCTGGCAAACCGTTCCCCGGAAATCCATTCTGCGGAAAACAGTGTTTCGTTTTCAGTTCGATCCGTTAGTGCTGAACCGATTCGCCCCATCAACGGTGTTCCCAAACTTCCCCACATCTTGCTGTTGTCAGGCATTTCCGGACTGTTTGCCACGCTGGTGACGATCGCCTACCGCCCCTTTGAAAACACGGGATTCGAAAACATCGCCAGCGTGGTTCAGAAGCTGGGCGTGCCGGTGGTGGCAACCTTGGGCGATACCTCAACGGACAGCGACAGCTCGAACAGTCCCCCCTCGCAAAGGCCATGGGCAAACCACATTGTTCAATTTGCCGAATTGACGCTGTTTGTCGTCACGATTATCGCGATCAGTTTTTGTGTCGTTAATTCCGAAATTCGCGCCGCGTTCTCCGATAACCTGTATCACGGATTTGCAAGAATTGCCTGGATGTTTCAGAACTAACCGCCCTTCGCTGAATCATCCGAGACACCAAATAGAAACACCACTTACCAATCAGACTCTTGAGTTCAAACCTGCAACTCACTTGCCCCTGACCAGTTTCGCTCAATAGGATTTCGTCATGTACGAGCAAACGTTTAATTTTTCCTCACGCCCGTTTAACAATGTCCCGTGCCCGGAGCATTTTTTCGCAGGCCCGTCCCACCAGCAGGCCCTCGACCTCACCCAGCTGTGTGTGGATCGGTCCTCCGGTCCCGTGGTGATGATCGGTGCCCCCGGTATGGGGAAGTCTCTGATGCTACAAAAGGTCGGTCAGGCTTTCCAGTCGCGGTTTGATATCGTCCACATTGAATGTTCGCGTCTGGAGCAGCGCTCCGAATTACTGCAATCGATCCTGTTCGAATTGGACCTGACATATTCAGGGCTCAGCGAGGGAGAGTTGCGTTTGAATCTGATGCGCTACCTCAAGCAAAACGAGCGCTCCAATGACGGCGTGCTGCTGTTGGTCGATGAGGCCGATCGGTTGTCCGTTGAACTCATCGACGAACTTCGTTTGATCACCAATCATGTGCGCCAGGGACGTTCAATCGTACAGCTGGTCCTCGCCGGCACCCAACGGTTGGAAGAGTCGCTGTCGGACCCGAAGCTGGCGTCATTCAATCAGCGCATCGCGGCGCGCTGCCTGCTACAGAATCTGTGCAAATCGGAAACCGGCCAGTTTATCCACCAGCACGTACAACGCGCAGGTCGCCGTGGCGACGAGGTGTTCAATAGCGACGCCATCGCCCAGATCCACCAAAGTACCGATGGCTGTCCGCGATTGATCAACCAGTTGTGCGATCAGGCACTGATTCTGGCGGCCAGCCGCAACATGCAGCCAATCGACCAGACGCTGATTCGCGAGGCATGGGCGGAGATGCAGAACCTGCCGCAGGAGCCTCAGCAGTGCGATGAGCAACGCTCAGATCCTGAAGGCAGTTTATTTGGTCAGGGTGCCTCTTGGTCCGTGGTGGAGTTCGGCCAGCTGGGCGACGCCAAATCGGAAACATCGGAAACATCAGAAACATCAGACGCAATGACACCAGAAGACACTTCAGGTAACAACGCCGATGCGACTGATCCTTTCGCCGCGTCTGAATCCGATCCGGCAGCAGAGGCCACATCTCTGGAGGTCACCGAAACGACTCCAGCGGGTTTGCATTTCGCCGCGCCCAGCTTGGGGAACTTCAATGCCGACCCATTTGCCCCCCAGGACACCGATCAAACACTCCAGGACGATAACACCGAAGCAGACAGAATCTCCTCACTGGAGCAAGAGCAGGACGAACTCTTTCAGCAGACACGCGCATCCACCATCGCACACGCTTCTGAATATTCCAACAACAACGCAGATGAAACATCCAGCGCCAACGATGAAGAGGTACGGTCAGCGTTTGAAGTGCTGGGGCTAAATGACCAGGGCATCGAGCCTCCCGTAGTGGATGAGATGATTCCTGCTGATCCATTTCAACTGCCTGACGGTGACAATCGTGAGACCGAACCCGATTCGATTGATTCGATTGATTCGGCCCGGCAGTTTCCGTCGCAGTTAAGAGCCAAAGAAGATACCGTGGGTTCCACACCAGACGAAAGCCAACTGGCTTCTGACGATGTGCAGCGAAGCGCATTCGACGGCGGCATCTCCAGCCCAATTGCGCAACGTAGCATTGAGGAACAACTGGGGCTTGTGGAACCGGACACAACCGAGCCGACCTCTGTGGTTCCGTCGTCCTTCCATCCTCCGGCGGTTGAACCGCGCCCGTATGTTGAATCGCATGTGGTCGATACTTCCACAATGGACGACGCAGAGCCATCCTCCACACCTCAGCCCGACGGGCAAGATCCTTTCGTGGATCCGTTTGCCGAATCCTTTGAAGAGGAGGAAATGCTACAAGATGCGTATTCTCCGTTTGTTGCCCAACAAAATCAAAGTTCGCTGGATGTTACATCAGACCAATTGAGCCATCTGACACCACTGGATGAAAACGAAGATAGCGCGCCGGCCATGGATTCGTGGAACCCACAAACCCCGGAACTGGCGATAGAAGAGTTCGACAATTCGGGGATCGCCTCAGAATCCCCCTTCGATGGTCAGGTAGAAGATTCTCTCGAAGACGTGACTGCCATCGGGGAGGGAGATTTCATCTCCAAAGATTCATTGCAGGGGTCTACGGAAATCAATCCAACACACGCCTCCGAACCGCCGTCCGAGGTCTGGCAGAACAACCCAGACACCTCTTTTAGTCAGCCTCAGTTCGAACTACCGCAGGAGATCCAACAGCAAACTCCAGCAACATTCAAACCCATTCCATCGGTGCCGACCGAACTGGGGCCCGTCTCCTTCGACCATGAGACAGCGCCATCGGAGGCTGGAGGCATCACTCAGGATCCGTTTGCACCGCCGGTCACCCCACCGGTTGAGGCCCCTGTGTCGGACAGCCCAATCACCGCAGCCGAACAGACTTTCGGCACCATCAACCATCCCCCCGGCCCTGCTCCCAACCACGAATCAGTGACCGATTCCCCCGTCCCGGCAACACCTATTCCTGATCCGCCAGCCATCGATGCAGACCTCGCGGCACTCACCAGTGATCTTGACGCCGCGGCCATCTTTGATGGCGCTGATCAGTTGCCAGCTTCCTCCGACGCGCCACAACAGCCCACGGATTCTCCCCCCCACCCAACGTCGGCCAGCGACGATCGACATAACAACATGCTGGACCTGAACGATCTGGTCCCGGGGCACATGCTGCCACAGATCGAAGCGTCGCACCTAGGACCTCACGATGTGGCGGCTGATCCATCCGACGGTTCTCCAAGTGGGCAGCGTCCGTCTGCACCGTCAGACTACCCGTTCACGCCCGGGCAATTTGAGTCAGCACCGCCAATGGCAAATACCCCACCGGCATCGCCAGTTGATACCGGTGCCTTGCAAGCCGAAGCGCAACACGAGGCTCGCCGGAACGCCGAGGAGTTCATGAGGAGCTTCCAACCGCAAGGAGCCGGACAGCCTCAGCCTCACATTCCCGAGGGGAGTGGAGTTTCACATGAAACTCAATCGCCGCCGATGATGCAAGCATTTGAGCAACCCCATCAGACCGATGGTGCGAACACCCCGCCCGGTGCGCTTAGCACATCCGCCCCTGCCGGCCAGTCCACACATGTGGGTATCCCCCCCGAGGGACAGTCGCAAGAAATACTCAAGGAAATCTTCTCGCAACAGCAAATCCTTGACCAGGTCCACTACACCCAGCCTGCCCATCCGCTGGCACAAGAGGGCGATCCCGCCTCCGTGCAAATGCCCGGTGTTCTTCCGTCACAGGACCACGGCGCCGACTCGGTTTCGACAGAATACCCTGTTACCGAACATGGGGGTTACCAGCAGCTGGGGCCACCGCCGGCAGTTCAGGACGACCGCGACATGCTGTATGTGAACGAATCCCAGCAATACAATCCGCCACAGCCACCACCAACGCCTCAGGTACCACTGTTTCCAACTGTGGAAACCTCCACCGGGAGCGCGGAGCGCATGGACTACAACCAGTTGTTTGACCAGCTTCGTAACACGCCCAAAGATTAACACACCCGGAGATCGAACGAGCGCGTCGCATGCTCTCGATCAGCGCACAAACGATTTACTTTTTGCAAAACCAGAGGTCGCAGATGACATCGACAGTTTCCAGCCAGGCAGGCCGACGTTGGCTCCAGTCGCAACGCCCGGCAACTACCGAATTCGAAAACGCGCCTACAGCAGAACCGACTGCAACGACGAATGAAATCGATCTGACGGATTTAAATGCAATCGATGTTGCGCCGATGAACAACACTGCCGTCCCAAAATCGGCAACCACTACGCCGCCGCCCCAAACGTTCGCAACCAAGGCCATCTACGATCAACTGCACGGAAGCTTCCAGGCTCCTGCGGTTGCTCATATGAACCACCTGATGATTCCCGACGCCGGGGAAAACAAGACCGCGCAATCTGCGCACGCGCACGACCAACCCCAAGAACACCAAATTGTGTTTGTCAACATCCCCAACGTTGCCCAACCGGCTGAATCGGTCTCCCACACTGAAATGGGGATGACAACATCTCGGGACGACAACGCCCCCGTATCGACCGCAACAGGAGAGGCCGACAGCCACACCGACCACCAGCCTGAAACTACGACGGAAACCGAATCGCACGGCAGTGACGTGGTCAAACTGGTCGATTCGATTCTCGAACGCTTTCCTCTGGCCGCACCAGCGGTACTGCTGTTTGTCGGGCCGGAGGAAAATCCGCATGTGGACGAAACCTGTGCGCGAGTCGCTGCGGAGATTTCCTCTCGCAAGGTTGGGAATGTGCTGTTGGTTGATGCGGACATCGACGGGCAGCGGCTGACCCGCGCCAGCGGGATGCTTGGACAGGAGGGGTTTGCCGAATGCATCAACCGTAACCTTCCATGGCGGGAGACAGTTGTCTCGCGCGATGGAGCGTCATTTGGGTTTCTGCCTGCCGGAGCCTGTCCGATGGACCGCTGGAATGCCAAACAATTACTGGTAAACTCTGCCGCAGAAATGAAGCAGGATTTTCAGTTTGTCTGTGTTTCGGGCGGAAGTGCTCACAGCGCCCAAGCGCGTCTATGGTACGACATATGCGACGGCAGTTACCTGGTCGTCAGTCTTAAATCCACCAATGAGACGATGGCAAAATCTTCGGTCAACGAAATGCGTGCCGCAGGAGCTAGGTTGCTCGGTTGCGTCGTGACTGATGTCGAATAGAATCTGCATTTCTGCGTGGCTCGCGCTTTTAACCTGCATCCACGGTGCGCCCGCTACGCCTTGATCAACCGGAGATTGTAAATGCATGTTTTGGTAACCGGTGGTGCCGGGTACATTGGCAGCCACACCTGCCTTGAACTTCTTAATAGCGGCCACGAGGTAACGGTCGTCGACAGTTTGGTTAACAGTTCGCAGGAATCGCTGCAACGCGTTGAAAAACTGACGGGGAAAAAAATTCACTTTCACCAATCAGACTTGCGCGATCCCGCACAGACAGACAAGATTGTTGGCAGCGCACCGTTTGATGCGGTGATTCATTTTGCGGCACTCAAGGCAGTTGGTGAAAGTGTGGCAAAACCACTGGAATACTACGAAAACAATCTGACCGGCACGCTGAACCTCTGCTTTGCGATGCGGAAGCACGGCATCAAGAATTTTGTCTTCAGCTCCAGTGCAACCGTTTACGGCATCCCCAAGTCATTGCCACTGACCGAAGAGTCCGATACGCCCATTCAGGAGGTCACCAACCCCTACGGGCGGTCAAAATTGATCATGGAGTACATCTTACGGGACTGGCAGGCCAGCGATCCAACGATCAATGTGGCGTTGCTGCGTTACTTCAATCCCGTTGGCGCACACGAGTCCGGAGAAATTGGCGAAGACCCTAACGGGATTCCCAATAATTTACTGCCTTACGTATCACAGGTGGCTGTCGGGAAATTGGAAAAACTGCGGGTCTTCGGCAACGATTACGATACGCAAGATGGTACAGGCGTACGCGATTACATCCACGTCGTCGATCTGGCAGTTGGACACGTGCTGGCATTGAACAAACTTGAGCAATCGCCCGGCGTGGTGACGTATAACCTCGGCACCGGTCAAGGCTATAGCGTGCTGGAAATCGTCAAAGCATTCGGGCAAGCGGCCGGGAAAGAGATTCCCTACGAGGTCGTTGACCGCAGGCCGGGCGACATTGCAGCCTGCTATGCAGACCCTGCCAAAGCTGCCAGCGAGCTTGGTTGGTCAGCACAACGCGGAATTGAAGAGATGTGCACCGATGGCTGGCGGTGGCAAAGCAACAACCCGAATGGGTTTGAGGGGTAGGTTGCACTTATAACGCGACGGCTGGTTAGCGCGATAGTTGATCAGCGCGGTGACGCATCAACACGCGGTCCCCCTTCTGGACAGCCAGCCCCTCCGTTCGAATTCTGTCGTAATAGCTACGTTTTGGCAACCGCATCCAACGTGGCTACGCTCGCCAGAGCGTGGAGCCGAACAGACAAAGCCACGCCCTCCTCGCAAGGCTTCCACCGTCTGGCGACGGTAGCCACGTTTTGGCAACCACACCCAACGTGGCTACGCTCACCAGAGCGTGGAGCCGAACAAACAAAGCTACGCCCTACTCACAAGGCTTCCACCGTCTGGCGACGGTAGCTACGTTTTGGCAACCGCATCCAACGTGGCTACGCTCGCCAGAGCGTGGAG
>CALCJM010000134.1 GCA_937967505.1 uncultured Pirellulaceae bacterium | reverse complement strand
AAGCCCCCATGCGCGACGCGTTTCCATCGCCAAATCATCGACCTCGTCCATCGTCAACAGCAATGGATCGCGTGTTTCAGGCAGACAGGGAAGTTGAGGTTTCGGGAACTCAACCATCGTGGCCAACTCCGCGACAATCTCGTTGACCCATTCTAGTTTTCGTTCGGCACGCACGCGTGACCTTTTCTGCGCACTAGCAAACGATCGGTAAAAAACTGGAGCCGAAACTTGCTCCATCTCAACGCAAAAATGCTTCGGTGGGAGATTCAACGCATTTGCAATTTCGTGTAGCACCGACGGCGATGGCGTTTGTTCGCCTCGCTCATATTGGGACAATGCGCTACGTGTTACGCTCGTCAATTCAGACAATGCAGCTCCACTGAGCCCGCGGGCCTCTCTGGCCGCCTTTAAACGTTCACCTTTAAATTCCGGTGTGCCAACACGCATTAGCCAGTACCCCGCGCCCGCTTCTGCTTCAACTTTGGAATCGCTTCATCGACAATTTTTTCTTCCGCTGTCGCGTGTTCGGCTTCAGGAAGTTCCGCGTAAATTGCCAAATCGACTTCTCCCTCGTGGTATCCGGCTAACTCAGGTTTAGGAAACTTGATTTTCATAAAGTCCGGTTCACTGGCCAACACTGGCCCTCGATGAATAATGATCGCATACAGGTGAGGATCGTCGTGAGCAGGCGTCGACTCCATGTCACCAAAGTCAAGGTCCAACATAAGCTGCTGCTCGTTGGCATATCCGCACTTGTACGCAGCCTTTCGCAGAGGTGAGTCAGTGTCCAGCGTAGTTGTTTGAGTAATTCGAAAGCGGCCGCAAGTTACAACGACATGCCGCCAGTAACCAGTGTTTTCAGTAACGATGCTCAAACCGCACTCCGCTGCGGATCTACGCAACGCCGTTTCGACATGGCCCCGCCTTGTCAAAGGCAGCACATTGTACGCTTCGTCTGGTCCTAATCCCTGGTCATCAACAGCTCGCTTCCCAGATTCGTAGGCTTGGGTAACGTGCCTGTTCAACGCCTCCAAGAAGCGTACCGGAATATCCTCTTTAAAAGCTTCAGCGATCTCCATCACAAACGCTCATTTCCATAAAATTTGTCAATTCAACGTAACTTTTCCGCACAAGCGTAAAGTTATCGTTGTTTTAACTCAAAAGCAAGAGCGCCGGCGGTAATTATTTTCAGATTCTAGCCCCTTCTCTATCTCGGAATTCTGCGCCGCCGACCTACAGCCAACTTCCTCCGCTCAACCCCATACCAGCCACTCAGCACCACGTCGCTGATAACATGCGGGGCAAACAATGCACTCTTCCTCCTTAGAAAACGAAACAGGGGCGGGGCCAATTAGACGCATCGACCACATCGACCGGTGATCCTTGTCTTGCATCGGCATATCATTCTTGTCGTTGATTTTATGACCGGCAGAATTCTCAAGCGCAGGACGATGAACTTTCATTCATAGTTCTATCGTCTTCGGACGCAAGCCGGCGTTGATGGCTTCGACTTCTTCAAAGCCCACGAAAAAACGTCAATGGACCTTCATCACCAACCGTTTGAGCCGGATATATTCAGCCAGAGACCAGGCTTGGAATGGGCAGCCGCGTGATTGATAGGGCTCGGTGGCGTCGGCGATTTCGGAGATGTGCCCAAGCCCGAATGATTTCAAATGTTGTTCCATCGGTTTGAGGAATCGTTCTGTCGCCTGGGCGATGGTGGAGGCGCTTTTTCCGTGGACGTTGAGCCAAGCTTCCACGAATGGCCCCATCAGCCATGGCCAAACGGTGCCCTGATGATAGGCTCCGTCTCTTTCCAATGGCGACCCGGTGTATCGCTGTTGAAATTCTGCGTCGTTGGGCGAAAGCGAACGCGGCCCCTGCGTCGTCATCAGTTCACGTTCAGCCGTTGAGACGATCGCCTGTGCTTTGTCTCCGTCAATCACCTGATACGGCAACCCGCCGACCGCCAGTAGCTGGTTTGGGCGGATTGAGCTTTCGTGTGTTCCGGGTTCGTGATTCGCATCGACGACATCGAACAGGCAATTGCGTTCTGCGTTCCAGAATTTTTCTTTGAAGGTTTGTTCAGCCTGCTGTTGCAACGGACGCCACTTCGGGGAAACGTTGGAACCGATCCACAGTGCATTGATCCACAGACACTGGATCTCGACCGGTTTGCCAATGCGCGGCGTCACCACCCAGTCGCCAACCTTGGCATCCATCCACGTCAGTTGCACGCCGGGTTCGCCGCAGGCAATCAGACCGTCCGAATCCATGCCGATTCTGTGACGCGTGCCGGTGGAGTATCCTGTCAGAATTGACTCGATGGCATCGTCCAGCAGTTTGCGTTCTGCCGGATCATCCTTCAATCCCAACCGGTCGATTAGTTCCCGGTACTCATGGATGGCCACGATGTACCATAAAGAAGCATCGACTGAATTGTATTCGGGTTGGTCGCCCTGATCGGGAAACCGATTGGGAATCATGCCTGCGGAGATCGTCGTTGCCCAGCTAACCAGAATGTCACGCGCGAGCTCGTGCTTATCCAGCGCCAGACACAGGCCTCGAATAGCGATGAAAGTATCGCGCCCC
>CALCJM010000133.1 GCA_937967505.1 uncultured Pirellulaceae bacterium | reverse complement strand
GCTCGCCAGAGCGTGGGTGAATTACCAACAGACTTACACCAGACGAAAACTCACCCCACAGTTCTCCACCGTCTGGCGACGGTAGCTACGTTTTCATCACTGCAGCAAAACAACGCACGCAGCAGAACCACCCAACGTGGCTACTACGTTTTGATCGCTACAGCAAAACAACGCACGCAGCAGAACCATCCAACGTGGCTACGCTCGCCAGAGCGTGGATGAATTACCAACAGACTTTCACCAGACGAAAACCCACCCCACAGTTCTCCACCGTCTGGCGACGGTAGCTACGTGGTGGAACTAAATGAAAAGTTTCCACGCCCCCAGCAGCCCAATGGCGGCGATGGAAATGGCGCTGATCCACAACGCCGCATCGTACAGCGGCCCCGGTTTCAGCCGCTGATCACCATCAGTGTAGCGAAACCACAATGCGGCTCCGGCGACAATAAACAGAATCACAGTTGTGGCAACGCCACCAATGATCACCATCGCTGCCGGTTTGGCCGTGATCAGGAAATAACAGGACGCCCACACCGCAGGAAACAGCCAAGCGAAAAATGCAAACGCACCATGACGCTGTTTGGGATCGCGATAGTCCAGCAAACCAATCTGACCAACGGCGTCGCTGTACAAACGCGTCCAAGCCGCCAAGGCAGCCAGCAAGGTCGAAAACAACACCGCAAGTGCGCCCAATAAGAACAGATACCTAGCTGATTCACCAAGTGTTTCGGTGTAAATCAGGCACAGCACTTCAACCAACTTGCTCTGCGGTGGAACCGCACCACCGGCATTCAGGATCGCGGCTCCCAGCAGGAAAAATGCCACGGTCATCGCCGTGTAGACCACCATCGCCAGAATCGCGTCGATATACATGACCCGCATCCATCCCCGAGCATCCTCAGCCCACTGTGGGTTGTCCTCGCGCGGGCCGGCGTTGCGAGCGTACCCCTTCTCCAACAACCAGTAGTTATAAGCCATGATCTCATCTCCACCGACGCCGGTAATCCCGAATGCCCCCAAAGCAACAAACGCAACCGATGCCGGCAGTTGGAACGTCAGCCCACTGCCAATGTCGGTCCAAGCGATAGCGTTGGGTGTCCACTGAAGCTGAAACAACGAGATCAACGTCAGCAACGTAAACAATCCCGTCATGACCAGCGAGACCTTTTCCACCAACACGTAGTTCCCCCGAAACACCAACAACGACACTACGACCGCTGCGACAATGCACCAGATAACCACCGAAATGACTGGGATCAGCATCGACAGAATGACCGCCACCAGCCCCACAATCGCGCCGGTTTGCAAGGGTTTGACGATCATCAAAGCCAGCCACAACCAAATTGACCAGTTGGCGTTTCCCAATCGGGGGCCTGGCAACGTGTTAAGCGACTCCATCGTGGTTTCGCCGGTCAGGATCGCGCGTTTGCCAAACTCCAGCTGCACCGCCACTTTCACCAGACAACTGACAAGAATCACCCACAGAGCCACAAATCCGGCCGTGGCACCAAGGTGCGTGGTGGCGACCAATTCACCCGATCCCACAATCGACGCCGACAGAATAAAGCCGGGGCCAAGATGCTTAAGAGTTCCCCACCATGTTGTGGGAGGCGATAGCCGGTCATCAGGAGATTGCTGGTACGGATCAATCCACGTCATGGCGGCTTTCCAAAAGTGAGGCGCGGGCAAGTCAAGCGGTTTTCGTGGCAGATACCGCAAAGACGTTTATACCTCACAATTCCGCCACAAAAAAGCAGCGAAACGTTGGCCGCGCGTTGTTACGCCAACTTCTTTTTAATCGTGACGTCAGTCTTGCCAATCTGCACGTCGTACCCGGCAGCGATCAGTTTGTCGCGCAGTTCATCGGATCTCGCATAGTCCTTGTTCTCGCGCGCGGCCACCATCTCCAGTCGCAGCGCTTCTCCTTCGTCATCGCCACCACTGCCGGCGGATTCTGCGGGGTCATCATTGGTCCCCGTCGGTGCAATCGCCAGAACCGAATTCATTTTATCCCAGATCGCCAACGATAACGCAGCATCACCGTGATCCGATTTGATCCAGGTGTGCATCACGCCCAGCGCTCCGGCGATGTTCAAGTCATCGGCGAGGGCTTCGGCGAAATCTTTCAGCACCGGATGGCCCAGATCGACCTCCGCTACCTTGCCGTCGGATCTCGATTCCAAGTCCTGCCGGAGTTCGATCAACTTCATCACCGTGCTGGCCGAATCGCTCAAGCCCTTCTTCGTAAAATTCATATTCGACCGGTAGTGAGATTTGATTAATTCGAATCGCAACACCGCAGGATGTACGGGCTTCCCGGTCACTTTTCCCTCAAACACGTCCCGGGCGGTGAAAAAATTGCCCCTGGATTTGGACATCTTCTTTCCCTCGACAAACAGGAACCGGGCATGCACCCAGTAATTGGCGAACTGACTTTCGCCGCTGCAACCGCACGACTGCGCAATTTCACACTCGTGATGCGGAAAGATCAAATCCTCGCCACCGGTATGAATGTCGATCACGTCCCGCCCGAGTTTCGCATTGGCCATGACGCTACATTCGATATGCCAGCCCGGGTATCCCACCCCCCAAGGAGAATCCCACTTCATGATGTGTTGCCGGTCGGGCTTCCATAACAGAAAATCGGCCGGGTGTTTTTTGCGTTGCTGATTGTCGGCCGACACGCGCTGTCCGGCACCATCGATCAGTTTATCCAGAGAGTTACCACTCAGTTTTCCGTATTCCGGGAAACTCTCCACACTGTAATACACCACTCCATCGGACGACACGTAAGCATGCCCGCGTTCGATCAGACGCTCGATCATTTTGATCATCCCGTCAATGTGATCCGTGGCACGTGGCATACTGTCGGGATACTCCGCAGCGACCTTATAGCCAAGCTTGTTGGCGTCGTCCAGAAACGCTTTGGTGTAGTAGTCGGCGATTTGGTAGGGATCGTCGGGATCTGCAATCGCCCCTTCAGGCACCCGGCCGGATTTTTTGTTTTCCTTGACGCGCGTCGCGGCGGCCAACATTTTGTCGTCTTCGCCTTCGACCATATGCCCAACGTCGGTAATGTTCATCACGTGCTGAACGTCGTAGCCGGCCAACTCCAAAAACCGCCGCATCAGATCGCCAAAGAGAAAGGACCGAAAGTTGCCGATGTGAGCGAAATCATAAACGGTCGGCCCGCACGAGTACATTTTGACAATGCCGTCCTGGATGGATTGGAACTCTTCCTGCTGGTTGGTCAGTGAATTGTAAAAATTGATTTTCATAAAACTGGCAGATAACCGATGCAAAAGCGAAGTACAAACAATAGAGCAGACTGCGGGCCGTTGAGCAGAGAATGTACAGGTTAGGAGGCTTTTCCGGCAACCGCTGTTTAAGGCGGACATGCTGTAAATGCGGAAAACGCCTTCTTGAGTGTCCGAAAAATCGCTCGCGCCCCCGAGAATCCTGACGTGGCGGTCCTACAGCGGCAGCCCCTCCGGCCAAATCTGATAGAGCCATGGATGAACCCAGGGGTTCAGATTGGACCACGAGGCCGAGATGACGCTGGCCGCCAATAATGCCAGGCAGAAGAACCGGCCTGTTTTCGACTGCGCCAGTGAATCGGCCATCGGCAAAATACAAATCAGCCACAGCGGATACAGCCAAAACATCCATCGCAATGCACTGCTGACGCCACCGTAGTTACGATCTATGGTCGGGCGCATCAGATAAAACGTCACAACCACCACCGACAACGTCAACGCGATGATCCCGAACCACCGCATCTGGTAGCGCGCCGAAAACATCAACACCATCATTCCCGCCAACGCCAGTATCCAGATCGGCGTCAATGAAAATATGCCGTGATGGCCAAGCAACACGTGAAAGGTATAGACCAGTGGATCCGGTTGCCCTCGATCCACCAAAGACTTTTTCTCGATGTTTGATTTTAACCAGTAACTTCCCTCGTACTCGTACCAGTTCGAGCGCGGATGGATCGAAAACAGGTCGGGACTGGTTTGCGTGTTGGTTTGAATGACGAAACTACGATCGGACAGGCCGTCTGCCACGTTCCAGCGCAGTATCTCTTGAGGTGTTGCAGGCCAATCCCCTCGTCCAATCGTGACCGATGAAAACCGAAACGACTGCGGTAGAGCATTTTCGATCAGGGCAGGCAATCCGCCAGCATCCAGCTTCCGCACCACCGGGGCTGCGGGTTTGATTTCAACCGACGCCACCGCCGCCCCGTCACTGCGATGGGCGTACGGCATTTTCAGATCGCCATGGAATGCATAGTTGGTACCAAAGAACGCAGCCAGCACGACGACTGCTCCGGGCAGGAACGCCAACAAGGTCAATTGTCGTGAACGCCACAAACACACCAACGTGGTAACCACCAGCAACGACAGTGCGGGAAGTTCATTGGCAAACGCGGCCGCGGATGCCAGGCCCGCCAGCAAAAATGTCTTCCAGGTGGGCTGCGGCAGTCGGGATTCAGCATTTCGCATAATTTTGGCGATACAATACGCCGTCGCCATGGCTGCGGTCGCCGCAGGGAGGTGGTTATTCAACGTAACGGCAAACGTTGACAGAAAAGTTCCAAACCCCGCGCACGCCAGCACGTAATAGCGGCTCCAGTCACGCACCGAAATGCAGTCAATGGTTTGGGCCAAAAAATACATCAGCAGAAACCAGCACGTTCCATTGAATATCAACAACAGCGTACGTGTCACCAGCAGTGGCCGATCCGTGATGCTCATGCCGGTGAAAGTTTTCACACCAAGGTACCCCGCCGCAAACACCGACGCCAACAGCGGCGGCTTGCTGGAGTAGGCATGCATTTTCCCGTCGCGCCCGATATGTTTTACCTTGTCGATGGTGTCCCAATGGATCGACTGGTTGCGCTGGATCACGTTGTCGATGTGGAATGTGTGGTGGTCCACTAGGGCACGAACGGTCGCCCAACGACTGCGGTCATTGGCACTAAAAAATGGAGTTTCGTTACCTTCTGCGTGGTTTTTTACCGTCGCGATTCGCCCGCCAACGACCGCCAACGCGCAGGCGATTAAAATCCAGTAGATCGACCAGTGACGTTGCTGGCAAAAGGCCGGCAGTTCCGTCGGGCAGGATTGGCGGTTGGCAGAAGACATAGAATTGACTGGTTTGAAAATATTTAAATCACGGCGGCGGGACCAACGTAGCCACCGTCGAACCCAACGACTGTCGCCGGAGAATGGAGTGCATCAGCGCAGTTTCCCCTTTTTTACCGACCACGGCAACGGTCCGAGTGGCTTGCTGATTCTATTCCAGTTTCTGCGCAATCGAATACGGTTCCTCCCGAGTTTGTTCCTTGGCGACGATTAATTCAGCCAGGAAGCCAATGGACAGTAACTGCGTTCCCAACAGCAACGCCCCAACCGAATACAGCACTACCGGGCGCTGGTGCAACGGGGTCCAGTCGGGATACATCGTCATTCTCATCACCCAGTAAATTGCCATGGCAAACATGCCGAAGGCTCCCGCACTGAAACTGGTCAATCCAAACATCCCCAGCAGATGCTGCGGGCGTTGATTGAAGCCTGTCAGGAAACTAACCGTCAGCAAATCTAGGAACCCTTTGGGTAATCGCTTAAGTCCATATTTGGAGACGCCGTGTTGTCGGGCGCGATGATTGACCGGAATTTCGGTTACACGGAACCCCTTGGCATCCGCCAGCACCGGTACAAAGCGGTGCATTTCGCCGTACAGTCGCACCTCGTCAAAAATTTCCCGACGATAGGTCTTGAATCCGCAGTTATGGTCATGCAGCTTCAATCCCGTCAACGCACCAACCAGCCAGTTAAAAACCCGGGAGGGTAGCGTCTTGTTCACGGGATCGTTGCGCACCTCTTTCCAACCGCTGACTAGGTCGTAATCATCGGTCAGCGCGGCGAGCATTTTCGGCACCTCGGCCGGATCGTCTTGGAGATCGGCGTCCATCGTGATAATCAGCTGGCCCGTCGACATTTTGGCCCCGGCGCGTAACGCGGCCGCTTTGCCGTAGTTCCCCCGGAACTTGATCGCTTTGACGTGGTCGTGTTCTTCGCAGAGCGACTCAATGATCTTCCACGAATCATCGGTCGAACCATCGTCGATAAAGACAACTTCAAAATCGTAGCGATTGGTGGCGGCGACCGCGGCAATTTCCTTGTGCAGTTGGACAAGGGAATCCTGTTCGTTGTAGGCCGGAATAACGAATGACAGATGGGGCATAACAAAAATTGTTGGGAAAAACTGGCTCGAACGCATCGATCGCGGTGCCACTGTTGGCTCAACGGTCGCAGCACACCGCCACCGTTATAGTGGGTTTGCCATTAAATCAGCAATGGCAGCCGTTTGAGAGGACACGGCGATCGCCACTTGTTCCGGCCTGCCTGCTCGCCCGCGCGGGTTGCAAAGCAGAGCATGGCTCAAAACACTCCTCCACCACCCCCTCCGCCAAAACCACTAGTCGTGTTGCTATTGGGTAGCGCGATACCTCGACGGCCACGCATGCCTTTGACGGTCTGTTTGGTCGGCATTGCGATTGAGGTTGAACCGGCGGTGACCGCCCGGCGACCCGATGGGGAAACTCCGGCAAAAGCGCTCGACGGAGATTTGATATCGCGCCCGGTGTACGGGGCGGCTGAGAGGGTGGCAAGATTGTTCAATATTCTAGCGATACTTTTGTGAATAAAGTAACTGGTATTCGATGTGACAATCCAGCGACCGTTGACGATATTGCCGTCTATCGTTCCCTCACCCAATCCGGAATCAATCCATGAATCGGGCATCACGTTATTCTGAATGGTCTCAATCAGTGCATTGGCCTGATCGATGTTGTTTACGATACGACTCACGTCGTAAGAGATAACCATTAACTGGTCATGGTCGTTGCAGTTGTCGATTGAGAAAACAACCAGCGTTCCCGCCATGTTGACCCGGAAGTGGCAGTTCCAGTCGCGCAACCTCAACGTCAGGTATTCGCCCAGCAGCATTTCCGGGTGTGCCCACCCGAATCTTCCGTTCTCCCCGCGCCCCCCCGCAGGCCATGCATCATCGCGCGCGGTCGCATCCACGTGAGCCGCAATTCCGATCTGGCTCATCTCTTCGATAAAACTATCGACGGGAAAACCACTGGCCAGCGATTCGGAAATCGGCTGGTTGAGAATTGCTTCTGTCTTCAAAAATGCCGGGGTCAACGAATTGGGGATTGGGTGAGACCGCCCAGCGAGCACAGCCTGTGCCTGTAGGTCGTGCCCACATTCCAGACCGATGCCCAGCGCACACAAGAAAACGCCGATTACCCCCCAAACACGCTTTGTCATTTCACACCCGAAACTTTCTACAATGATTTGTTCTGTGATCTATAATAATACACTTGGCAACGGACCAAGACAGATTTATTGCCCAAACCGTCTCTTGCACCAAACCGTCTCTTGCACCAAACCTCACACGCAAGGTTCGCCTGTGCGGACTCCTCTCAACGGGAAATCTCGTATGAATTCAAAACGTATCCGGTTCACCTTCGTTTGCTCATTGGCGTTAACAGCACTGGTGGCTTCATGCAGTTTCTGCCATGCCCAGGAAAACGAGGCTGCCACAGCAACCAACAAACTGATCCCAACCGCCGAACCCCCGCCAGTCAAACGCATCGTGCTGTACAACAGCGGTGTCGGGCAACTTCAACACGAAGGCCACGTCGAGGGCAAACAGAGTATCGAATTGCGTTTTGGCGTTTCGACAGTTAGCGACGTGTTGAAAAGCCTAGTCTTTTCTGACAGCGACGGAGGAACCGTTGAAGCGATCGAATACCAACCGGCTCCCGAACCGGAAGACATTGCCGCCAATGAACTGGGTGCACCAATGACGCTGGCACAGCTACTGCAAAGTTTTCGTGGGGAGCGCATTAAACTGGTTTTCCCCGACCAGGTGGTCTCCGGAAAGATCTTTGGCGTGGAAAGCCGGAGTGATGGAAAAACCTCCAAAGAGATAATCGTGCTGCTAGAAGAGCGCAGTTTAAAGTCCTGGGAACTGGCCGAAGTGCGCGAGTTTCAATTTGAGAAAGCCGAACTGAGGAAGAAGCTTGAACAAGCCCTAGCCGGGGTCGTTAAATCGCGCCAGTCAAACCAGAAGATCGTCCGACTGGTGTTTTCGGGGAATGGGAAACGCGCGATCAAGTTTGCGTACGTTGTTGATATGCCGATCTGGCGAATGACCTACCGGCTGGCCTGGAAAGACCAATCGGCCTATCTGCAAGGCTGGGCTCATGTAGACAATGTATCTGGAGTGGATTGGAAACAGGTCGATCTGGAATTGCGCAGCGGTCGCCCGCTGGCATTTCACGCTGACATTTTCGCTCCCGTTCTGGCTCAGCGCACCAACGTTGGTACGAAACCATTTGCCTTCACCCAAAACCTGAATCTGGTCACCCAGTTCTACGGCTTCGAACCCACCCGATTTAATGATGGCGATAGCAAGTCTGGCCAATGGGCTGGTGCAGGTAGAATGGGGGGCGGAGGAGGTGGTGGCTTTGGCGGCGGTTTTGGTGGTGGCTTTGGTGGCGGGGGAGGCTTGGGCGGCCGTGGATGGCAAGACTCTGGCGGGAGCACACCTCAAGGCATTGAGTTGGAAGCGGCCTTCAACAGCCTAGCGAAAAGTAGCAAAGCCGGCCGGGCGATTCGATACCGGATTGATAAACCGGTTGACCTAGGTTCGGGCAGCAGTGCGGCATTGCCTGTATTTGAGCAAAAACTAAATGGAACCCTGTTGTCGTTGGCCGATGTCAGGACCGATGGGCCGGTCACTCCTCGCCTGACGGTGGAACTGGAAAACACGACCACGCTGCCAATCGTTTCAGGGCCGGTTTCGGTGTTGCGCGACAACGATTTCGTCGGTGACAGCACGCTGCCAAGATTAGACGTGGGGCAAAAAACGCGCGTCAGCTACGGGCTTGATAGTGCCGTGAGCGTGCAGAAAAAAGACGAACGACACACTTCCAGGCTCGTGTCGCTCGCACTCAACAAAGATGTGCGGCTGGAAACAGTCGAACTTTCCAGAAAACACACCTGGGAGATCGATAACCGCGACACCGAAGACCGGGTTGTGCTGCTGGTCTGTCCTCCTGCACAGACCGGTGAAACCGTAAACGCGTCCGCACCGCGCGATGTCGATGGCCATTCAGATGCAATCACGTTGCGTATAAAGGCACCGGCGCTGAAGAAAACGTCCGTCGAGATCGATTTTCAAAGTCAACGAATTGACAGAGGCAACTGGACGACAGCCACAGAACTTCCCTTTGCCGACTGGGAACGACTGAATGTATCGATTGATGACGCCGATTTGAAAAAGATGAAAACCGTTGTCGATCTCAATGCCCGCATGCTTGGCCTTAAACAGGAGAAGAGTATCCTGTCTGTTGCCCGTCAGAGCCGAACGGAGGACCAGTCGCGCATTTTAAAAGCGGTGAAAGCTTTTGGAAAAGATACACCTGACGGCGAGGAAGCGATTGCCAGTTACAGGAAACATGAAATCGAAATTGGCAAACTGCGAAAAAAACAGGAGACCATCAGCGCACTGATTTCCAACCTTTCGACTTTGCGTCAGGCGGAACTACGACAGGTGAGACTGAAGCAGGAATAGCTGACAGAACTACGATTGCTTCTTCGGCAAGTATCCGGAACTGCTATCATAAATTTTGTTGCGACGTTTCTTTGAGTCCTCGGCGGATTCCTCGTGCTGATTGACCAGATCTTTTTTCATCGCGATCGTGAACGGGCACTTTAGTACCTCCAGGCGGAACCGGATATAATCGCTGTGAGCGTCCTCCAACACGCCCAGTAAATGATTGCCCATTTCCTCGCGCGTCGGCACGCCAATCTGGTTTCTTCGCCAGATCTCGCCCAACGTATGCATGCCCGCGTCGCGGCGCCCATTGATCTGGCTTAGGCGCTCCAACAGTGTACGATCGCTTCGCAGCGCTTGCTCGATCTCAATCGCGTGCTCTCCGTCGAGTGTTTCGTCGAGGAACGATTCCAGTTCGGCATCGGTAAATTCTTCGGTCACGCGGCAAGTCCGGTATTTTAAGGCAAACAAAATAAAGTTTCAAAAGCAGATGACGAAGATTCAAAAATCGAAAATCGCCACCTGCCGCTTCAGGTCGGTTCAGGTGGTCAGTGGGATTTCCGAATTCAAAAACGTGATCGCCTGTTGAAGCAACCGCGCGTCATCCACTTCCGAACCGCCGCAGCAGGCAAACATGCGGGTTCTGCGAATCACGCCCTTCTCCAGAAAATCGGAATCCAGATGAAACACGACCGGGCAGGGCGACTGCTGGTTGTCGATTTCCAGCTTCGCGAGGTCCGAGGGAAAGGCACCGATGGCAATTTTCGCTCCTCCTGCAAGTGTGGCAATAATCAGTTGGCTATTGGAAAGGTCATCAGAGATCTGCCATGACCGCGACGCATCGGTGCTGGCGCCTGCGACGGAGTAGGCTTTGAAAGACTTCATCGGCAACGCGACGGCGACCTGCGGCGAAGGATTGGCATCCAACAAATCTGTCTGCAACGAATAGATCAACTCCACCGCCAACAGGCCAACGACAGCATCCTCCACCGAATCATCCTGATCGTGGTCTTGCGTCGCATTGTCAATAACCCGCCAGTACAGCTCACGTTCGCAAGGTCCGCGCTTCCCCCGGTAGCGGGTTACCAAATCGTTACCACGAACGTACAGATCGATCAGTGATTCATCCTCTTCGCCGGCCTGAAGCCCAAACAGCGCTATCGAATCCTCTCCCAATTTTAATTCGCCACCGGGCAGCGGACTGTTGGTCGCCACCTTCAGGGTGGCGGTATACGAACCGTCAGCATCCAGTTCCCGGCGAGTGGTGGCGACGTTGTGAGAGGTTTTCCAGACGGAGTTCGATGACATGGCTAACAGCGTTTCAAATGGCGGGATCTGCAGAGGCCCTATGGTATCAGGACCGGAGCGGGTTTTAAATACAAGGTTCGGGATCGCGTTACAGAAATAACGGTGGTCGGTGCAACGCGCGGCAGGATGGTCACCTCCCTGTTTTTCGTTCAGACTCTCAAGTAAGCTGTAGCTTTCCAATCAGCAAAAAGTCCACCAAAATCAATCTCCCATGAACTTTTCCCAGTCGCAGCTTTCCGAATTCCTTGCCGCCGCAGTCCACGCCGCAAGGCTCGGTGGTGCGAGGCTGATTGAGATGATGGGAACCGCCAAGGTCAGCGAAAAAGCCCCCAAGGACCTTGTTACCGAAGCCGATCTGGCGTCGCAAAGGGCGATCGAAGACTATCTATTGGAGAAATTTCCCGATCACGTTCTGGTTGGCGAAGAAGATACCGCTCGCAGCGGTAGTCTGGATGAAAACAGCGACAAGTGCTGTTGGGTGGTCGATCCTCTGGACGGGACGATGAATTACGTGCATCAACTGCGTTCGTTTTCTGTGTCGATCGCATTGCGGCACATGGGGCAGTTGATCGTTGGTGTTGTTTACGATCCGTTACTGGATGAGTGTTTCGCAGCAGCATCGGGTATGGGGGCAACGATGAATGGAGCACCCATCGGCACCAGCGGTTGCCAGCGCGTCCCGGATGCTTTGGTAGTGTGCAGTTTCTCCAGCAGCGTGACGCGCGAGCACCCGGAGGTCGAACGATTCCTGCGAGTGCTGGGGAATGTCGCCAGTGTCCGACGATTGGGATCGGCAGCGTTGAATTTATCCTACGTGGCTTGTGGCAGAACCGATGCGTATTGGGCCACCGGACTTAAGTGCTGGGACATCGCGGCCGGTTTTCTGATTTTGTCGGAGGCGGGAGGAACGCTGGACTGCATCGAAGGGGGCAGTGAGGTCGAATTTGAGAGACCAAAATTCTGCGCCGCAGCATCAAGCGCGCTTGGTCAGGCGATGCGCGAGTATTTGGTGTTGGAGTAGAACACAAGTTAGACGGCTGGCAGTTAGGAATTTACCATCCGTTGGCGACGCTGAGAGCGTCCGAGCGAAGCTGGCAGCATCGCCGACGGTAAGCTTTCAACTGCCAATCGCCTTACGACGGCCCCCCAGCGATTCGGTGGCCAATCGAGTCATAAATTGTGGTCTAAAAGTGCGCCAATCGTGATTCGGGTTGTCTAATTTCTCTATTAGCCCTATGTTTCAATTGTGAAATCCACCCCCCTCTATATTAGGAGATTGATCCATGTCAATTAAGACGATCTGTTGCTGCATGGTTGCAGCCCTTGTTTTTAGCTTCGCTCAAACTGCCGAAGCACAGAGTTTCAGTCAACTTAGCACCCGACGCGGAGCGTTGGCCGGTGCGATTATCGGCGGCATCGCCGGTCATCAGAACAATGAAACGCTGGCCGGTGTCGCCATTGGCGGACTTGTTGGTGGAGCGGCCGGGCGCATCGTTGGCAACCAGGCGAATAACTACTACGGTGGTGGGTATGGCGGTGGATACTACGCACCCCAACGGACGTATTACTCGCAGCCAACCTACTCGCGCGGTTACTACCAGTCCTACGCACCTGCCAGAACCTACTACGCCCCGCGCCAGTACTACGGCCGTCCATCTTGCGGTGGATGGTAGTCATCATCCAACATCGATTTAAGACGTTGATGAATATAAAAATACGGTCGCGGATCTTTCCCACGACCGTATTTTTTTGTGTCCACCTTCCAGTGGACTGCTTGCTTGCCGACGAGGTCCACAGAAAACGCGCCTCGTGTCCTTCGGGAAAATCTACTTGACTGCATTCTGACTTTTGGCCGCTACCGCCGGCGGCGGGTAGCGTGCCTCGACGACGCCACTGGTAACCTCAACGCCCCGTTTATTGGTGGCGATTGCGTTGACGTGCAGAAAACGACAACCTTGTAACTGCTCTTTCTCCAGTGCATAACTCCAAACGCTGAGGATGCCGCCACGATTGGCCAGTTCAGCCTCCACCCGCACTTCGGCAGATTGCCATTGGGCACCGTTCCAGAATTTCTTTGAGCCGGGATGTCGGATCGACAATTGAACGGTGTCCACCGCCCGGTCATCTTCGGTCATCCCGGAAATCGTAAAATCGTCGCCATCCATTGGTTCGAACTTCGTAGGGTTGGCAAGTGTTACCACCGGCTCGGTCGGTCGGCCGCCTGTTCCGGTGGGCGTGGCCAACCGGGCACGACGAAGACGACCTTCAAATGCCTGACGCTGGTCCCTCTGTAACCCCTTCCAGCTGTTGTCCAGTTGATCCGGATCCTTTTGCAAATCGTAATATTCGCGTTGCCCGTTTGCCCACTGGATGTAAAGTTCATCACGCGTTCGCAATGCCACATAGGCACACTGGCACACGTCGTTAAAAACGCGTTTGCGTTCAAAATTCTGAATCAGCAGCACATCACGCCACGCACCGGGATCAATCGCGTCAGGAGATTCAAGCAATGCCGCGAATGACTTGCCGTCCGAACGCGGGCACGACTGACCGGCCAGATCGAGAAACGTCGGTGCCAAATCCAGATGACTGACCAGATGGTCCAAACGGCGCTTGTTCAAAACGCGCTTGTTCAAAACGCGTTGGTCCGAAACGCGTTGGTCCAAACTGAGCTCTGCCCGCGAGTCCGACCGTTTCTCGATCTTTGCATGCCACACAATCAGCGGCACATTAGTCGATCGGTTGTAAGGCACCTGCTTTCCCACCATGCGGTGATGCCCCAATAGATAGCCATGGTCGGATGTCAAAAAGATCCAGGTGTTATTCAGCTCCCCTTCGTCATCCAGTTTTTGGCAGAGTTTGCCGATCTGTTCATCCACAGACATCAATGCTTCGACCCGCCGCCGGAAGGTCTTTTTGAACTTGACCATCCGGTAGCGTCCCAACGGCCTGAGTGCCTTGAACTGGTCGGGTTTGTCGCTCATGTCGTCCTCATCAAAACTCTCCGACCACGGCAACGATGCAGCCTCACCCAAACCAACATGGCGAGGAGCAATCATGGTCTGACCGGAGGTCGGCTCGTGAGGGGCCATCGGAGCCAGGTAGAAAAAGAAGGGCCGGCGGCGAGCGAACGTAATCGTCTTATGCAATTCCAACATCGTCTGCATCTCGGTCGATTCGAGATCGGTGCGAAATTCTCCCTCGCCAGCCTCGAACTGTATTTTCTCCTCGCCGTTGCGGGCGCGGGTAAAATAGGTTTTGAAATATCGATCCCCACGCGCCATCAAAATTTCGTCCCAGCCGGGGGCCGCAAATGTATCGGGCAATTCGTGCAGGTACTTTCCCACGGCCAGCGTGCGATAGCCGGCAGACTGCATCCAGGTGCCGACGTGTTGCCGGGCGATCCCGCCATCGACCAGTACCTGATAGCCTCCGGCATAACCGTTGGCCAGCGGACCGTTGTCACGATTGGCACGGATGCCGGTGCGGTGAGCGTGCTGGCTGTACAGCAAACAGGCGCGGGAGGGACCACACAGAGGCGTGGTGACGTGGCAGTTGCTAAATTGCAACCCGGTGGTGGCCAACCGGTGAATGTTCGGCAGGAACTTTTCCAGCACCGGCGTCGCAATCAATTCCCGTTCGGCATCGTCCAAATTGATCAACACGATATTCGGACGCGTGTCCTCCGGTAAATGCGCTTCGGACTCGTCCGCAACCGCATCGTGTTCCAACACCTCAGTCGCAAATTCGGTCCGTAGCGGATCGGTTTGCCTACTCCAGAAGTCTCCTTCGAAGTTGCGCAACCCCGCGACCGACAGACCGGCCAGCAACAGGCTGACCAGGCAAAAGAAGATTGCCCGGCGGCGAGATCGCCCATTTTGAGATGTGTCGTTGATCGGTCTGGCCCTGATGGAAGTGGACGAGTCCGTCCTTGACAATGCAGCAGCCAACAGTCTAACGAACATAGCCGGGGAGATGCAATGAAGAAGGACAAATTTGAGAGTAACCTGTTGCGTGGCAGCCTTGGTCTGATCGAGCTGTCGGTGCGCCCGACAGTCAGCAATACGGGTTATGCCATTCCGAAAAGCGTTCAGGCAGCATCGCGTAAGCAGGTCACTCCCCTCTATCCACAGCTACACCGGCTGGAGGCGGACAAGCTGATCAAGAGTAAACGGGACAATTCGAGGGGGCGTAAACAGAAACGGTACACATTGGGGGAAAGGAGCGGACCATCCCGGTGGGAGCGACGTGTGCGGGAGAGGAACTTCATTCCGTTGCTCTACCCCCGGATCGATTCTTCCACGAATCCGATCGCTTCAGACACCGGTGCGGTGAACACCCCGGCCTCGCTGTTTTCGAAAGCCTTTTTCCACAACCGATAGGCTTCCTGTGTCGATTCGTAATCGCTCAACGCGCTGGCCATATCTTCGTGTTGGCTTTCCAGCTGGACCAGGCTCTCCTCCAACGCCGCGCTGACATAGGGCAGATGGGCAATGAACAGCGTCTTGCCACCGGGTGCCGATGGATTGTCAATCTCCAATCCGGATAAATAAACGTGCACAATGTCCCCGTATTCCTCGTCATCGTAATCGATGCCAACAATCGTCAGACGCGACTCAGATTCGCCGGGGCGCGTTTGATACAGCCAAACCTGGCCGGGGGCAAGCGATTTGGACATAAGCGCGCGTTTGAGTTTGATCGTGGGACGGAATCGCAAATTACAGGAAGCGCGGATTGTAAATACACCGCCCCCACCGAAACAGGCCTGAACCCGTTTTTCGGCAAATTAAACAGCGACAGATCAGCTTGGCCAATTGCAAACACAAGCCGAATTTCGCATAATTAGGCGCTTCAAAATAATTTCTGTGACTGCTCAACAGTCAAAAGAAATCCCGGGATACCTCGAGAAACCTGAAGCCATGCAAGACAAAATTCGCCACACTGCCATCACCTTCGACGATGTCCTGATCGAACCCCGTTACAGCGAGGTGGTGCCCTCGGATGTGAATGTCTCCACACGGCTAACCAATCGCATTGCACTGAATATCCCGCTGATCAGCTCCCCGATGGATACTGTCACCGAAAGCCGAATGGCGATCGCATTGGCCAAAGTCGGCGGACTGGGTGTGATCCACAAAAACATGTCTGCCGAAGTGCAGGCCGCGGAAGTCTACAAGGTCAAACGATCGGCCAACGGCATCATCTTCGACCCTGTCACCTTGCCGCCCGATGCCACCGTTGGCCAGGCAAAAGATATCATGACCCAGCACAAAGTCTCCGGCGTGCCGATCGTGCTAGCAGACGGAACGCTTGCTGGCATCCTGACCCGGCGCGACCTGCGGTTTTTGGAAACCGTGGAAATCTCCGTCTCTGAGGTGATGACAGCGGCCCCATTGGTGACGGCTACGGGAAATGTAACGCTTGAAGAAGCTGAAAAGATTTTAACGGCTAAAAAGGTGGAGAAGCTTTTACTGATTGACGATGAAAGGAAACTAAAGGGACTGATCACGATCAAAGACATCGACATGATGCGTCGTTTCCCCAATGCCTGCAAAGACAGTCAGGGGAGGTTACGGGTTGGTGCAGCGATTGGGGTGCACGATCTCGAGCGGGCCGAGCGTCTGATCGAGAAAGACGTGGATGTTCTGATCGTCGATAGCGCTCATGGTCATTCAAAGAATGTAATTGAGACGATTCGGGCGATCAAAGATCGTTGGGACATTGATGTGATCGCAGGCAATGTCGCGACGGCAGAGGGATGTGAAGCGTTAATCGAGGCAGGTGCCGACGCGGTCAAGATTGGAATTGGCCCTGGATCGATTTGTACAACACGGGTGGTCAGTGGAATTGGCGTTCCTCAGGTCACGGCGATCGGCGAATGCAGCCAGGTCGCCAGCAAGCACAACATACCGGTCATTGCCGACGGAGGAATTCGATACTCGGGAGACATCACCAAAGCGATCGCCGCTGGAGCCAGCTGCGTGATGATTGGTGGACTCTTCGCCGGACTTGTTGAAAGTCCCGGTGAGATGATTTTGTACCAGGGGCGCACCTTCAAGGTGTACCGTGGTATGGGCTCACTTGGCGCGATGGCCAAAGGGTCTAGCGAACGTTACCGACAAGCCGGAGAAGGGCCAGGGAAACTGGTCCCCGAGGGTGTGGAGGGGCGCGTTCCATTTAAGGGGGCACTTAGCGATTTCGTATACCAACTGGTAGGCGGACTGCGCGCCGGCATGGGATATTGCGGGACGCAGACCATCGACCAGCTGCGTAGCGATGCACGATTTATTCAGGTATCAGCGGCGAGTGTAAGAGAAAGCCACCCACATGATATTGCCATTACTCAAGAATCACCCAACTACAGCACGGACTCTCCGTCCGGCGATTCGACTTAAACATACCTTCACGGTGCTGGCCGCGACGTGGTTGATGTTGTCCACAACCGTAGCTGGTTTGCTGGGCCAACAACCCTATTCTCCACCAGCCCCTGCCGCAGGCAACGCTGCGATCTACCAGACCTATCAGCAGCAGTTACGGGAGAACCAACGCCGCCTCTCCGGCGACCAAGTAGCTTATCAACAGCAGCTTCAGCGCAACCACGCGGCCCAGACCTATCTGCCTCCGGTCCATATTGCACCGCCATTGCCCTCAGCACGGGACTCGCGCCGAAACGAATCGCTCAACGGGCGATTTAACCCGGTCCAGAACTACGCCGCCAAAACAAAACCGGCTTACGCACATCTCTCCGATAATCGACAACATCATCATCGGCAACCGGTTCGCAAAGCCGGTCCACAGCCATCGCCGGCATCACTTGCGACTGCAGGACAGCCGCATCGGTCATCCACCGCACCGGCGGCAACACCGGCACCAAAGTTAAATGGCCATTCGGAACACATTTTCCTTCAGGACCGCATTGCATCTGCATTGTCACGACACCTTGGTCGATCGCCCGGCGACGCCACCAAACACTTGGCGCAGCCCTCCACAAGCCCTTCAGTGCAAGTCGATTTTCCCTCAGCGCTGCCGTCAGGCAATCTACCCTTCGGTGGCGGAACGGCCCCCGAGGCAAGCCGCGCGTTTGAAGTGCCGGGACAGGAGCAGTATGCAGCCCGACTGAAAACAGAAGCAAAAATGCGCCATCGACGGTCTCGAGGTGCGGATAAGGTACAGTACGACGATTCCGACTATGAGGTCGAACTTGACGATTCCGGGACTGACGAAACCGAACTGGCTCACTCCGTTTGGGAACGCACCGTGCAGGAGAGTGAGAATCAGGAACGCGATGATCAAACACAGGGCAAAGTGGTTGGCCCAATTGCCAGCGCCGATCAGGACCAATCACGTGTGGTTCCGTCATCGTTTGAGTTGCGGAGGTCTCGACGGAACGCCGCCACGCCAACGGATCCGTTGGCTCCATCGGCGCGGGTCGCCAAACGATCGCGTCGGATGAAGACCGCGCGTCCAATCGCCTACCGCCCAACTCAAAGTCGTCTACGAGCCAGTGAAGTATCGATCCTTGTTGGTCAGGAGCGCGAGGATTCTCTGGAAGATCCGATGTATGACCTGCCGCTTGATGGAGATGATCAGCGCAGCCTGTCAGATGATGCGTTCTCATCGCCACTGCGTCCCAAGCCTGATCGCGATCGAGAATCCGGTCTGGGGGGCGATCTGGATTCGGTTGATGACCGTGATGCCAACGATGACGACCGGGTGCGTAGTCGCCTGAATGAAGATTTTGATGAACTCGACGACATGGGCGATCTGGATGACATCGACGATGCTGATCTGGACGGGTTTGATGACGATGAATCGGACATCAATCGCCCCACTGTCCGTCCCTGCAACGAATTCCGCGACGAACTATTATCGACCTCGATCCGCGACATTTCCCTGGACATTAGTCCTCCGGCTTTCAGCGAGACATCGGTATATGGTGGACCAAGCCGATCATGGACCGATCGCAGCGGCAATGCGATCGCCGCCGGCACGATGGTTGATTTGCGACGCGGTTATGTGATCCTAGACAGCGGACAAAAGCTCGCCTATTCGAGGCTGGGATCTACGGATCTGGCGGCGGTGTCAGAATTCTGGCGACTGCCAACGGTCTGCCTGTTGGGGAATCGCGGCGGCAGTCCGTTCCGTTCATGGACACCTCAAACGGTGACATGGCGAGCGTCTTCGCTGTGTCACAAACCGCTGTACTTTGAAAACCGACAACTGGAGCGTTACGGACACTCGCGTGGCCCCTTTGCTCAACCCGTTCATTCCACGGTGCACTTTTTCACCAGCCTCGTTCTATTGCCGTACAACACGGCGATCTGGCCGGCCAACGAGTGTCAGTACTCACTGGGATTCTTCCGTCCCGGCGACTGTGCTCCGTGGCTGAAAGACCCGATGCCGATCAGCCTTGAGGGTGCCAAACGCCAAGCATTGATCGGCACGGGGACAGCCTTTATTCCCTAACGGCTGCTCTGGAGCTCACAACGAAACATCCTCTGGATGTAAGAAGGCGATTGGATCGGCCGCAGAATTTTCTGCGGCCTTTTTCGTTTGGTACGATGCCGGAAGGCTGGAGGGGGTTAGGACGATTGGCAGTTGAAAATTTACCGTTGGCGATACTGCCAGCTTCGCTCCGACGCTGGCAGTATCGCCAACGGATGGTAAATTCCTGACTGCCGGTTGCCCGGTAACCGGTGCGTCTCCTGATCCATTTCGTCAGTAGGCTCAGGAGGCGTCAATTGGTCAGTAGGAACAGGCTCCGGGACTGGTTGGTCTCTGTAGGGTTGCTTGTTCCTGAACAGCTCAATCATATCTTCAACATATTTTAAATCTGCCAGGTACTCCTCGGCGGTTCTCTCTTCGTCACGCCCATCATCTGTCTTAGCAATGGTTTCGTTTTTTAGAGTCTTCAACGCGAGCTTCTCCGTTGCAACTGCAACTTCGAAGTCCTTCCTTTCGGCTTCCGCATTCCCCAGTTGGCCATGCCGATATCCGCGTTCTGCATAGGCGCACGCCAAGGTATCAATAACCCCCCAGTCGGATTTCTGATCCAGTTCACACGCTTTGGTGGCCAGTGCAACTGCTCGTTCGCCATCTCTGAATCGTTCATCTACTGATGCGGCACATCGCCAGGCAATGTTGTTTGCGGCTGTCACGTAGATGCTCCGCAACTCAGTCTTGCGCAAGTCAAGCTGTTCACAAAGAGAGAGAATACACTCTGAGTCCTCGATCGTGCCCTCTAGGTCACCGTCATCCCTGCGTGCGAAGGATCGCAGCGAATGAAGATCACAAAGAGTCATTAACGCAACGCTTTTCATCGCCGTGCGGTTGATATCGACGCAGGTATCGATCCCGCTGGTACAGGCGGTGATCAGTGTAGGAGGGTTGCCGCTATCACGGGCGATGATTGCGCGATTGTAGAATGCGTTAAGCAGTGACGCATAAAATTCGTCATGCCCCTCCTCAATCAGCCTCTTGCGTATCTCTATCGCCGCTACGATATCCCGATCTGCGTCCTCGAAATTTTTAAGCTTGGCATTGGCAATGGAACGATTGGTATACAGCATTGCTAGGTCACTGCGGTTTACGGTGGCCAAATCAGTCTCGATTTCCATCTTGAATACAGCGATACCTTCTGTAAGAAGATCTATCGCTCTGTTCAACATTTCTCTCATTCTGGTTTCGTTGCCACCCTGATGCTCCGCCCACTCAATCAAGGCTGTGCCCTGGCTGTTCAAGATGACGCCTTTGGTCACGAGTATCTTGTAGTCCGGAGACTCAATTTTACTGATCAGTTTATGAGCTTTGGCGAAATCATCAGAGGCGGGCTCAAATTTTGCCAACCTCATATACGCGATGCCTCGGCTGTTTTTTGCGTTGGCAAGATGAAACTTGTATTCCTTGCCTTTTTCGAGGTTATTGTCCGGGAGGAGTAGGGTGTTGTAAATTTCAATCGCGGCTTCGTACTTTTTCTGCTGTACCAGACACGAAGCCTTCCCGGAATTGGCGGCCCAATCCTTCGACGAGATATTTAGTGCTTTTTCATAGGAAGCCAAAGAGGATGAAAGCCGCCTGAGTTGAAGAAGCGACAACCCACGCAACTTGTACCCTTGCAACAACTCCTCCTTCAACGAATTGGGATAAAGCGTGTCAATATCCTCGGGAAGAAGAGAGATGACCTTCCTGTAGTCGAAGCTGTTAATCGCCAGCGTGGCTTCGCAAAGCATCCGAAGTAATTTTCGCTCTTTGGGCAGATCGACAAGTAGTTTTTCCAGATTCTTTTTGTCTTTCTCACTCAGCACTTGCGCCAGCGACTCGAGCCGGTCAGCGGTTTGGTTCACCTCGACGGTCTCCGGCCTCACCGGCGGAGGGTCAATCCAGGCTCCACTCACAATCTCAAACGCCTGCTGTGACACAGTTGCAGCAAATGCTCCCAGAGACTGAAGTGTTCCAAGTATTGCCGCCAGTAGAATACTTGCTCCGATCACACGTCGGATTGTTCTATGATGTGGCTCCGGAAAATACCCCAGCAAAAAGTCCATGAAAGCTTTTTGTGGATCAGCCGCATCCGCATGAACTGAGTTCAGCGCATCCGAGTGAACTGAGTTCAAATTAGCCGGTGGAGCAGGTGCGCTGTCGTCCTGACGAGCAGGCGTCCCGGCCCCAACGGCTTGATTTGATTTCGAGACATCAGGTTTGATCTCTGTTTGATTTCCACTCTCGGAATTGTCGGATTTCATATCTCATCCTAGATTTAAGAGAAAAGTGTGTGTCAGAACCAACCCTTGATTATGTGAATATTATTGTGCAATGCAAGAAATTTCTTCGAACTGGACGATAAGGCAGCTCACCTTTTAACCGGCAAAACATGACGAAATGATAGCACCGTCTGGCAAACCTTAACGCCAATTCCGAATCTGCAACCGCCGAAGAAAGTGAAGCATTGTTTTTCTTCAATTTGCTAAAGTCGAAGCTTGTTTCAGCAGCGCCGGCTGATAAATTTCCTGCACCGCCGCACCTCGGCTCCAAAAATTCTCACTGGCACTCACCTGTTGAAACTCGAACGTATGACCACGTCTACCAGCGAAATTGATCTGCTAATTCAGAACGCCCGACTTCGTGACGAAATGGAACCCTACCTTGACGAATCAGTTTACCTGGTCGATTTGGACAGGATGTCAACGGTACGCGAAAACGAATTTCTTGCGTCGATGCTGGCCTGGGAGAAGGCTCCCGTACTGCCGATCAGCCGCTGGTTCGAACCCGAGTTGACATTAGCGCCGCATCAAAGCTTCGACGATGCGCAAATCGCCGAAGAACTCGATCGCGTGGTGGGTTTGCTGTTCGAGCAGAACATCGTGCTGCTGCAGACGGAACATCTTTCCGATCGCCAGCTGTACTGTCTGGTCATACGGGATATTTTACCCGCCGAGGAAAAGAAGATGATGCTGCCGGGTCAGGATTTCCTGCGTTGGCAGTGCTTGGATATCGTGCAGGACGAAGAGTCGTGGTTGCGTTTCTACGCCTCGGATCATGACCGGGCTATTTGGGCATTTGAGAATGAATTGCGGCTGCCCCCCAAGGCTGCGGTACCGTTTCCCAGAAAACTTCCCACAGCAATCTGAATGGGTGCAGGTCCTCCCATCGTTCCGGCACGTGCCTTGGACTCTCGCAACGGAAAATAAATCAGGTCTTCCCAGAATTTCGCGGCCCACAGGGTTGGGAATTCTGGCGAATTCCACAACCAATCACAAGAAGGCTCGCACAACCGTGCGAGCCTTTCCTGTTTTTGACTTTGATTTTCTACGCCGGGCAACCGAGTTAAATAAACCGGTTGATGTGGTTTTCCAGCATTTCCTGGCGGCCACTGGTGTTGGGATCCGAGTCCCCCTTCTCCAGCATATAGGCACTCAGCGATTTAAAGTCGTGCTTGCCGCCTTCGATCTCGGCTCCCAACCCGGAGTCCCAACTCGAATAGCGCTGATCGACAAAGTTCTGCAATCCACCTTCGGCACGAATCGCAGCGGCAATTTTCAAACCACGGGCGAACGCGTCCATGCCGCCAATATGGGCGTGGAATAAATCGATTGGGTCGATGCTTTCGCGGCGGACTTTGGCGTCAAAGTTCACACCACCGGCTCCCATGCCACCGTGCTTCAGGATGGCCAACATACACTGGGTGGTCAGGTAAATGTCCGTGGGGAATTGATCGGTGTCCCAACCCAATAGCAGGTCACC
>CALCJM010000132.1 GCA_937967505.1 uncultured Pirellulaceae bacterium | reverse complement strand
ATCCAAACAGTCGTTGGATGTTTGTTACAGCTTCAGATCCCCGCGAAGAAATCCTAAGCATCAAACATCCTGATGCCATCTTAATTTACAACTAAATTGTCAAAGATCATTCATCAGGCCGGGAAGCCTGACACTCACTCACAACCAAAAGTTAAGAGTGAGAACTTTTCAATCGGCGATGCAACGACAAACCATTACACAAAACCAATCAAAATGTTTTCACTACCAACTCTCCTGAAACGACTACCATTGGTAAAACCGTCCCAAGCTTGGCCCTCAGTATAGATAGAAGACTAACCAAGACTTCGTGACTAAGGATTCGAAATTCTAGTAACGTTCTGTTACCGGTCAACAGGGGTTGGGCTCGAATTTCTTGGAAAGACAAAAACCGGGCAAGGCATCAATCACGATTCACCCTTTGTCTCCTCTCAGCCAACCACTCTCGTGATGGGCGGAAGTATACGGCCACTTTCCACTCCCTCAAGAGGGATCGGGCACAATTTGGAAATTTTATCTGAATTGAATGTTGGCAGAGGACTTTAATTTTACCTAGCCCTCCAATCTTCCATCTATTGAGTCGATGTGGAAGGGAAATGCTCGCAGGATAATGCTGATTCTACGGGTTCAAAGTGCTTGGAATCCTGACGAATCTCACTCAGACTCCCCGCCTGCCACTAAAAATCCGGGGGGGAACTTCCCTCATGCCGTATTTTTTTTGTTGGCACCCGTGTTGGAGATCCTTATCATGAAATGAGGATACCACTCTCAAGCCTGACCTAAGGATGATGCCATGCATTGCTCTGGACGTTCCGCTGCCACCAACAGCGCGATTGGATCTCACCCGCGCTGTCGGTTCCGTCTCGCATTCACACTGGTTGAGTTGCTGGTTGTGGTTAGTGTCATTGGCATCCTGATTGCGATGCTGCTGCCGGCGGTTGGACAAATCCGGGAAGCGGCCCGGCGAATCGGTTGTTCCAACAATCTTCGGCAGCTCTCCGTTGCGGTGAGCAACTACCATTCGTCCAATTTCAAATTCCCGCCTGGTTCAGTTATCGGGCAAGGGGCGGGTTGGTCTGCGTTTATCCTAGAACAGATCGATCAGGGGCCGTTAGCCCGGTCGATTGACCTGACGGACAGATCAGGTGCGGCCAATGGCAGTGGCACTGCCGCACATTGGCTGGACAGAAATATCCCCGGTGACGGCGGTCTTAATGAGCAGGCTTGTGAACAGATTCTGTCGGTCTTCCGTTGCGGTAGCGATCCGGTTTCCGACCAGATCCCTTCAGGTAACACTCTAGGGGTCACGATTGAAGCGCGATACGCATCGTCCTACATGGGGGTTGCGACCGGCACCCAGAAAACTTCTTCGTTCCTGTACGCGCGTCCCTCCGGTGGTGCGCCACGCCGGGAAATTGCCAAACAATCGCGCAACGGACTGCTGGCTCCCACCCAACCGGCTGCCTACTATGGAATATCAAGACTGCCAACCAAGGTTCGGCAATCCGACGTGAAGGACGGTCTGTCAAACACCGTCTTGATTGGCGAAGGAGTCTTTGACACGTCCAGACTCGTAAACGAGTCTGGCGACGATGTTAATCGAGGCGTGGACCACTGGATCATTGGGTCGCCCGAGAATGATTTTGGTCAGGACATGTCGGAGTTCCTCGGCTCGACCGCAATTGAAATCAACATGTATCACCAATGGTCCGACGCGCGTTTGAAGCCTTTGTCGGAATCAACCTTGCGAAAACGCTTCAGCGAGATGGCGTTTGGTTTCGCCAGCTGGCATGCCGAAAACCTAGTCAATTTTGCAATGGGCGACGGTTCTGTGCGCGTCGTAGAAAGCAAAATAGATCCACAGGTTTACTCAAACCTTGGCAACTTCAGAGACGGGCAGCTGATTGAAGATTTTTAACCAACGAAATTGATCATTTCATCAGGCGACTGACAGTCAGGAATTTACCACCCATTGCCAACGCTGCCAGCGCCTGAGCGAAGCTGGCGGCATCGCCAACGGTAAACTCTCAACTGCCCATCACCTAACTTGCTCATTCCCATCGCCCAATAGGTCAACCGGTGTCAATTTCAACATCAATCACTCGTTTACTTTTTTTGGGAATTGCAGCCCTGTCGATTTCAGTCGCCGGTTGCCCGGACGACTCCCATCTGCGGGCCGCACCTGATTACGAAACCATGACAGACACCGGCGAGGCACCCGAATCGACGTCTGAACATGGTAAATAGTCCTACCCAATTTTCCGGATCGCAGTTTGAGACTACGGACTAACGCACCCTGGCGTTACGTCGACTGCTCTGATTGCGGACGCGCTGATGGGTAAACCCCGGCACATTACCTGAGCGGCCGCGATCGTCGCTTACCTGAAACAGCGGTGCCGTACCTACCGAAGAACCTTCGAGCTCCAACTTTAATTCATCAGGCATTGGATCGACATCTTCTTCAACAGGCGGAATTTCAATGCATTGCTGTGTTTTGGGAGGAGCCACGCGGCGAAGCAACTGAATTGTCAACGCTTTGTCCGTTGCAACGGGATTACCAAACATCTGGGCAACCGCCTCCGATTCTCCATCGGGAACGTACGCCGGCGAGCTTGTCACAACCCATGTTTCCAACTGCACTTCGACTGAAGCTTGGTTCTCAGTCGCGTCCAGCGTCAACTGTTTCTCGATTTCAGTTCTCAACCTGTCGATTAGATCGGTACTGTCAATCGTCCAACTGGTCTCCTGTTGCAGCTTTAGCTCATCGGGCTTGGCAAGCCAAAAAGTGTCAAACTTTTTCTCTCCAATGGCAAATCGGCCGATCACTCCGCCTGGTCGTCGAAGCGTTGGCGGGATCAGTGAGGACGTGCTGTCTGGCAGCACATTCCATTTTAGTTCGAACTCTGTAGATGCTCCCCCACCAGACTCGATACAGGACCGTTCGAAACAAGCCTCGTGATTTTTATCTCCTTCAGCCACTTTGATTCTTTCATAGGAACTAACCACCTGTAACGTTGCAGATTTTGTCCAAGCGAACTTGAGTGGTGCAATCTGCCCTTCAAGGGTGGCGATCTTTTTCACTTCCTCTTCCAGCGCGGTCACTTTTTCGCCAAGCTGCACGGTTTCTGCCCCCGGCAGCACCGGTACGTGCAGATGACTGGTCACACCGTAAGGTGTCGAAGCATAAATCGCCACATAGTCTCTCCCGTCAAGTGTCACCTGGCGGGCACAGGAGGGGACCGTCACCTCAAACACCTGACGGCTGATCATGTGAATGTGGTCTTGCGGGATAGCAACACCTCCGGCAATGATTCGTGTTTCATGCACACTGAAATTATCCCCCACCAGAAACAAGGTCGTCCCGGCCGGTGCCTGCGATTCGGCGTCACCATCATCCCCCTCTTCCCCGGCCCCATCGCCATCTTCCTCAGCAGCCGCCTCGCAACTACTGGCACAGCAAGCATCCGGCGAAATTCCTGGTGCACCGTACCAACCAACCAGCTCTGGTGCCAGGTCCGTGACCCCATTGGAGAACATTTCGAATCCTCCCAGAGTGTTTTCGTAAGGGATCTGCACACGCATCGACTGCATTGGCAACTCACGTTCCAACTGCTTGACTCGTCCCAGCAATCGTTCGATTTCTCCATCGCGATACAGATGAGCACATGCCGCACAATCGACGGCACAGGTCTGCATGTACTTGATGCTCTTGCTCAATTTCAATTGCGCGTGATTGGAGAGTTCCTGGTTACGAGGGTTATCCAAGCGAAACCATGATGTCGAAACATCAAAATCACAGTAGGGCACAAACGACGGCATCAATACGATCGCCGTACACTCACGCATCCCGGGCTCCAGTTCTGCCTCGCGTTTGTTTGCGTCTGCGCGTCGCCCAAAGAGAGTCTCGCCAAACGCCTGCCCTGTGCTGCGGTTCTTATGGATTTGCACGCGCGGACGGAAGGTCCAGCCAAACGTATCGCTGCCGTGAGAAAAACCCGAGACCGTCCGGTTAAGCCCGATTGCTTTGATGTCTTCGCGGTATTGCCGGGTAAAGTTGTTGGCTTGACGAAGACTGACGTTCCCCGAGGCCACACCAACCGCGACGGCGACCGCAAGTTCGCGACTGAGACTGGATGATTCCTGAACGTTCTGGTCATCGGCGACGGGATCGACGTGAAACACGTGTATTGGCCAGCGACAACGAACGTAGTCTTGGAATTGTTCGGTGGCCGCCGCAAATTCACCGTCGATCAAACCAGCTGCGTGGCTTTCCGGCATCGGCAAATAGTAACAGTGCTTTTGCGTCGGGTGGCAGCCGCAATCGCCACGCGTTGCTGCGATGTCATGAACGTCCTTGTTCAGTTGTTCATTTAACAGCGCCATCTCAACGACCACTGGCCAAGCAAGGCTTCGCATAATGGGTTCGACACCAAAGGACTGGTCTGAGGTCTTCAATGAGTTGCCATCGATCGCCAGCATAAACTGACGTCGTATCTCTTTCAGCTCCCCGATACGTCCCTCTTTGACAGCGGTGGCAAGCCCGCGACCGTCGATTCCCGAATCGATCAGGTGTCTTATTTTGTGCATGTTTTCTGGCGTTGTGACAAGCCTGTAACCACCCTCCAGCCCGGCCTGTAGGTAGTGCCTGACATCCTGTAAGTGTATGAGATGAGAGTTTTTAGCTTCATTCCAAGCAATCATCCTTCCTCTATAGGAGCGTTTTAATTCATCTGCGATGATGATCATCACGCGTCGATCAATTACTTTCTCAACCAATACAGAAGGGATTGGCATCGATGAACGACGTCGGCGTGACATTGGATTGACTGCAATTTGCTGATCCATATAACTACGCCCAATCTCGGTGACGAGTTTAAGATACTCGTTGGAGATCTTCTGTAACTCGTTCTTGACGCCCTGTTCGCCCTGAACATCCGTAAAGACGCGCTCTCGCATTTGGAGACTTCCGGATGGCGAGGCAAGTGTTCTCACTTCCAATTTTGACGCAGTAAATAAACTCTCAAGCTTGGCCAAGCTCGATTTAATTTGATCGATTTTATCTTGAATCTTGATCTTTTCCGCATCGACAAGCCCCTCCTGCTTCAGGCCGACACCCAGTGTTTTGATCGCAGCATCGGCCATGGCACCGGCGGCAATCAGGTTCTCATCTGCTGTCGGTCTCATGAATATCTCACGAAGCGTTTCATCAACACCTGCATCAGGGTTATTGCCCAGATAATCAAAGGACCTTCGAATCACATCTCCATATTGCGAGTCAAATTTTAGAGCGGCACTGGCAAAGTCAAACTTCTTCTGTTCCGCCAGCTTGAGAATCGGTAACGCCAACTGATCAACCAGATCGTTAACCACCAATGATCGAAAGGTCTCAGGCAAAAGCGTATCGCCTAGTCGCGGCGACGCCGTGATCGTCGCCTTGGCTCCGTAACCCCGCCGGGTCACCATACCGGGATTGATTGAGATTGGAATCCGGACCAAATTCAGCGAGTAACCTGGAGCATCGGACGTGTCGTCACCCGAATTAATACGTCGAAGTTGGTGCAGATGTTGCAGGTATCGCGATTGTTGGTTCAGTCGTTCGGTATGTTCCAGACTGCTCGCCGCGTTCAATAACGAGTCAGCCGCAGGAGCCGTTGGCGAGTTGATGCTAATTGACTGGCTAATGCCGGGAGCCTCAGCATCCGGTTGGGATGGTGTGCCCGTGCTGGCATTAACAGTGACAGGCCCTGCCGAACCGGTACCAAGCGCTCGGGAGACTCCCGTGGCGTTGACCAGAAACGCCATGTCCGAACGAGAGATTCTGGCACTGTCGATGACCGAGAAACTCTTCAACTTTTCCGCCAATTCGGATTCATACTCGCTGCGGTACTTGGTCAGCCGCGATTCGCCCCACACATCGGGTTGCTTGGCGACCACGCTGCCAAACTTGCTCATGTGGGCCTCCAACCAGTCCAACTCTCGGGCCAGCAGCTCAATCTGCGGATCTTCGCCCGCCGGTGGTTTGACACGAATTTGTGCCTTGCGGCCCACCTCACGCAACCCCGCCCGCAGCCGTTCCGCAAAAAACTGTGCCTGCACAGATTCAGCAAAGCACGCTAGCAAGACGACACCAATACAACACTTTAAACAAGTTTTTTTCATGAGTATTCCCCGAATAGATGTAAACCCGCGTGTTGGTTACATCGTTTATTAGCGGCGGATGTGTCATGCCAATCCTGCTGGTTTTTCCGGAAATTCGTCACTCTGTGACAAACTGTAACAGTTGCTGCAACTATTCATCGATCGCGCCAAAACGTCCGGTGTTCCGGTCAGCGATCCAAGGCGGCAGTGAAGAATTCATCCAGTGTTTTTCGCAATGTCGAATCTTTGCCGGAACAGCTACGCCACGGCACTTGAAAATCCACTAAATTTGAACGGCCCCACCATCAAACAGCGGCACTGTCATCGTAAAGTTTTCCGGATAGGTCAGCTTTTGCTCTTCGAGCATCCCGATCGCAATTTCTTCCCCCAATCGCAACGATTCGATGTAGTCGCTGTAGTAGTGAACGCCAGCCCAGTTCCTGCCAATCGCAATGTTGGCTGCCAGTTTGTTCAGCTCGCCTTCCACCGTAAGAGGGGCCGGAAGGTTGACTGCATTCAAGCGGCTACCATCCTCTTCGGGTACATAGGCAACCGGCTGATTTCCGTTCATCCACGCCGGCACCGTCCAGCCATGATCAAAATAAGCTTTCAAAATTGTCACGCATGCTCCTGCCACAGTTCCGTGTCCCGCACCATAGGTCGGATGCATCGGCGACCCTTCCGGGAACGCCATCGGCAACAGGTAACTGTCAGCCTTGGCCGAACCATCGGTTTTGAAATGAGCATTGTTGTTGTCTCTATTGAAAGTCCTCACCTGCTCCAAAGCAGTTGATCGTCCCAACTTCAGATTGGCCAACCCACTGTCTTTCGAACCATCTCCTTCCACCAAACGCCTTACCGGACTGAGCACGCCTTTTTTGAGAGTCTCATCTCCCATCATCCAACGATCAACCAACCCACCCACCGCTTCGGGACGCAGTCGTCGATGAACGTTGAACTTCTGGTAACGTACGGCTTTCAAAGCGCGCGTGGCCACTTCACAGACCAGCGTCAGAATATGAGGACCGCCGAAGTGAGCAAACCCCTGCTGCTTGTCAAATGTGTCGGACTCCAAAAACGGGATGCCACGGTCAAAGGGAGCTCCTGAGGCAATCAACGACAAACAGGCATTCAAATAAGCTTCATAGAGCGCATCGTGATGGACATAGGTTGCCAAATCGCGCGGAGTTGCGATAAACCGGTGCCCCTGATCGAACTTACTGGCCGGCTCATAGGTTTCCGCCCCTCGCAGGTCAGCACCGTTTTGCACATCGACAAACTGGTTCCAGTTCGTCATGTAGTCTTTTCCACATTCAGCCACGCGCACCTTTTGCTGGATACCGATCGCACCGTAGGTAATGAAACCATCGCCCGCTGTCCGGTCTTCCGGAATTCTTTTTTCCGGATCGTTCGGCGTGCCAATCGCATTATCTCCCAGCAACAAAAACTGCGACAGGTAAGGCCCCACACGTTCTCCGGGCGTTGTTCCCCGGAAGGTCTGGTCACTGGAATTCAGTTGTCGACGACGCCCTCTCTGTTCCGGAGTGTCGTTGTCCGGGCTTCTATCTTCGTCAAACCACCGCATGCCGGACAGCATATCAAACGCGTTTTCGAATTCTGCGGGTGTCGCCGCCATGCCGCTGCACAGCGGGAAATTGGCAAAAGGAACGTCGCGCAGCAACGCCATCGCGTACACTTCGGCAACTTCGGCCTCCAGTTCGTCGCTGTCCAAACGTGGTGCCGGTGGCATCGTGACGGCCTGTGCATCCGGCCCTTGCAAATCCAGCACGCTCCCGGCTCCCGCACTTTCCCACGCCCGGACCCGTGCCCCCGATTCACCGGGGCCAAGATTTTCTGCTGTGGGGTAGTTCTGGGCAAGATGCGACTGCCAGCACGCGCTGCGGCCCAATCGTTCTGCCGTAATTGCCTCGATGGTCGGGTTGCCGGGAATACGCGCCGCAACTCCCTTGGGCCCTGCGGGGCCCAAGGGTGTTTTCATAAAATCAGCCGGATCGCCAGACTGAATTCCAACGACAAACAGTTTGTAATCGACCGGATTGAGCAACAACCCTGTTTTTAAATCGTGTGGCAACCCTTTGGTGAAATTCGCCAGATGGGAGGGCTGGTTGTTGACAGGGTTTCTGTACTCGTACTCTTCCTTGTTGTTGCAGTGCTTGACCGGAGACCGACGGGAGGCAACTTCTGCGGCCTCGCCGCGCACATTTCTGGATTGAGTGTTTCTACTCTGGTGCATTGTGGAACTCGCTAACTGGATTTGAGAAGTGGATACCGTAACATCACACGACAAACGCCGCGGATTCGACAAAACAGATTGTAACGTCGAAGAAAGCGTGCTGTTGCGGCTAATCTCAAAAACCAAAAACGAAATGGACGTTTGGGCCATCTCTATTTTGCGCGAGGGTAAACAAGCGACAGAACAAATCAAGGGCGCGTCTGCCCGCTGCCACGCACGCAGTATTTGAAACTGGTCAGCTGTTCCACCCCCACCGGCCCCCGCGCGTGCATTTTGCCGGTAGCAATGCCAATCTCGGCCCCCATTCCAAATTCTCCACCGTCAGCAAACTGTGTTGATGCATTGTGCATCAAAATCGCCGAATCAATCTCGTTGAAGAACCGCTGGACAACCAACGCGTCTTCGGCAATCACCGCCTCGGTGTGGCCCGATGAGTACTGCTCAATGTGAGCAATCGCGGCTCCAATGCCATCGATAACTTTCACCGAAATGAGCGCATCTAGGTACTCGGTCGACCAATCTTCTTCCGTCGCCAGAGTCGCTGAAGGAAACGCGGCCACGACCGCTTCATCACCCCGGATCACGCAACCCGCCTCATGCAGCGTGGTCACCAATGGCAATAGGTAAGTGTCGGCAACCGCTCGGTCAATCAACAGCGTTTCGGCTGCGCCGCAGATTCCGGTTCGCCGCATTTTTGCATTGAGTACAACGGATTTTGCCATTTCAAGATCGGCAGATTTGTCCACATAGATATGGCAGATGCCTTCCAGGTGCGCAAACACCGGAACGCGCGAGTCATCTTGCACGCGCTGGACAAGTCCTTTGCCGCCGCGCGGAACTAACACGTCCAGATTTCCATCAAGCCCTTTTAGCATCTCTCCGACGGCAGCGCGATCAACGGTCGGCACGATCTGAATTGCGGTACCGGGAAGGCCAGCCTCCGCCAGCCCCTTCACCATGCATTTATGAATTGCGGCAGATGAATAGAACGAGTCACTGCCACCTCGCAAAATAACCGCGTTACCCGCCATCAGACACAGCGCTCCCGCATCGGCGGTTACATTGGGGCGACTCTCAAAAATCACACCAACCACACCCAGCGGCGTGCGCACGCGCTCAATCTCAAGCCCGTTGGGGCGATCCCACTGAGCGATCGTTTGCCCAACCGGGTCCGCTAGTTCAGCAATCGCCTCCAAGGCCGCAACAATCCCTTCAATGCGATTGCCATCGAGCTTCAACCGGTCGAGCATGGCGGCCGGGAGGCCTCGTTCGCCACCGGCCTGCATGTCTTTTTCATTTGCCTCCAGCACAACTTGGGCATCTTTCCTTAACCATGCTGCTGCCGACTGCAGTGCCGTTCGCTTCTCCCCGGTCGATGCGATCGCCAGACGTGCCGCGGCAACTTTTGCAGAAACGCCAATTTGCTGCATTGTTTCAGCCACATTCTCAATCGTGTTTTCAGTTACCGATGCGCTCAAGTGGCTACCCTGTAGGATGTTTGGTGGTTAAGAAAAAATATATTTCGCCTTAATCCATCACGCCATCGTGCGGAAGGGCTAAGGGATTTGGAGGGACTGGCGCGTTACGTCCTGTTGATTGAATCAAAGGTCATCAAGGAGGCCATAGTCACCCGAGATGTCACCGTCGGCCCGAGTGCGTTCCCGTTAACTTGCGGCTACGCTCATATCGCGCCTGCGCTCATAGTACCGGCTTGGCAAGGCCACTATGACCAAATCCCGTTTCGATCGTTTTCAAAAACGCCGGCCGCGCGGCAACCCATGCTGTCCCAAGCTTGATTTTGACACGCAGAAGACAGCACAGATTATCAACAGAATAGGCCAAAAGGCAAGCCAGCTACAGTCGCCACTCCGGTGGATCGGCTTGCCGGAGGAGCTCAAACCCGATAAATTCCAAACAGATTTGTAACTCCCTCTCCCGGACATAACATGAACCGAGTGCCCTTCGACGTGATCGTGACATCTTCGTCGTCACTTGTATCTTCCAAGCTGACAGCCAAATGGACAAACCTGTTGGCCAGAACCCTCACTTTTATCGGCTGTTTCTTGCTGCCGGTAACGCCGCCGGCTTACGGTCAATCCGGCGACACGGCTGCTGACCACTCAGCAGATATCGAGGCGGCCAAAACGGTGTTGGGCAGGATTTCGAGAGCAATTGACGAGGGGGATTTTGCGGCTGCAGCACCGTTGATGACCGAACAGGGCAGTAACGAACTTGCCATCTGGGTGACCTCGTTTTCGATGTTGCTTAGCGACCCCAAAATTGGAAAGAACTACCCCGAAGAATTTGATGCAGTCAAAAATGGCTTGAAACACCCCATGCAAAAGCACGGTCTTGATGTGGATCTGAAGTCGCTTGGTTCGTCGGAGGACGCGGTCAGAAAGACTCTTGAAATCCTAGATAAAGATCAACAACGCTGGGACATCATCAGCGAACTGTGGGCCGCCGCACGGAACTCGCCAATGGAGATAATTTTGATCCGCGGCCCCGTACAACGCAGCGCCTATGCGGAAGACGCAGTCTTCCTGCAGGTTGCCCGTGGGGTTGCCGGGGACGTCAAGAAGTTTGATGTGGGAGCCGCTCCGTCGGTTGCGAAGTTTGTTAACGCAGACGGTAACTGGAAGTTTGACGGGATCGACGTCAGGAAAACGGCTTCGGTCAAAAGAATTCACGAGAGGAAACTGTCCCAAATGCCCCCCCAATTGACCAACCCCTCTTTCAAAGGAAAAACGGCGGACGATGAGACGGTGTCTTGGCAGCAGTACAAAGGGAAGGTGGTCGTGATAGATTTCTGGGGTACCTGGTGTGGTCCCTGCATCGAGAAATTGCCGGCATTGATCAAAATCCGTGAATCATTCAAGCCACATGGATTCGAAATTGTCGGGATTGCCGCCGATTCGGCTGAGGACCTGAACGCATACCTGAAGAAGCAACCGCTACCATGGAAGAATATTGTTGATGATGGCAGGTACAAGTTGCAGTTTGGCGTCAAGGGATACCCAACCCTGTTTTTGATCAACCAATCCGACCAGCACGTGGGCAGCAACCTGGAGCTGCCAGAACTGGTCGATGCGATCGCACGGGAGTTGAAGCTGCCGACAGAAGACTTCGCCCCTCTGAAGAAGGAGGTGGCGGAAATGATGGCGGGGACGCCGCATTAGGGTTTGGCACAACAAAAAACACACCCCACCAGAATTTTATTTAAAAAGCATGTAATGTGATTGCTTTGTTTGCGTCTGCACACCATAGCAAGCAATAAAGGCAGGCACCGGCCTCCTAGCTTTCTCATATTCAAAGCCGTTTTAAGGTGATTGGCAGTTGCGAGTTTACTGTTGGCGATGCTGCCAGCTTCGCTCCGGCGCTGGCAACGTCAGCAACGGGTGGTGAATTCCTGACAGCCAGCCGCCTAAACCAAGTTTAATTGATTTTCTGTTTTTTTCTGTTTTTTCAACGAGGCTCTAACGAAATGCGTCCCACAATTTTAACGCTCATCAAAACAGTAGCGGTTGCTGCCTGTTTAATTCTTGCACCAGTTGCGGTCGGCCAGACCGTTCAATTTGACTTTGTTGGAAACGGTGGGACTGGTCTGCTGCCGGGCAACGAAGTCGGGGCCAACACCGCGACAGCTGCGACTTCTGTCGCGTTTGGCGGCGAGGCAGGTGCCGGTCTGATTTTCAATCAGCAAACCAACCAGCTGAACTTTGATTTCGAATTTGAGGGGCTTGGCGGTGGGCTGCTTACAGCCGCTGCCAGTGGAATCCACCTGCATCTTCCAGGCGTTGCTGGCGATCCATTCAACCAGACTGGTGGGATCGTGTTTAATCTGAACTCGTTCACCGACGCTGCGGTCACCAACACCAACACCGCAATCGCTGACGGTGCTACCTCAGGTCGCGTCACGGGGGCAGTTTCATTTGCCAATAACCTTGACTTGGTCGATGACCTGCTCGACGGAGAACTCTATCTGAATATCCACAGCGGCAGTTTCAATGGTGGAGAACTTCGCGGCACACTCGCCGCGTCAGCCGTGCCGGAGCCTTCAACAGGCATATTGATTGGACTCGCGCTGACAGGCTTGGCAGCACGTCGCAGACGTAGCTAAACCATTTAGCTGGGGAAACGAGAAACGCCACATCGTGTTTAACGACGTGGCGTTTTTTGTTGCACATTGATTTGTGCATTGAAATTGAAGCTGGTAAACCCGGCAGGGCAAAAACACAACAACCACAACACCGAACGCCTTAAGCATTAATGCGGTCGAACTTGGCCGTTGTTACGCATTGCTTCGTCACGGCCTGTGCATCCCGCAACGATGGTGGTTGGCCTTAATGGTTGGCCTTAACCGCATGCCGATCGGTTTCCCCCCCTGTCAAACCCGCCGTCTACGCACCGCCATTAGGCCAAAGATACCGCTCAAAAGACAGAACGACGAAGGTTCGGGAACGACTGAGGTACTGACGGTGAAGACATTGTTCGAGAAATCGAACGGAATCACATCCACACCAGATGCGTTGATGAATTCAGTGTCTCCCAATGCGACAGGATTCAGATTAAGTGTGAAGTCGCCATCAGAAATTCCTGTCGTATCAACCAGGAAAGTAACCAGCAGCCCGTCTGTCGCAACGGTTCCGGACTGGGTCGAAACAGACACCCCGAGGCCGCGGTTGGGGGAAGTTCCGAGGTCGAATGCTCCGGTATTGGCAACGGAACCAAATACTGTCCCGGTCAGAATATCAGCCGAGGTGATACCGGGGTTAACGCCCGCTAACTGGTCGAACTCAGCAAAGACATTGACTGCCCGAGTCTGAGCAGTGCCGCTAAGAGACAGAGCGACTGCCTGATTCGCTGTGTTACCTGCGAGAACATTGGTGTTGCTCGTGATCTGAATTGGATTTTGGCCGATAGCCTCATAGCTTGGCACGAACAAAATCGCAAATGACAAGCAGGCAATTGGAAAAAGCGATAGGGAAATTCTCATGATGCGTAAACCTTCAAAGCAATTGACTCTTTAATAAATCGACGGAGGGCAACTCTTCACTATACTCCAATCATCTTGAACTTTCATTTTTTAAAAGTCTGTTTTAAAGTCTGAAAATTCAACCTGCCACCTGCGGGTTGCTGTCTAAAACCGCCCATTTCCAATGGAAACAGGAACGCCTTCAATTTCGGCTTTGTTAAATTGAAACGATTATTCAAATCGATCGCTCTGCGAAGATGTTGTTAAAAACAAAGGTTCAATCGTCGATTCCGTAAAATGCTCCGGGGTGCCGTCATCATCATAACGATCGGCAAAAACCCTATCCAACTGGAGCAGAGCGATCGGTTCGGTCGTCTGCGCCCCCAGTAGTCTGAGCGCTTTCGGATTAGCTTCGGTCCTGTCCGGGAAGCGATTATTTGGCTGAATTCGTACGCCGGTCACCAAAGGCGAAACAAAACGACTGGCATTTCGGTTTGACGGGATCTGCAACGATTCGACCGGAACCGTTTCAGACACAGCGCGACGAAGCACCGGTTCGGGAATTGGATAACTTGCCCGATCGACTGTCGCAGGATTCGTTGCCGCATCGCTGGTGTGCACGGCATCAACCGCCGTCGGTTGCCGCTCGTTTTCATTTGACGGGGTCTGCAACGATTTGACTGGGACTGCTTCAGACACAGCATGACGAATTACCGGTTCGGGAGTCGGATAACTTGCCCGGTCGACTGTCGCAGGATTCGATGCCGTATCGCTGGTGTGCACGGCATCAACCGCCGTCGGTTGCCGCTCGTTTTCGTTTGACGAGATCTGCAACGATTTGACCGGGACTGCTTCAGACACAGCGTGATGAATCACCGGTTCGGGGGTCGGATAACTTGCCCGATCGACTGTCGCAGGATTCGTTGCCGTATCGCTGGTTTGCGCGGCATCAACCGCCGTCGGTTGCCGCTCGTTTTCGTTTGACGGGATCTGCAACGATTTGACCAGGCCTCCTTCAGACACAGCATGACGAATCACCGGTTCGGGGATTGGATAACTTGCCCGGTCGGCTATCGCAGAATCAGTTGCAGGATTATCGGTTTGCGCGGCATCAACCGCCGTCGATTGCACCGCAGAAGTTGCTGGTGCAACGACCGCCACGCGTGATCCGGTGACCGGCACGGATATCAAGTTCAGATCATTGCTGTTATTGGTGCCATTATCCTGAATGAACAGGAGGTCTCGAATATTGACGCGCCCATCACGATTAATGTCATACTTATTCTCGATGTTTGCCGGATTCGAATTGTTATGTGGATTGTCCTGCACCCCCAGAAGATCAAAGATATTGACAGCAGCGCTGGTGGCCGAGCTACCGGTTTCGCCAATCGCGTTGCCGAAGTAGAACACGTCAGGCGTTGATAGCCCCGTGGTCCCGTTGGCCAGAATGGTTATTTCCAACCATTGTTTTTTTATTGCAGAATCAGCATCCCAAGTGATGGTTATCTGATCCGATCCTCCCGCGCCTGCGCCCGCAGTGAAGCTCACGTCCCCCGAATTTGAATCCAACGCGGTCCAACTTGCAGGTGAGTTGTCGTTTCCGACACGGAATTCAAAATCGGATCTTGTGGGCGTACCGTTGAAGTTGGCTACATCGACGATGATTCCGTTGATGCCTCCTGAATAGCTGGTGTAATTATTGACGGTCGCAGTTTGGCCCGGTAGTAACGCGGATTTATCCGTTGCGATCGCGTTCCTAGTCGTGCCGCTATCGAAAGAAGAACCTGCGTAAAACACATGCCTTCCCTCAACCGTCGATGCAAGCACGGGGTTTACGGTCACCGAAATGCTTGCGGTATCCGAGCGGCCACGGTTGTCGCTCAAGCGGTAACTAAACGTATCAGTCCCGGAGAATCCGGCATCGGGGATATAGGTGACCGTCTGGTCGGGATTGACAATCAGCTGACCATTGCCATTTGTATTTTGACGGGTGATCGAGAAATCCCAGGTAAACGAATCCTGCCCTGCGCTGGAACCACTGCCGGGCCCGTCTGGTCCGACTCCAATATAGATTGTGGTGTTGGCTGGCAGAAACCCCAGTGACCGATTGAAGTTGCCAGAACCCTGCGGTGCGATACTGGCAATTTGGGTGATGTCGTTACCTACATGCAGTACCACTTCAACACCGTCACTAAACTGACCGGCGCGAGAGATAAAACTATCGTCAATACTGTACACACCGTCGGCTGCGACCGTGTAGGCGGCAATCGCAAACAAGTCATACCCCACGGTGTTGGAATTGTCGGTGCCAGGTCCCGGGTGGCCAAAGGTGGCACTCAGGTTTAAAAATTGTTGTACCTGATTTTGAGGACGATACGAATTACCAACGGCCTCCATGACCGAATAGTTATTTGCATTCCCGAAGGTGCCACTTTCATTCCAGAGATACTGCCAGCCTGCTGCGGGCGTTCCGTTTTGAGTTGTAAAATCATCACGGTAATCAGCAACGACCGTAGCCGTACTGGTTGGGGTCACGGTTAACGAGTCGCCATCAAGATCACTGTCGTTGGACAGCACATCAATGGTAACCGAACTGCCCGCATCGGTTGACGCCAAGTCATTGTTTGCATTGGGAGTCGTGTTATTGAAACTTCGCATCAAGATATCGCGCGAACTGTTGAATGCCTTGATATAGACATCACCATTGACAACAGTGAAAGTCGTTTGAGTTGCACTTCTTAATTCGGCGAGCGTTCTGGCTCGATTCATGTTCCGTGGTCGGAGTGTGTCGCCAAAGTTGACGAATCTCAACACCGTCGAACCCGACGGCCCGGTTCTTGTCCAGTGTCTAAAGTTAAACGTGTCCGAGAGACTGCCGCTGGATAATTCAATCAGGTAGTCATCGTTTGGATTCTGGGCATCGCCATTTTTGATATGGGTCTTACGGCTCCTGCCTTCGTCAACAATCGAGTCGCCATCGGGCGATGTCACCCGAAATCGCGCGTTTCCATTGTTGGGGACAAAATACAACATCGAATACAGGTCGTCCGAAACCACCGCATTCCAACCAGCCGGGCGGAAATCGTCGGCGTCGTAATAAAAAGGATGATTCGTCACAATGGTGCTTCCGGCACCACCCCCTACGTGACCGGTAAACGTGCCATCCTCGTCATAGATGGCCGCTGAGGAATTGTTGAACGGTGAGCCATGACTGGAGCCGCCACCCTGACTCCCGATGCTGACATGCCCGGCACTGCCGTCATTCTCAAAAGACGTGTTGCGCGTCACATGGCTGGTATGTCGCAACGCGGATCCATTGACACGAAACATGTGAGCATTGTTGGCCGCGAAACCGGCGAAATGAAGCCCATCGAGTGTATTGGCACCATCATAAATCGTATGTCCCGTCACTGAATCAGAAAAATCAGCGTTACCACGTGAGTGACCAACATACAGCGAGTCGGTGATGCGTTGCGTAAAAGTGATGAAGGTACCGATATTGTTGTCGGCAAGGCGACTGTCATTAAAATTTGTGGTGAAACCGCGGTGGTAAATCCCCACGTTGTGCTTGTAGGCGGTGAAACTATTAATCTGTGGTTCGACTGTGGGGAACCAATTGTCTCCATCAAAAAATGCCTTGATGTTGCCGCCGACGGGAACTTCCAGATCAGAGCCACGGTCAAAGTTCAGCCCGGCCGGCGAAGAGTGTGAGCCGTTGAAATCAAATTGCCGCAGGTTGGTTCGGTCAGGCCTCACATTCGCATATTGGGGATCATTGGCCGACGCGCCAATGGCTTCCCCCGGGAAAATAAACCAAAACCCGGTTCCCTCAGACCCCGCACTAATGTTGCCGATCCAAGTGTTGTCCGGATTGGTAATCCAATAAGCGGCTGAACTTAGAAAACGATTGGCGTTCTGGCCAACATGATCATGCGTGTCAACAATGAAGGGGTCGTTCAAATCAGGGGCAAAATCCCCGACTGCCGCACTGCGACCAACCTTGTGTATCCCGAAAGCGATGTTGGACAAATATCGGTTGCCGGTTTCGACGCCGTCCTCCATGAAAAAGCCGTGACCGTGAATGTCATGCAGCACCACATCCTGTAACAGTACATTATGAGTCCCGTGAATCGTGACGCCACGGTTGTTGGAATTCGTAATGCTGGTGCGACGCAAGACATCACCGCTGCGATCGCCTGCCAGGTGCCAGTGAATCGGATAACGTCCCACACGTGCGGTTTGACCCAATTTATCCAGCTGAACGCCATCAATGGTGATCTGCCCGGCGGAGCCCATAATCATGATATGGCCGCCAAAACCATCGCCTTCATTTCCCAACGTTTGAGTAAATCGTGCGCGATCACCAAAAGAATTATCGGTATCGTGCCGTGCCTCGCCTTCGACGCGCACGTTGCGACTCAGTAACGCCACTTCCGCTCGCAAATCCAAATCCCACGTCCGTGTGCTGTCATCAGGGTCGCTGTAGGTTTCGATCTCACCGTAGTGACGGTTACGCAAATTGCCGGAAAAAGTAATCAACGCCCTGTTGTTGGGCTGGTTGGTGATTGCCGTGATCGTACGAATCTCTTCGTCGTCGTAATCCTCAGACGAACTGGCGATCACAATTTGATCACCGACCTGCCAATCGAGAGTGCCATCAACAGAATCCAAGTCACCATCGAAATCACGATCGATCTGGCGCTCGACCAAAATTTGGTTCGAGCCAACGTTGGCCGTTTGAGCCAACTTCGTGAACGCAATTTTTTCCTGACCAAAAAACTGCAATCGACCGCCACTGTGAGCCATCAGAAAACCATTATTGTTTGTAATGGTTAACGCCCCCGCATTGCCAGCCTGATCGACGATATCGACCTGGAATGTTTCCGTGGGATCGTCCCCCGTTAACGTCAGGATAAAATCATTGTTATCGTAGCGATTGGCGGCAGAGCCAATCTGGAAAACACCGCCACTGTTTACATGAACCCAAGCCGATGTCAGACGCTTGTCGGCACCACTGGTCTCGGTGACGTTCAAAACACCCTGAATCACCAGCTCGCCGACGGTGGTGTTTGCACCATTCAGATTAACGGTAACGTTTTGTGGAATAACTGCTCTGGAGCTGGCAGACGGGACAACACCACCCTGCCACGTAGATCCACTATCCCAATTTCCACTGGCTACCGCCCAGATGGTAGAGCTGGTTGCGACCGCCGTAATCGCCGTAGCTGAACTATCTGCCAAAGTTTCCTGAGTGAAGGTCGATTGCTGAACCGAGGAAAGCAACTCAGCAACCTGGTAGTCCTGAGGGTTTTCAACAACAGCAGCCAACAGTTGGCGCGGCTCAAGAGTCTCGTAGTCAAACCTCGAAACACGCCGAGATTCCGACGATGTTCGAGATCTCAAACTGAACAGCAGGTGGTCCTTGCGCATTTTTGGAACGCCCTTCAAAATGAATTGGATAGTCTGCACTTTTGTAAGAACAGAAGAGTTTCATTGCCGCGTTAAGTCGCTGAATGATCAATTAAGACAAATCAATCTCAAGCCTTTCACCAGTTCCTGATGGAAATGGACTGCGAGACCGATTCGTGTAATTGCCAAGCCAACAGACAAAAGCGATGGTGGAGGTGGGTATTATGTCATTAGAGTGGGCTTGTGGAGTATAAAAGAACCGCCGGCTGCTGTCAACAATAGTGCGGGCAGTAGTTATTGCTAGGCGACTACAAATCCACTTAGTGGCGGGAAACGACACATACAACGGCTGATTTGCCTGCAAGTCTCCAACTTCCCGGATTTTTTAAAAACTTTTCTGCGGTAGATTCGGCCATGCACACTCTCTGCACATTCATCTTGAAAAACACAAAGCTGTCTCACCATCATCGGCCCAGAGGGCCACGCCGTCGCCAGTGACAGCACTTTTCAAACCTCCGCTGCCGTGGAAGCCAACTTCCTCTAAAGTCCGATTTTTCCAACCCCTGCGGCTTGAGTACGGACCGACGGTGGCGATCGAGGATTCGACGATTGAGAAAGTGGTTTTGGTAATCCACGGGGTAGGCGATCCGCCCCCCGGAGGGACCTTGAATCGTTTTGCGCGTTCTCTGGCGCGCGATGAACAGCCGTTGGTCGAACACCAGAGCACCATCTGGTTGGGCGAAAAATCGACGGTGGCCAACCGTACGCGCACTTTCCCCGCCCACGTTCGACAGCTGTCCATCGACGGCAATCAATGTGAGATGGCCGAAGTCTTCTGGGGTGATCTGTCCCAAGTTAAACGTGGCCTATTGGGGCTGGTTTACGGATTGTTTCAAATCCTGTTTGGGCTTCGCTACGTGGCCTACATTGCCGCCGACCAGCCCGGTATCGCAGCGCGATATCTGAAATTACTCGGCCTGATGAGCTCGCGCATACTCCAGGGGCCGGTTCTCGCGATTACCGTATTTCTGGGTATGATCACCGCCGCCGCATTTGGAACCGACACCATGTGGCCGGGATCCTATAAAGATACGGTCTGGACACAAATTCTGCTGGGAGGTTGTGCGGCGGTCGCCATCGCGGCCGCGGCGGTCGGACTGCGTATCACCCGTTCGCGCGTGGTGATGCGGTTTTGGTTCTGGATTTGTACCGTTGCGGTGTGGTCCGTTTTCCTGATGACGGCCAAAGCGTTGTGGATCGACGCGCTGTACCCGGAAATCAACTGTGATCATTGTGCCCATCCGGGGTTGATCTGGTTTTGTCGGGTGTTGGTGGTGCTGCTGGGGTTGATTTGGTTTGTGGAAAGCATGGTGGTGATTGCAATGGGGGCGTGCTGGTTTTCGGCCTGGTCACACCCGCGCGTGTACAAGCCGGCCATCAACCTTGGATTCCTGCTGCCCGCATTGGCCGTTGGAATTTGGGGCCAAGCGTTGCCGATGGCGTGGCTGTTCGCCCGGGAAGGAATCTCCAAAACGAACCACATTCCCGAATTCGTCGCCGCGTTTGATGAAGCACTGCCTCTGCTGGGAGTGCAATTTCTGATGATGGTTGTAATGGCGATCAGTACCAGCGCGGTACTGTTCCGGTATTTTTCGTGGCGTTCAAAAAACAACATCACCAGTTTCAGCGGTGGAAGCCGTCCCCCGCGGCTGATCGTCAACGCACTACAGCAATGGACACTTGGCGTGTGCACTCTGGCAGGCGTGTCGCTGGTGTTCCTGTTGTGCACCATGAATATGCTGAGCATTGCCTATCAGACGAGTCTACCGGGAATCGCGTTAATGGAGGTCAATAAATACGCCGTCGTGTTGATGGTGCCGCTGGGTGGTGTGGCGATTGTCGTATTGCCCTATCTGCGCCCCGGTTTTGATATCCTGCTGGATGTGGTGAACCACTTCTACTTTCGAGCCACCAACATCGCAGACGCTCTGGACGACGATGACGAATTCGACATTCAGGAAACCACTTTTGAATCCGGAAGTCTGTTCTTCAGCCGTCGGGATATGATTCACTGCCGCATTAAGAGAATCTTGGTCTACTACCGCGAACGACTTTTGCACCGGCCGGAGTTGGTGATTATCAGCCACAGCCAAGGGACGATGGTGGCCGTCGAGATCTTGAACGACCCAGAAATGTCGTGGCTAAGTTCATCATTTTCGAAGACGACGCTGGTCACGATGGGCTCGCCACTGACCTATCTGTACCAGCATTATTTTGGGCATCTATACCCGTCGCTGAACGAGCCCTATTGGGATGACCTGCGCCAGCGCATTGATCGCTGGGTGAACCTGTTTCGGATTGATGATTTCGTGGGGCAGGAAGTCGATTTCCCGATACTTCCACAAAACGCAAAACAGCAATCTTGGATGACCGAATTCGGGGCATTCATGCCAGTTTATTCCGGGCATCCATTGGGCTGCCGCGGGCACGTCAATTACTGGGACGACGAGGAAGCACTGGCCGTCATCCGTCAAGAGGTATTCGCCGCCGAACGCCCCGCAGTCAGCAAGAAAGCGGCGTAGCGGTGCAGCGCCCTGCCGTCGTAAGGCAGCAGCCAAGCGGCATAGTGGCCCCGGTGGTCGGGGGGCCAACTCCCCGGGGCAACAGATCGCACTCGTGCCCGACCTGCCCTTTCGCTACATAGCCGGACGTTTGGGCGCCGCCAAGTGAACGTTGACCAATGGTCGCGTAATTTCCCGGAAGAAAACCGAATCGCGGTCGTTTTGTTATTGGCGATCAGGGATACCTGCTGTGCCTACCACCCGTTCATCGTCACCTAAATATTGCATTTTTCCCGTAAAGCAGTAGCAATTGCGGATACAATTGGAAGCGGGAACGAATGCCACGCGCAGGGATAAACACGTGGCCTAGATGAGATAAATTGTGAGACGGCATATGTTACTTTGGAGAATGCTCTGCCACGCATGCGCGATTCTGGCGTGCGCGGTCCCCGGAATTTTGCACGCCCAAGCGGTAGATCCGGCTCAGCCTCAGCGCGTCGCTTTGGTAATCGGCAATTCGAACTACCCCAACGCGCCTCTGAAGAATCCCAAAAACGACGCCGCAGCAATCGCGCAGTCGCTAACGTCGATCGGTTTCAAGGTCACCACCCAGTTAGACCGCACGAAACACCAAATTGAAGACGATGTTGATGCGGTTACCGACGGCCTGAAGGCCGGCGACGCAGTGCTGTTTTTTTATGCGGGGCACGGCTTGGAATTGAACAGCACAAACTACCTGGTTCCTGTTGATGCCAACGTCAAACGCAAGCATCACGTGACGCAACGATGCGTTTGTGCGGACTACATTGCCGAAGCGATGGAGGGTTCCGGGGCAAGCCTGCGGGTGATCATCTTCGACGCCTGTCGCAATAATCCGTTTCGCAGTTTTATGCGATCAGGAAAAGTGGGCCTCGCCAGCATGCAGGCTCCCGAAGGAACCATCATCGCGTACTCGACGGCCGCTGGTACCGAGGCCGCTGACGGGGAAGGTACCAATTCGCCGTTTGCAAAACACTTTATTGACACCGTGGCTGCGGATCACCCGCGCGGGTTGGAGGTCACGGATCTGTTCCGTAGTGTCGCCAGACAAATGAAGAAGGAAACGGGACAACGGGCGTTTCTGGATCTGGATGCCAGTATGGATCATTATCTGCTGAAACCGGAGATGGAGATTGCTGTACCAGAGGCCCCCCAGCCCGCGGTCAAAAAGAAAACGATCAAGCCCTTCAAAGACTATAAAAAGCTGGACATCGAACAGGTCAGACTGCATGCTGAACACGGCATCGCAGCGGCCGAGGCACAATTGGGATTCATGTACCTGGTGGGAAAAAAGCCAATTAAGCTTGACTATAAACAGGCTTTGGCATGGACAAAAAAGGCGGCGGACCATAACAACGCGCGTGCGTTGAACAATCTGGGTTTTATGTACCTGGTAGGGCGCGGCGTCACGAAGGATCTGGGCGAATCGCTCAAGTACTACCGAAGATCAGCTGCAATGGGTGACACCAATGGCCTACGTCATCTTGCGATGGCTTATGAGGAAGGATCTGGAATCGAAAAGGATTTTAACGAAGCCAAGAAAATCTATCGTAAATTGGCCGAAGGTGGGGATGCTGCGTCACAGTACAAAATGGGACATATGTATGAAGTGGGAGAGGGAGTAGACATCGATTTTAAACAGGCTTTCTCCTGGTACCGAAAATCGGCAGACCAGGGGTTTCGCGACCCCCGTAATGACTCGCGCGACAGCCTGGCCCGGATGTACTCCAGAGGCAGGGGAACAACGAAAAATATGGAACGCGCGATCAAATGGTTCAAGGTAGCCGCCAATGATAATTTCCCCCAATCGCAGTACACGCTGGGACTGTTATATAAGCAAGGACACGCTGTTCCGTTAGACCTTAATGAAGCGCGACGCTGGCTGAAGAAGGCTGCGGACGCAGGTGTCGCCCAAGCAAAAGCAGAACTCACCCGTCTTCCATCGCCCCAACTTCCATAAACCAAACCAAACCGGTCCGCCGGTCGAATGACCCGAGGCACGATCATTTTAATATCACACACACTTTTACGGGCGGCAGCATTGGCGCTCAAATCAGTCTTGTTTTTTATTGATGAGGAAAAGATGAAAATTGAAAAAATTCTGCTTTGTCTGGTCGCGGTTGCACTAACAGCCACCCCTGCCCTGGCGCAAAATTGTTCCGGTGGTGGCGGCCACTATGCTCCCGCCCCCACGTACAATCCAGCACCTGTCTACAACCCGGCACCCACTTACAACCCTGCGCCACAGTACACCCCGGCACCACAATACATTCCCGCACCAACCTATCCACCTCAGGTCTACAACCCGTCTCCGGTCTACCCACAACAACCACCAACCTACACACCACCGGCTTACGTTCCACCAGCGCACACTCCCCAGCCCTTCCCCGGCACGGTCACGATTCTTCCATCCCCGAATCCAACTCCCGTATTTCCAGGCCAGCCAGGACAACCTGGCGGTGTCGTGGTTCCCGAAGGGGATGTCGGTTTGACCGGGCCGGGCACCGGCGACCTGACCCCAACGCCCGCGATGGCTCCAGCACCAGGTTCGGGCAACCTCACGCCGATGCCCGCGCGAGTCAGGTAGTACTCAATTTCCTGTTGACCATTCGATACCTGTCTGTGGGCAACACGCAAAAACAGCGCCAGTCGGTTTATCGGACTTTCAGTCCAATGATTCCGGCTGGTGCCTTGCGTTTTCTTTCTGCACGTTAGCTTACAAATACCTGCTTTGCCTCAATCTTCCCGGTTTATGGGGGATCTCCTGACTTTGCCCCTCAGATAGCGGAAAAACGTCTTAAACGGTCGTTTTGGCACGCTTTTTTATCTGCATTTTCTTCAGTACTGTTGGCACGGGAAAAACAAGGGTTTACGAGGATCCTGTCGGCAAAAAAACGCATAAACCCTGCACCTGCAAGGACTTACGCGTTTCCACCGAAGGGCTATCGCTGGCACTTCTGATGGCTAGAATCTTCCAATCTTGGCGTGAGGATCACCTGTATCTCGATCGCAAGCCAGAGCAAAGGAAACCATGAGAGTGCGAATCGCGAATGAGAGCGATTCAGTCGGCCAACCGATTGGCAGACCAACCCTCCCAAGGTCATGGATGACGCTCCACCTGAGACAAAAAGTATATGAGACGCCAACACTTAACTGAATTAGCGCGTTCTGCACCGTCAGTTCTCCCATCGCTACTGCTGTGTGATTTCGGCAATCTCTCCAAAGAGATCGAGTTGCTGGAAGAGGCCGGCGTGACCGCACTTCATCTGGACATAATGGATGGTGTATTTGTCCCCAATTTCACTTACGGCATGACCATCGTGAAAGCATTGCGTGAACTGACGGAGTTGCCGTTGGACGTTCACCTGATGATGGTCCACCCGGAAAAATACATCCAGCAGTTCTTTGACGCCGGTGCCGACATCATCACCATTCATGCCGAAGCGGTTCAGGATGCACGTCCGGTTTTGGATCAAATCCGTGACCTTGGTGCGGGTGCCGGAATTGCGATCAACCCGGACACTCCTGTTTCGCAGATCGCCCCTGCCCTGCCCCACGCAGATTTGGCTTTGGTGATGAGCGTCAACGCGGGGTTCGGTGGCCAGTCTTTCAACACATCGGTCCTGGAAAAACTGGGCCAAATTCGCACAACACCTGGCGGGGAGGATGTGCTTTTAGAGATGGATGGCGGTATCAACGCAACCACCGTCAAGCAGTGTACCGATGCCGGGGCACAACTTCTGGTTGCCGGCAGCGCAGTTTTCAAACAGGATGATTACCGGGTCGCCATCGAAACTATGATGGAGGGCGTCCAGTCATGATCAATAACTCACCCCACAACAACGACCTACAGATCGTACTGGTCAAGCCTGGCGCAACCGACTTTGATGCTCAAGGTCGCATTGTTGGCACGCTGGATGTGCCGTTGAGCGACTCCGGGTTGGAGCAGGCCAGAAATGCGGCAGACCAACTGGCCACTACAGAACTGACGGCCGTGTACAGTGGCCCTTGCCTGGCCGCTCAGCAAACGGCCGTGGAAATCACCTCTCATTCACGTGTGCGCCCTCGTGTGAACGCGGAACTGAAAAATGTGGATATGGGATTGTGGCAGGGGCGCGAGCTGAAGGAGCTAAAAAGCAATCAGCCACGTTTCGTTCGTCAGTGGCAGGACAACCCTGAGCAAATTTGTCCACCCGAGGGTGAGACGCTGATGGATGTTCGTCCACGCGTGGATGCATTTCTGAAACGCGTCAGCCGAAAACACAAATCGGGCGTGGTCGTGGTCGTCGTCGCCGATCCGCTGGCCAGCCTGATCGCCGAACGGATTGATATGCTTGGCGTGGATTCGGACGACGTAACCGAAGATCAGCCTAAAAAACTTTCCAGTGGGCTTGGTGAGGATTTTGGCAAGCTAAAATCGTTCAGCCTTTCGGCGGGGTTTGCACTGTAGTGCTTTATGCTTTCTCGTTTGGTGGCAGAAAACGTAGCTACCGTCGCCAGACGGTGGACGTGGCAGGCTTGGGTTCGCCTGACCGTTCGGCTTCCACGCTCTGGCGAGCGTAGCCACGTTGCTGTGCCAGTTATGCGGTCAATTGCGGACCAAGGTTTCGCCGTGCAGCACACGTGCGATATCACGAAACCACGGCGATACCGTGTTGGCAGGCGTGGCGTTGGTACGCACATCTAACTGAAGCTCAATAGTACGTTCGATCGCGTTGCTGGCGGATTCGGCAATGCGCTGCGCAGAAAGTCCCCTGCGAGTTTGCATCTGGTCTACAGCAGATGACGCACATCGTTGGAGCGATTCGGGCAAGCCGCTGTCGGTTCCGAGAACGGCCGAAATCACGCCGCGCAAAAACTCAATCGCAAAATCTCCTACCATCACCAAACGGGCGCGTTTTTTCGCCGAATCCTTTCCCGCACCGTCCACAAAGGCCAACACCTCTCCCGCAAACGCTCCTTTTCCGGGATCAATCGATGCCATGGCGGCTAGGAAAGCACTTCGAAACTGAAAGGTCTCGTCGTCGGCCAGTTCGATCGCACGGGCAACACTGCCACCGGAGACCGCAGCCAGTGCGCTCACGTCCGTTGCCGTTTCCAGGTCTGGCATGCGCATCAAAATGGTAGCCACTTCATCCGTGGTCAGATCCCCAAAACGCACGGTCTGGCTGCGAGAGACGATCGTCGAAATCTGCTTATGCTCGCTGGATCCAATCAGAATCAACAGCGAATTGGGTGGGGGCTCTTCGAGCGTTTTCAACAGTGCGTTGGCTCCCTCCACATTCAGGAAATCTGCATCGTCGATAATCGCGATTTTCCGCCCGCCGCGAAACGGCTTCAACCCAATCTCGTGACACAGTCCCGATTGGCGACGATGATCGGGTTTACCAATAAATAGTTCCAGCGGAATAAAGGCCTTGTCTGCCGGTTTGGAAACCAAAGTCAGATCAGGATGCGTTCGGGCAGTGACCTGCGCACATGAAGAACAACTGCCGCAGGGATTAAGCTCCTGCAGACTGTTTTCACACAAAAGCGCCTGGGCCAGCTTAAGCGCAAACAGGTGCTTGCCCACGCCATCCTTGCCCACAAACAAATAGGTGCTGGCCAAACGATTGCCGGCGACACTTTTTTGAAACCGCTCCAGTGCGGAGCGATGGTTCAGTATTTCAGACCAAGACATAACGAAACATTCACAGGGAAACAGGTTACCGGGGCGAAAATGGAGAGGGGCTACCGTGGCCGGTCCTTCAGCAGGTGGTCGACGATTGTCCGGATCTTTGCCTCAATCATATCAATGGATTTTGTGCCATCGATCAGCACAGCATTGGGATCGTTTTGCGTTTCGGCCAGAAAACCGTTTCGCACAGCGGAAAAATACTTGTCGCCGCGTGATTCCATCCGGTCACGCGCCGCACCGATGCGCTGCATCGCGGTAGCAACGGGCACATCAAAGACGAAAATTTGGCTCGGGATGACCCCGTCGGTCGCAAATCGGTTAACGGCACGAATGTCATCGGGTGATAGTTTTCCGGCGTGCCCTTGATACACGACCGTCGACATCACAAACCGGTCCAGTACCACAAACGCACCGCGCTGAAGTGCCGGTTTGATGACCTCCTGGACCAATTGCGTACGGGCAGTTGTGAACAGCATCATCTCAGAACGCATGTCAATCGGCGTTTCCCCTTTTTCCAGAAGGATCGCCCGCAGCGACTCACCCAACGCAGTACTGCCAGGGTCCTTGCAGGTGACCACTTCGCCGTGGGCCTGAAGGTAACGCGATAGCCGATCGACCTGAGTGGATTTTCCACTGCCATCGACTCCATCGAAAACGAAAAACATAAATCCTGCGTGTAGAGGGGTGGGCTCAGAGAATTCCCTATTGTTGACGATTCAGTGCTGAAAACCAAGCGCCAATCCGGAATCAGCAAGATCACCGATTGGATCTTCCACGGGCTTATCCACTGGATCATCGATCATCCACCCAACCTTTAGACTTTGCCAATTTCTTCCATCACCAGCGGTTGGTCACTTTTCGCGTCACCAACACGAATCGCGACTTTTCCGGCCAGCACACGCTGAATCAGCTGGCCAACAATTTCGGCTCGCCAACCTTTCTCAAGACGCTGTTGTTTTTTGTTGGACAGCAAGCCAAGTTTAATCGCCGCCAGATCACGTACCTCTTGGGCTGTCCCGACCAGCGCTGACGCAATCTGTTGTTCATGACAGACCACATTCATCGCCGTTGTCACGAACTGACCCAGTAATCCCAGATTCACAGATTTATTGCTGTAAATTTTCTTGGGATGTGCGCTGGGGGGCAACTGCAACGCCTTCTCGATCGCTGTCGAAATACCGTCCATCGAATTGGCCGACACCCGGTTGGAGAAACCGCGAATGGCACGAATTTGCTTCTGTTGACTGGTGCCTCGTCGCGCCAATTCAACGATCAGATCGTCGGCCAGAGTTCGTTTCGCCGACCGGTTGCGGCGTTCGGCTTCCTCCTCCCGCCACAGCCACAGTTCTTTCACAATCGCCAGCTGGTTGGGTTTGAGTCGCGCGGTTCCCGAAACGCGTCGCCATTGGGGCTTGGTCACGGTTTCCTCCAGCGCCTGTTGCCAATCACACATTTCGGATTCCATCCAACGCAGACGCCCGCGCTTGTCCAGACTCTTACACAGTTTTTTATAAACAGGCCAAAGATGAACGACATCCTCCAGGGCGTAAGCGATCTGGCTTTTGGTCAGCGGTCGCTGCCGCCAGTCCGTGCGTGTTTCGCCCTTGTCGATTATTTTCCCGATCGTCCGGTTCACCAGATTACCGTAGGAGGCCGGGTACTCGTACCCGATCAATCCGGCAGCCAGTTGCACATCAAACAAACGCGACGGCCATTTGCCGAAACTGCGAAAGCAAAACAGAAACTCTTCGCGCGCGGCATGGACAATCGTAATATGGTTGCCCTCACACAACATTTTCCAAAACACATTGATGTTTTTGACCGCCATCGTGTCGATGATCGCAAATGTGGATTCCGTCGAAACCTGGATCAAACACAACTGTGGGCGGAAGCAGTTTTCGCTCACGAATTCGGTATCAAACCCGATATAGCGACTCTTGGCTGCTTCCCTGCAAAACTCCTCCAGAGATTGTTCGTCGGTGATGTGTTGAAACTCGCGGGCATCTGCCATAATAAAAGCTTGAGATGATGAGGGGCGTTCGATTTGATCCCGAGATTTTACGGAACCCCGCAGATATTGGTACCCGTCTGCCTCCCTCACGTCCGCCATTGCCCCCCCAAAGAAACGCAAGCCCTCGCGCGCCCCATGTTGATCAGCGTAAAAGATTCTGCCGAAGCCCGGATCGTCGCCGCCTGTCCCGACGTATCGATCGTTGATCTAAAAGATCCATCGGCTGGTGCACTCGGATTTGCAGGCAGCGCGGTGGCCAACGAAGTGATTGCGGCGATTACCACAATCACTCGCCGGATGCGTGTCAGTATCGCTTGCGGTGAACTGCATCAGTGGTCCCTCGCCCCTCACCTTCTGCCCCCCCAACAAGACCATATCCACACATCGAGATCAGCGCACACCGCGTTTTCAACGAACGAACTGGAAAAGATTAACTGGTCAGCAGTAGCGTTCGTCAAGGTTGGCCTGTCCGGGTATTCGCGCAGCAGCGCAGTACGCCAGCCCCTGCAAGACTTTTTTTCATTGGTGCCCACTCACGTCCGTCGAGTGTTGGTCATCTACGTCGATTTGTTGTCACCATCTCAGGCAGAGAAACTGATCGGTGACCTGCACGATCTGGGGGACGATGGACTGTCGGTGCTATTGCTTGATACGTTCGACAAAAACAGCGGCAACACTTTCGCACACTATTCATCCGAAACCTGTCAGGGGCTATTCCAACAGGCGCGTGCGGCCGGCATGACAGGTGTGCTGGCCGGATCGATCGAGATCGCTGATCTGGTGCAGGCCGCTGCCACCGGGGCAGACTTGATCGGAGTACGTGGTGCGGTCTGCCGGGAAAACGTATCGACGGCTCCTCAGGCCGGCAGGCACGAGACTCGTAAAAACAGCCTATGCCCCCGACGACTGGAACAGTTTTTGGACGCCGCCAGAATGATCTTGGCCCAATCTATCCCCGTCCGGTAAAATAATTTGGTCCATCTTCACAGAATCGGTTCCTGCCCAGGCTATCGCAAGTAGCCAAAAATCGACGCAGATTGTCAAAACGTGTTCCCCACTAAAACCCGTTCTAATTTCACTGCCTCCAATTCAACTACCTCCAATGCGCTGACAAAATCCGCGCGAGGATGGCAGACGCACTTTGGCCTGGCGGTAGTTATTTTAAGTGCAACGACGATCTTCTTTCTCCAGTTGGGTGCCTGCCAGTTGTGGGACCGCGATGAGCCTCGCAATGCCGGCTGTGCAGCAGAAATGATGCAGCGCGGGGACTGGGTAGTACCGATCTTCAATGACGAATTGCGATATCAGAAACCGGTGATGCTATACTGGTTGATGATGTCCGCCTATCGGTTGTTTGGCGTCAATGAATGGTCGGCCCGATTTTGGTCCGCGCTGTTGAGTGTCGGTACCGTCGCGCTTACCTACGGGATCGCCCGCCGGTTATTCGACCAGACAACGGCCACACTCAGCGGCTTGGCACTGACCTCAAGCGTCATGTTTGTCGTGGCGTCCCGTGCGGCAACACCGGATGCAGCACTAATTTTTTTCAGTACGGCAACACTGTTTTCGTTTGTGATGGGAGCGACGCGCGACAAGCACTCCCACCAACTGCATCGCTCAAAAGTCTCTGAAGCAAGCACGACCAACCTGGCACCGACGGTCGATTTCAAACATTTAGGGACGCGCTGGTTGTTGCTGGTGGGAATCGGCATGGGGTTAGCGATTCTGACCAAGGGCCCAATCGGTCTTTTGATGCCCATGGCGATCATTGGCATGTACCTGCTGTTGATGCGACAGGCGTTTTTTTTGCCAACCACAGCGCATACCATGCAACCACCGGGGTTCCTCGCCGACACCACTACATTTTTGCTGACAGTCACCAAGGCATTCCATCCAGTTCACTTTTTCAAAACGACTTTGGCGATGCGCCCCCTGTTGTTGGGGTTGGTTGCTCTGGCGATTGCGCTGCCATGGTATGTTTGGGTGGGCGTGAGAACCGAAGGAGATTTCCTGCGCATCTTTTTCCTGACTGAGCATCTGGGTCGGTCAACGACTGCTTTTGAGAATCACAGCGGCGGTGTCTGGTACTATCCGGTTGCCATTTTATTTGGTTTTTTTCCTTGGTCATTGTTCTGGTTACCTGTCGCGCTGATCCTCCAGCGACTCGCCCGTGATGCCCGGTCAGGCAATCGGTCCTTTGTGTGCACTCACCCCGGCCTAGTATTGATGATGTGCTGGGTAGGCGTACAGGTGTCACTGTTCACGCTGGCCCGGACGAAATTGCCCAGCTACATCACCCCCTGCTACCCCGGCCTTGCGATCCTGACGTCAGCCTGCCTGGTGCAATGGATGCGGCAACCAAGGCTGCTCGCCCGGTGGTGGATGCCGGCGGCGTTTGTGACAACCCTGTTGACGGGGGGGGCGATCGCGCTGGGATTATGGGTCGCCGGAGAGCGTTATCTGGAATCCGTCCAGCTGGCTGCCATTGGTATCCCCATCGTTGCGGCAGGGGCCTTGGGCCTACTGTTGCAACTGCGCAACCGGTCGCGTCAGGCCATCGCCAACTTCACGGTTTGTGCGGCCCTATTTGCGTTGGCGTTGTTTGGCTACGGCACCGGCCAGATCGCCGCACTTCAAAACAATCAGAAGATTCTCAGCCACGTAAGAAAACTGCCCGCACATATCAAAGTGGCCAGCTTTGGTTGCCTCGAATCTTCATGGGTGTTTTATGCCGGCCGCCCGGTGTATGAACTTGAGCGTCAACCATCCGCCTCCGCCAACGAACCGGTTGCACGAAAATTCTGGCAGCCGAAACCGCGCCCCGGCGTGCGTCAATTTGTGTTACGCAATCCGGATGCACCGTTAATTACCACCGTGGATGATCTACCCGAACTGCAACAGCAGCTACCGGAGGGGTATCAGGTTGTCGCACAGGCGGACTATTTCATGAAAAACAAAAAACTGTTGCTGATAAAGCGACCTCGATAGAACGGATGCCGTCGTGGCCAAATTTAAACTCCATCCCGATCTTGAGCGCGACGGCATCGAAATTGGCGCATTTCCATTGTCGCTGGTGTTGCTGATCAACGATTCCGCGTACCGGTGGTTTGTACTGGTGCCGCAACGCCACAACATCAAGGACGCGATTGATCTGGAATTGTCCGACTACCAGCAATTGTGCGAAGAATCCCGACGATTCTCCGTCGCCATCAAGCGGGTGTTTTCCGGTGATAAGCTGAACGTGGCGGCGCTGGGCAATATGACACCCCAATTGCATGTGCATCATATCGTGCGGTTTGTCGATGATTGCGCGTGGCCCAATCCGGTCTGGGGGTATCAGCCGCTGACCCCTTACGCCAGCACAGAGATTAACGCGATCCGGAAGAAACTTGCGGCGGCTTCGATCGCAGGTCTGAAGATCTCCTGACGGAGATCTTCGGTGCCGCTGGCGGTCTGCACCTTGGGGCATCAATCGCTATTCTTCATCCTCGGGCGCATCGAACACCGGGGTTGCAGGGGCATCATAGTCGTCGGCGGGCTGTTGAGAATAATCAGGCAGGCCCACACTGCCGGGACCGGAATTGATGTCCAGATCGACGTCCGTTTTGATACTGGATTTAATCTCATCCAGCCCTTTGCGAAACTGCTGATACGACTTGCCCAGTTGACTGGCGACTTCCGGAAGGCGGCTGCCAAAGAGCATCACGGCAATTACGCCGATCAGCGCCATTTCTCCAAAACCAATATTAAACGGCAGCATGCGACTTCAGAATATAAAATGGGCAACAGGCGAAGAGTATCTGGGGTTGGTTCGTCATTATCCACGACCGTGGAATTGAATCTCAGGCTCACCCAACTCTCTTTTCGGCCTGTGGTTTTTCTTCGGCCGGCGGTTCTTCGGCGGAACCGGAGCTTTCTGGTTTATCGATGTTTTTCGGCACGGGTTTTTCTTGCATCCCCGCTTTAAACTCGTTGATGCTGCGCCCCATATTGCGCATCAACCCCGGTAGCTTCGCACCTCCAAAAAGGAGAATGAAAACACCCAGCACAATCAAGAGCTCGGGAGTACCCAAACCAAACATAGCTTTTCCTGTGATTGAATTTTACCGACCCGAAACACAGGTCTGGAATTTACGGAGTTCATTCAGAGCAAGTAACGACCGAGCTGAAGCTGTTAGTTTAAACCCGTGCTATCATTTTAGATTCGTGAAAAAACGTGTCAAACCCCAATCAACGTCGATTCGCAGCCCTTCCCGGGCCTTTTGCGCCACGATAGGCTCGAACTTGACGGGAGAACCGGTTGTAGGACTGCAAATCGCACTCCGGACACTGTCGTCGGTTGCGACTGGTTGCGTCCGTTGATGGCCTCAACTGTTCCCTTGGTTTCAACCGTTCTCTTGGACTCCGGCCGGATACGAGCCCAATCCTGCAACAGGATTCAGGATCTGCCCGGCAGAGCACCAACAACGCTCGACCAATTTTTGGTGGACTGTTCAAACCCAACAAAAAAGCCGGGCTCTGATCGGACCCGGCTGCTGTTCAAAGCACTTAGCACTTGCAAGGTGTAAAGTTCCTGATGATGCTTTCTGCCGCTGTTTTCTAACGCGGCTTCACATCCTGGCCGGGACGATAAAACCCGATGTCTTCCAGGGATTTAAAAACTTCCTCCAACGTTTTTTCGCCAAAATTGGAGATGCTTAACAGATCGGCACGAGTGGTGTTCAACAAATCGCGCACACTAAAAATACCTTTCTCTTCAAGGCAATTGGTCGTGCGGACGGTCAAGCCGATTTCGGCGGTGCTCAGGTCCAGTTTTTCACGCAAGTTACGTGTTTCTTCTTCTGCAGCACTAAGTGGAATGCGAGTACGAGCCATGGAGTCCCTCCCGTTATAGAGTCGTGATGAATTGTTTTTTCAGACCGGCTAAACCTTGCACAATCATTTGCGTAAGACTCGTCTGGCTCGCAAACGCCAGAATCGAACCAATCCCGACTTCGCACCTTTGCCTGTCCAAGAAACAAATATACCATATTTGGAAACACCGGGTGCGAAGCGGACCAAAAAACTGCCGCCTTGCTAGCACCTCATTCCCCTCGCCGATCAGCCGCCATGCCTCAGCATTCTATCCAACAACTGCTTGACCCGCTCAACGCAGCCCAGCAATCGGCCGTTCAAAAAATCACCGGACCGCTACTAATTATCGCCGGCCCCGGCAGTGGCAAGACGCGCGTGATCACCCATCGCATCGCGTACATGATTCAAAACGGGATCCCCTCTCAACAGATCTTGGCTCTGACCTTCACCAACAAGGCCGCTGATGAGATGCGCAAACGTTTGGCGTTGCTGGCACCGGATAATCTTGCCTGGGCCGGTACGTTTCACCGGTTTTGCTCACGATTGCTCCGTGTGCACGCGCCAATGGTGGGCCTGCGCGAGAACTTTACCATTTATGACATGGGGGATTCGCAAAAGGTCGTCAAGCAGGCAATCGAAAACACCGAGGTCGATCTCCGGCATTACTCGGCCGGTGCCGTTGCCGGCGAAATCAGTAACGTCAAAAATGTCGCCGTCACCCCCGAGAATTTCAAACCGCGCACCGGCAATGTCATGGACAACATTGTTGCCAAAGTCTACCCGGAATATCAAAAACTGCTACAGATGTCCAACGGCGTTGACTTTGATGATCTGTTATCGCTGACGGTCGAACTGCTGAAGCAGAATCCCGAACTCCGGTCGGCACTCGATCACCGGTTCCAATACATGTTGGTCGACGAGTATCAGGATACCAACATCGCCCAATATCAATTGATCCGCCTGCTGAATCACAACAACCAGAACCTGAGCGTCACCGGTGACCCGGACCAGTCAATTTACGGGTGGCGCGGGGCAAACATTCGTAATATTCTGGAATTTGAAAAAGACTATCCCGATGTCGCGGTCGTTCGACTTGAACAGAACTACCGGTCGACAAAAGCAATTTTGCGGATCGCCGATCAACTGATCGCCAATAATTCGCGGCGGAAGAAAAAGTCGCTGGTCACGGACAACGAAGAAGGCGCGCCGGTTCGCCTAGTGGCCTACCCATCGCCGCAAGACGAGGCGGTCGATATCGCCGACAGCATTGCACTTGCCATTCAAAAAGGCGAACGACGGCCGCAAGACTTCGCCATCCTGTATCGCACCAACTATCTTTCCCGGGCCCTAGAACATGCACTCCGCACCGCCGGCGTTCCCTATCAAATCGTCAACGGCCACGAGTTTTACCAACGCAAGGAGATCAAAGGTGTTGTCGCCTACCTGCATCTGATCAACAACAACGCGGACGGCGTTGCGTTCGAGCGTGTAATTAATGTGCCATCACGAAAAATCGGCAAGGTCACCGTTGCCAGGCTACGTAACCACGCTTTGGCCAAAGGGATTCCGATGCTCGAAGCGGCCCGCAATGTGGATCAAATCGAATCCATCAAAGCCGCGCCATCATCGAAGCTGAAGTCGTTTGTGCAGTTAATCGACGGCCTGATCGAACTGGCCACCAGCGATGTCGAAACCGTAATCAAGGCGGTTCTGGATCGCACCGGGTATCGGGCCTGGTTGACCGACGACGGCAGCGCGGAAGGATTCGAACGGGCCAATAACGTTGACGAACTGGTCGTGGCGGCTCAGGAATTCGACGCGGAACACCCCGAGGATGGCGGGCTGGAACGTTACCTCGAACAGACGGCACTGGTTTCGGACACCGACGCATGGGAGGCCTCAGCAGATTTTGTGACGCTGATGACATTGCACGCAGCCAAAGGCTTGGAATTCCCCTGCGTTTATCTGGTGGGCATGGAAGACGGTATCCTCCCGCACGAGCGTAGCTGCGACGACGATGACCAAATCGAAGAGGAACGTCGGTTAATGTTCGTGGGGATCACACGCGCCGAAAATCAGCTCCAGCTTTCGCGTTGCCAGAACCGCTTTCGTCGCGGCAGTAACTGGCCGGCACTTCCCAGTCGATTTTTGATGGAACTTCCGCGCTCGGAGATGCAGATCTACGAACCCCGCAACCGCCATGGCATGACCGACGCACACCTCCAGGAACAGCTGTCACGTATGACGGACTGGTCCGGTAACGACGACCAATTTTTTGAAGATTCGGCGGACGACCTGCCCGAAATTCGCGATACGCCCGGCGACAGCAGCATACCGGAAACCACCTCTGACAGCGGCCGGCTGATTAAAACGGACAAAGCCATCAAACCGGTCAAACCACTACCGTCGATGGCAGACATGATGACCGGGGCTCAACTGGCAAAAAAACACGCTTCGATGACTTCTGAATCGCGGCTGGATCCCGACGCATTTGAGGTTGGTCTGGATGTGGAGCATATGGATTACGGCGTGGGTGTGGTGACGTTCCTGGCAGGAGCAGGTAAAAAGAAGACCGCCACGATCGATTTTCCGCAACACGGTGAAAAGCAATTCCGCGTCGCGTTCACCAATTTGCGGAAGGTAAAATAACGTTCCGTTCAATCAAGGCGATTGGCAGTTGAAAGCTCACCGCTGGCGATGCTGCCAGCTTCGCTCCGACGCTGGCAGCGTTGGCAACGGATGGTAAATTCCTGACTGCCAGTCGCCTAACGACTTAGGCCAACACGGCGGCGGGCCACCAGACAGGCGTCCCCGGCAACCTCAAATTCAGCGCAGTTCCGTGGCCGATTTTCATAGTCCCGGCAACGATACGGTGCGCTCAATTCTCCATTCCCTTCCAATGCCACACAGATGCCACCGGGGCGCGGTACGCAATGCTGTCCGTCGTCGCGCAGCTGCACCAGTTCCGGGTGCAAGCCCAAAAAAGGATCACCCTCAGCGACCGTTAGCAGATCGAATCCACGATGACAGCACGCCCCGCACGTGCCACAGTCGTCAATCGTAAATACCCTTTCCCAGCACTCGCACGCGCATTCATCCGGTTGCACCGCTGGAAACTTTTGGTTTGGCTGTTTGTGCTGACGACAGACGGCAGTCTGTTCTGAATCACTGTCGCCTACTGAAAATGCCCAGGCACACGTCCCACACCTCAAATCATCTTCAGCGGACAGCAACGCGCCCAATCGATGACGTGCGCGCGTCTCGCGCCACAGCGAGGACGGGTTGGCAATTTCGCGCACAACGTCAGCAATGGCTGCGGTAGCGGCAAGGCTGCGTTGAAGGACCGAAACAAACGGTTCGAATCGCGCCAGATGCGCGCCATCCTTGGCCAACGTGGTTGCTGGATCGTTGCTGGCAGGATCATCGCCATCACGCAACGGGTCATCCGGCAGACCGTCCCAGTACGGCCGCCAATCGGTAGTCACTGCCATAAAATCACGCAATCCATACGGCGCTGACAGCGTTGCCTGTAAACGATGAGCCGCATATTCGACGACCAGATCCCGATCATCGATATTACTCAGCCCCCAGTCCTCTAGGTGATTTGCTTGTCGTCCCGCAACCAGCCAGTGACAAATCTCGTGAAAAATCATCTGCGCCAGGCAGTCGTCGGCGTCAAAGTCTTCGGGCCGGGAGATGGTCAGCGTTCCTTTCCCGTCGTAGGCAGCAAACACATCAGCCGACCGGACGATCTTCAGCCCCAGATCCTCCGCGGCCCGCATCCAAATCAAATCGACCGGGTCGTCATAGTGATGGTTGATCGTGCGTTCAAACATAGGGTACGACAATCACTTCAAGAGGGGATTGATCGGCTGGCCATTGGTTCATTGGTTCATTGGTTCATTGCTCATGGGTGTTACGAAGGCTACAACCATGAATAAAGCAGGTGAGAAAGCCTCTCTCCCGGAGAGCCCCACACTAGTGTTTTGAATCGTCCGCGGCCACATCGGTCCCACTGCCCAACTCCTCAACCGGCTCCGGCTTCTGCACCTGCGGAATTCCCTTGTCATCGGTTTTCAAGGGTGGCAGCTCATAGGTACGCCGTTCGTCCACCATGTAGATCTCGTCCATCTCGGTGTCGTCAACGTCCTTTCTCAACAGCAGGTAAATCGCCGATATCATGCACCAAAACAAACCATAAATAAACGCAGCAGCAGCATTGCGGCCGACCCACGTCCACATTCGAATCATCGCGCGACCGCCTGCCAGCGACGACGATGGTTCGACCACGACTGATTTGCCGTCTTCGATACCCATCGGTGGGGCAATGTCTCGGATAACATTCATGCGGTCCATATCTCCACCGGCCAGACGCGTGCCAAACGAGGTCGACCAGTACCCCAGTCCAATCGCACCGTCAGCCACATTGGCCACCACAAACCAGCAAAATCCGCCAAAGACCATCGCAACCAGCAGGTACAGCCCGTACTGTAAAGGGCGCTGCATGACATAAGCGTAAGATCGGGTCATCGCATCAAAGTTATTCTGTCCCTCGCACGCCACGCTGGCAACCATCAATGGCCAGCCAAACATTAACCCCAACAACAGCAATGCCATCACTAGGCCCAATGCTAGGACGACAAACCACAGCAAACCAACGACCAGGACCCCCAAATCCAACCCCATCACCAGCCCCAAGAAAAAAGCAGGCACACACATCACCGCAATCGCCAACAACGGCGTGCCCACGGCGGCCGCAACGGTCAGTGCTTTATCAAGTGCGAATTCAACCGCGTCATCGAGCCCTACAGGTTCGTTGCGCGTTAACTTCAACAGACAGACCCGGCAAATTCCGACACCTGCGAACGACCACAACAAAATCGTCCATACGCAACCTCCCAGCAAATACAAAAATGCCCGCACCGACCAGCGATCGTGGCCCAAATCAGTCCCGTCGATCGCCGTCGCATAGGCCGGAAGCGCAAACAGCTGACGGAACGGATTGACAATTTGCGTAAACACCATCCGGGGACCGGAAAGCCGCGCCCCCAACAAACTGACCGAATTCTCTTCGGGATCTGTCGCGCGAAAGACTCGTTTGTACGGTTTTTGATTATCATCGATTAAACTGGCCAATACGCTGTCTGAACGTAGTTCCTCGTTCAAAAAAACGGTGTCACTGATCATCCACCCGATCGGCATCAACACCAGGGCTGCCAACGCCAGGACGATGACAGTGATGCTGGTTGCCGGCGACAGGGCGCGGAAAATAATGGTCCACGGACACAAATCGCGCCATGAGACCCGGGAGACAACGACCGGTTGATCGGTTTTGTTCATCGATGCTTCTGGGGAGTAGGAAAATCGTCTGGCAAAGTTGCGTTTTACACGTTGATGCGAACATGTCGGCAAGGCCCCTGTCCCATCGTCGCCAGATTATAAACAACCTCTGCAAACGCATCCATTGCCGACCAATACGAAATGGGCAGATTTACGGACACGTTTTCGCCACCGCGCCTATACAAAACAAAAAGAACAACACCCCCCTCCGCCCAGCCGCTCACTCCGCCGTCAACGTCAATGCAGTGTCCTTGATTCCCTTTAGATCGATCTTCCCGGTACCCAAAATTGGCAGCGCATCAACCTTGTAGAAGCTGTCCGACGACGGAATAAACACATTGGGCAAACCGGCATCGGACAGCATCGTTTTCATCTCGTCAACTGATTTATGGGGACGCGTATACAGCACCACTAAGCGTTCACCTTTTTTCTTACAGGGCACAGCCGTCACGGCGACTGACAGGTGATCGTCTTCATCGTCCTCCGGTGTCAGATCCAGAAATTCCGACAGCAGTTCTTCGATCTTCAGATGCGGCACCATCTCACCGCCAATTTTTGAAAATCGACTGATGCGTCCCGTGATCTTGATAAAGCCATCTTCGTCGATCATCGCCACGTCACCCGTTTTGTACCAGCCATCAACGATCACCTCGTTGGTCGCTGCGGGGTTGTTCAAGTAACCTTTCATCACGATCGGCCCGGAGATCCACAGCATGCCCGACTCGTTGGGCGGCAGTTCCTCTCCCGTGTCCAAATCGCACACCTTGGCGGCCACGTTGGCGATCGGACGCCCCACGGTTCCCGGTTTGGCGTCCACCTGGAATTTTCCCGTCTGTCGTGACGCGGGAATATTGGCCGCAACGGCCGGTGACAACTCGGTCACACCATAACCTTCCACCGGCATGATGCCGAACTTCTCCTCGAACTGCTGCGCCAACTCCGGCGGCAATCGCTCCGCCCCGGTAACGACTGCGTCCAAAGACGCAAACTGTTCAGGCGTACAGCGCCGCATATAAGTTCGCAGAAAGGTGGGCGTCGTCATCAAAATAGTACCCGAATAGCGTTTGGTCAGTTTGCCAATCTGTTTTGCATCCAGTGGATTCAAATGGTAGGCCCCCCGAATTTCGCACATCATCGGTGCCCAGAGCGTGACCGTGTAACCGAACGAATGGAAAAACGGCAGAACGCCCAAAATCGTATCGGTGTTTTTCCTGAATCCGGCTGCCCTTTCAAAACCACGAACATCAAAGTAAACGTTCTGGTGGGTCAACATCACGCCTTTGGGGACGCCAGTTGATCCGGAGGTAAACACAATCGTCATCACGTCATCAGGTTTAATCTTGTGCAGGCCAAGTTTTCGGACCAGCAAGAATCCCGGCATCAAAAATGCCTCGAACCACGACAACATTTTGTCTGCCCCGGTGACCTTTTCCTTCAGATCGTCCAGATAGATAAACTCGGCATCGAGCTTCAGTTTCAGTTTGTCGGCGACCTGCCTGGTCGTCAGCACGTGTTTGATATTGGCCTCTTTAATGCAATGGTTGATCAGTTCTTCGGACAACGAATAGTTGAGGTTGACGGCAATCTTTTTATCCAGTCCCAGCGCGAAATTGACAATCGCCCCGCCAACGGTGGGCGGAATCAACACCCCGATATGGGGATTATCCGAGGGCATTTCTCGCCGCAGCAAACGTCGCAGCACCAGCGCGCGCGTCAGCAGCATGCCGCCGGTTTCTTCGGAACGCAATGAATCGGCAATTTTCGATTTCTTTTTTTGCCGCTTGCAGCAGTAGACAAATTCAACAATCGGTGGCGAGACTTTTCCGGCGTAGTTTTTCACGGTTTGTGTACTCAATCGTTGGACAGTTTTCTGAATGTCGTGCATCGTTTCGGGATGCGGGTCGATCGGTTTACCGACATGGATGGAAATCGGTCGCCGAAAGGTGCGGGGAAATTTTGTAAACGCGTTTCCTCCAGAGTGACTAAAGATACTACCCCATAATTCATCGAAATACACCGGGATGACGGGCACTTTCCGGTCCCCCAGAATTTTTAACAGGCCGGGCTTGAAACTGCGTATCTGACCGGAGCGCGAAATCCCGCCTTCGGCAAACACACCCAGCAATTCTCCGTCATCGACCGCGTCCCGCGCGTCCTTAAAGGCAGCACGAATTGCTTTGGGACCGCCGCCAATCAAAATCACACCACAAAAATCCGCCCATTTTTTCATGATGAAGTTCTGGAAGTTTCCGGCCCAGGCAATGATACGGACCGTACGAGGCGGAAACACGCGGAAGATTACCGCATCCAGCCATGATGAATGATTGGGCACCAGCACCGCCCCCCCCGCATTGGGAATGTTCTCCATACCGGTAATCCGGATGTTATAAATCAATCTCAGCATGACCAGCCATGCCATTCGCACCATCTCGCGCGACAGCCGCCAGACCGAGTACATCACCACCGGAATCGTCAGCAGCCCCATTATCAGAAACACACTACGAGCATTGAATATCGGTAGCTTGCCCGATTGCTGAAGCACTTTGCGAATCTGACGCTGACAGGACGACGAAAATCGCCCCGCATTATTGAAACTGGCCATCGACGTCTGTAGACCGGCTTCAGCCCGCAGGTCGATCTCGCGATCGATCATCTTCGAAAATGCGGTGGACCGGAGTGACACGGGAAGTGACTCCAGCAGCTGGTCTGCTTGCAGGTCGATCTGAGCCCCGGTTTTCCGGTCGGCCGCCGCCAGCGCCACTCGTGCGTCTGCCACATAACGATCAACGGCTGTTTGGATCAGGCCGTCTTCTTCTGTCGAAACGGAAGGCGAATAAAGTGATGGCGAAAGGTTCGCCAGTGTTCCGTCGGTGGTGCCATAGGTCAGCCCTGCGTACAGCATCGCCATCAAGGCAATTCCGGAAAAGACCATAAAGTTTGCCGCCGACAGGACCGCACCGCGCCGTTCGGGCGGGCTGTTGTGCTGAAGATACGAGGCCAGTGGCACATCGAAAAAACCGGCACTGATCCCCAACGCCGCCAACAATGCACAGGCAATCACAAACCCCCAGCCAATGCTGTCTGTAATAAAATCTGCCGGAGCAAAAAATAACAGCAGCCCAAAGATGCACATCCCCGTGGCTCCCCACGGGACCAGTCCCAGCTGAATTTTCCCTCCCGAAATAATTCCCGCCAGTAGACTCCCCACGCCCAGTCCCAGCACTAGGGAAACCAGCAGTGGGAGTTTTTCCGTCTCGTTGATGCTACCGCTTTCGGCGGCAAAAGTATCGATGTTCAGTTGAGCGAAACTGGCGATTGAATAGAAAAATACGCCTCCCAGTGCCACGCGGAACAGCCGCCCCATCGAAAACAGGCTGAACAGATCCCGCAGGGTATGGCCTGGAATATTTTTGGGAAACGGTGCGTCCGGTTTGGCCGCGCCCTGTGAACTGATTGCTAGGCTGATGAGGGTTCCAGCAAGCGCAATACCGATCAACGTTGTGCCGGTCAGCCAGATATTTGACTGGCCATGTTCGCCAGCCATGTCGGCCAACCAGCCTCCGATACCCATGCCAATAATTACCGCTGACAGAGTGGCAAGGTTGAAGACGCCGTTGCCGGCAGAGATTTCCGATTCGTCCAACAGTTCCGGGATCGTGCCAATCTTGGCGGGTGCAAACAGCGCGCTTTGCGCGCCCATCAGAAATACCGTCACCATCAATAACGACAGGCTGCCCAACAACAGCGCTCCGACGCCGATCATCATCACAACAATCTCCAGCACTTTGCAGGCGACGATCACGTTGCGTTTGCTAAAACGATCGGCCAGCCAACCGGCCGGCGATGCCAACAAGAGATACGGCACGACGAACAGGATCGTCCCCAGCATCAGGATCGTGCCCTCCCCACCGGGATCGACATAGGTTTTACCGGCACCAATGACAAACCAGCGAAAGGCATTGTCATTGATCGCCGTCAACCAGTTGGTCCACAGCAGGCTCTGAAAACTGGGAGCCCAAATTCCGGAGCGTTTTTCCAGCAAGTCGGTAGCGTTAGAGGCCAAGGGGGATGTCCTGAAGTGGAGAAAGGTCGGCAAGTACGTTGGTGCAGCACACAAGATCGGATGCCGGCACTCCGTATCCAATGATTGATGCTGACACCCCAAACCAGCATAACGTCTGCGGGCGTCTTTTGCTGCCTCAGTTTCAGGATCTAATCCATCGCGGCTCAAACAGGCAGGCGGCTTTTTCCTGGAGGTCTTTTCCATCGGTGAACAATTCACACACGCCACCGGGCAGGTCATCACAGATCTTTTTCCAGCGTTCGGGCCCCACCGGGTGTCCCGGCAGTTCGCGAATAAACAGACCGATGATGTTCCCCGGGTGCTTGCGACAAATTTTCCGGTAGATTTCGGGGTCTTTTTCTCCCGAATCACCAATCAGAATGTATTGACGGGCGGACAGGTTGCGGATCAGTTTTTGGATCGCAAACCGTTTTCCCTTGCGGTGCAGGATCACTTTTTTTAACAGTTGATCGCGCAGACGAAAGTTTCTCAGGTGCAGGGTGCCTGGTGGAAACCCATCATCCTCTCTCAATTGGTCCAGCGGCCCAAACAATTGCCAAGGACTGGCCGACACATAGTGAAAACTGGTCCCCAGAGATGCCCAGTGTTGATAGGTTTCTGCCATTTGCGGAAACGATTTGAACTTACGCAAAAAGGTATTGTGCAGCAGTTCGCGGCGGTTGCCGACTGCGGACTGCTTGATTGTATCGTCGATGTCCGACACCACGCTGATCCCCTGCCGCGGCAACAATGTGACCAACGCTCGATCGGTCGCGCCGCGCTGTGATTCGGCCCCACGAACCGTAATTTCGAATTCGGTCGTCGCACCCGAATTACACTCCACCGTTTGAAGGTCAGCAGAATCGAGCAAAAACCACTGCTCGAATCGCCCGTTGCGTTTCGTTTTTTTGTCCAGATCCAGTTGCCGGTCACCGAACCTGACGGAAATGCGCGGACGCGATTCGCAATTGGCCATGAACGGAGTCACGCGCTGTTCGAATAACTCGCACGCCATCTCTTCGGGAGTGGCCTGCATCACGCCGCCGAGCATCTTGATCAGCATTTTTTGACGCCGATTGAACACAACCGGTGACTGCCATGCGACGCCCGACACGTTGACCTTCCAGCGCCCATCGGGCAACTGAAACCCGTAGCCGGGGTAAGCCGTTATCTGGATCGAATTATCGGAGGCGGAAATGATGGGGGCGTGCCTGATTGGACTCAGTCAATGGTCAACAATGGTGCCAACACACAACACAAACGTTGAAGACGCACCGGAAACGCGTGTTGGTATCTTCAGGATTGTATCGCATACCCCCCGGCAATCGCCACGCACGTTTCATAAAAAAAAGGCGACTTGAAAGTCGCCCTTACATTTGTGTTCAGTTGTGTTACTTGTGTTCAGTTGGGGGGAAGTTAATCGTTAATCCCACCACCATTGCCCATCTTTCAGGTTATCCAACACAATCGAAGATTTGACCTCGTTAATCTTGCCTTCGGTATCGACGGTGACCTGATCAGAGTTCAGAGCAAGGCGAGGCTGAATGGTCACGCCACCGGCAATCGCCGGCATCAGGTAACTCCCCTTCCAAACCGCATTCAGAACGGCATCGACTTTTTGTGGAGCGCGAAATCGCTCGACTGAAACGACCGATTCGTCGCCAAAAGTATCCATTGACCAACCCGATTTTTGGTACAGGTTCATCTTCTGGATGAAGGCAGCCGCGATCGACAAATCCATCAGATTTCTCAGCTCACCATACACCGAACTGACGTTAGCCAGATTATCGTAGGATTTGGTGAACGATGTCGTGAACTTGCGACTGGCTTTGTTGGCCTTTCCCGTGCGCGTGCGTTGTCCCTGACGGGAAACACGCTCGTCTTCTCCAACCAGTTTTACACCGGAACCTGTCAGTTCCATGGCCAGCGAATCTTCGGCAACGGTGACCGAATTGTAGTTGGGCTGGAAATACCAACGCTGTAGACCGCTTCCCGAACGAACGGTGGCCGCATCAATAAAGCTGGTGATGTTGACCGGTGGTTTTTCCAGGCCAATTCCAATCAATTTCATGTTGTAATCGGCTTCCACCAGCACTTGAGCAAAGTGAGTGCGGGGGGAGACGCCTTTGATGGTGATTTCCTGGTATCCAACCTCGTCGCGATACATTCGTGCGACATCCATGGCGCGATTGGGGGCGACCGCTCCGGTGCGTCGGACCGCATTGTTCAGACGACGCAGCCCTTCCTGAGTGGGATCAATCGAGACGGAGATCACACGGGTGTTGGTATTGTCCGGAGCAAAGGCTCTCAGAGCTACGATCAGATCCTGAAGTTGCAGGACGGCCTGTCCGGTCGTCATGCCGACGACGCGGTTGTTGGCCGTGCGAAAATATCCCTCGGCAGGACCGGCGACAACAATGTCATCGGTCTCAGGGTAATAGAATACGTGAGTGATGCGAGTCAAACCTGCCAGGTACTGCATGTCGTCCGGAACAGGTTTGCCTGCCTCCAACAGCTCCTTTACCTGTCTTTCCAAGCGGACCAGAGAAACTTTCCGTAACTGGCTTGGCTGTTGCAGTTTTTGATTGACACTGACCTTGGCCTCATTAAGCCTGCGGATGGTCAATGCACCGGTAGGGTCCACTTTGGTGCGGGCCGACAGAAAACCTTCTGCGTCGATTTCGACACCACCGGCCGCGGTGTTTTCGACCGCGTCACCATCGTCACCGCCACCGCCAGCTTGTCCAAATGTAGGTTGACTGAACAAAGTTACGGCAGTGAGAAAGGTCACTGCTGCCAAGAATGGGAATCGCCCGAGCATTCGATTTAATCTCCGGTAAGTCGTGGATGGATGAACAGGTGGCGTTACCGACTGTTTATCGCATCTTCACTGAGCCTGCCCTCACGAATTGTTGTGTAGGCCAGACGGTCAATTTCAATTGGAATTTCCAACATAATATTAATCGCCGGTAGTAAAAGTGACAGTAAAATCTCATGTTTCTGCCAGTTGTAGCGGGAATCGCCGCAAAGGGAGCCTAATATTCCGCTTTTGAGGCCCCTGGCCGGCCATCTGCCCGACGGCGACAGTCCGACAGAAATCCCAAAAAATCTGGACATTTTCACGAAGTGCCGACGTAAAGCTGGGTCGGCCAGCCCCGTTTAGCCCGGTTGTTCCGGTTGCTCTTCCAGCACCTGATGCAGATGAAAATGATGTTTGCCCAGCTTCCCACCGTAGTTTCCCGCTCCAATCGACACGACCCCCTCTCCTGCCGCAGCGTGGATGCCGACGCGCATCGCGTCGGCAACCGCAGCAAAATCAGTCCCATCAATCACGATCTCGTAGACGCAAGTTGCCTCGGGATGTAACTGTGACTTCACCCGTCCCCGTAGCGTTGGACAGTACGTGTGCGAAGTACTGGCGATCATCCCCGCATAGCGCGATCCAACCTTGCTGCCGCTGCGAACCACGCCTCCCGGAAACGGTGTGATCACCTTCGGCAACGGCGCGATCGCATCGACGGCAGCTTCGGCCGCCGCCAAGCCCGTCATTTGATCGACGGACTGGATCAGGAAATTCCCCCCGGCCACGCCTTTGCCAACGCCCACATCTTGTTCAGCAATAAACTCACCATCCATGACCGGAATTCGCCAGAACCGGCGCCCGCCCAGCAGTTTACTTTTCTGATATCCGTCGCCAAAAAATCGTAAATGGCTCCCTACCGGGATTCTTTTTTGAGGATCTATCTCCGGAGTCGGTTCATTCTTCCCGTCGCTTTGCCCTCTTTGATCTCCCGCATCCGCCTTTGCTTTCGCCTGGTCAATGACACGTTGTTGATCTGTCCGGTAAAGTGTCTCAGGATAGCCATCAAACACGGCCGTGGTCGCACACGTCATTAAACACTGCCCCGATCGTTTTCCAATCGCTTTGGCCAGTGCAGCAGAGGAAAAACCGAAAGCCAACATCGAAGCACCGGGGCGATTGTCAAAAGTTTCCTCTGGCCTCAGCAACACCTCGATTCCGGCCTCCGCGTCACACTGAATCACCGAAGTGCCGTATCCCGTAAACGCGCCAGCCGCTGCATTGACCCACCTGGGAGTCGCGGCGGTCACAACCAGCCGCGTGAAGCGCATCGAAAACCCTTCGGCAAAAGTGTCTTCGATCGTAGTGTCTTTGATTTTCAAAATGCGTTTGCCGGGCTATAGTGGATCTGTAGACATTGAACCGTTACTCGATCCTCTATTATCGCAAATTGCGTTCGCGCTGTCAGTGCCCCGGTGCTGTGTCGGTTCGAATGTTTCCTGTTTTTAGTGCCCACCCCACCGTAAACGAGCCCCAATACCGATGACACGCACACGCGTCGCCGACTTCGCAGCTTCCCGTTGGCCTCGACGAAGCCCGGCAATCGATCTGGCCCAGGGAATCGTGCGCTGGTTTTTTCGGCTGTCGCTGATGACATTTTGGCGCGTGCGCGTCCACGGTCTGGAAAAGTTTCCCGATGGTGGACCACTTTTGCTGCTGGTCAACCATCAGAGTAATCTTGACCCGATCGTCGTGGGCGTGGTCAGTCCGCGGCCGGTAAACTACCTGGCCAAACAGTCGTTGTTCCGGTTCCCACCACTGGGATGGTTTCTGCGTTGGAACGATTGCATCCCAATTCAGCGTGAGTCCAATGCGATTGGCGGAATCAAAGAAACTCTCAAGCGATTGAAACGCGGGGAAGTGGTGTTGATCTTTCCGGAAGGTTCGCGATCACCCGACGGCACGCCACTGCCGGTCAAGCAAGGGTTTTGCACAGTGGCAAGACGGACCAAAACGCCATTGCTGCCGGTCGCGTTGGACGGGGCGTGGCAGGCCTATCCAAGGCAAGCAAAAGTACCGATGCCCGGAAATGTGCAGGTCGTTGTCGGCGACCCGATCACTTTTGAGGAGTATTCGTTGCTGGATGATAAGGAACTATCGGCGTTGGTCGAAGCAAAGATCGCAGATCTATTCGTCCAGGCCAAAGATCGTCATGTGAAGGCATGTGTGCTGACGTAAAAAAATCACGAAGAACATGGTTATAGGCAACACCACCGCCAACGCAACAGGCCCCCATCAATGCTGATGCGGGCCTGTTACTACAAGTGTTTTTCGATATCAATCGCGACAGTTTTTTTAGCCGCCGTTTTATTTTAGCCGCCGCAACCGCAAGCACTGGTCAGACTGCCACTAACGTAGCTTTGCATACCGGCGTTACCATATTCGTACCCGATGGCTTCATTGAAATAGCCACCGCAGTTCCCGCAACTGTCACAGGCACCGCTCAGACACGTCGAACATGAATCGACAGGGGCAGCATTGCATCCGCAAGAGGATTGCGACCGCGCCCGATGACGGCCCAGCAGTTTCCCTCCGCCACCGCAGCCACCGCTTAGGCAACCACCACGAAGACCACATCCACCTTTATTGGCCAATCGACTTTTCAGGCCACAGCCACCGCGATGTCCCGCGCGAACCGATGCCAACACGCCGCCACCGGCCCCGCAGCCGGGGCTGTAAGATGCGCCACCACAAGCAGAACCACAGCCGCCACTCGGATAGCCAAAGCACCCCTGATCTATTCCGCAACCGCAACCTCCAGCACCGCCGCCGTGACGAAGCCCACAACCGCCGCATCGCTTGCGTCGCTGAGGTCCCTTGTAGGAGCAGTCGTCACTACAGTAACCGGCCCATAGAGAGGATGCCTGAGCTGAACTGTAACCACGGTAGCAATTGCTCGGCCCCGGTGCGTAACCAACATTGCCAAACGATCCGTATCCACCGCAACCGCCTTCCACGACGCCTGCATAAGCACCGTAGCCTCCACCGCAACCACAATCCTGTGCCTGAACACCAGAGATTCCGGCGACCGCTACGACTGCCACCATTGCGGCAATTAATTTGAATTTCATTCTCTTCTCCTGAGTGAGCTGGGGGGATATTTTTATTCCGCATCATCGGGACAGGTGCGGGCTGTTCTGCGTCGTAAAAATGGCGACGCGCTAGTCGTTTCACGGGATCGCTCAGGCCGTTGTCGCAGTGGAAATGCCGAGTTGATCTTGTATCTGCCGACGGAAATCACTCTCCAGTTCCGGCAGACAGTCCGGTGTATCGTCGTCAATTCTTCATAAAACCAAACGAAGTGACCAATCGTGTCAACAAAAACCGAGGTGATGATTTTTTGTATCGACCAGCCAATCCCGGCTGATAAACAAGCGTGAAACGGTCTGGCAGACCTTGTCGATCACGAAACATTTGACGCAATCCATTCAGGTCCTTCAGGCCATCCTCTAAAACCGGGACAACCCTCTTGTTTTAAAGCACTGGCAATTCTTCCCCGCCAACCTGACGATGATGTTATTGGGTAGTAACCACCGCACGATTCGGGAATACTTGCCCGGGCACCGCCTTGGACAGGTCGTCTTGGGGCAACGCCCACCACCAGCCAAACACCAGTTAGGAACTGGTTCACGTTGTCTGCCAGATGGATTTGGCAGCCGCATTGCGAGAGCGACCACCATGCCACCGAAGTTGACTCCCAGCGTTTTGATCATCGATGCCGACCCGAGCGCACGGCAGATTGCTGAAACGGCTCTGGTGACACACGGTTTCCAGACCTTTTCGGCCGAAGATATCGCGGCTGCAATCTGGATCGCTGCCAATGATAAAAGCAACATTGATCTGGTGATTTGCGACTGCTTCGTTGAACAACAAACGGGGTTGGAGATTTTGGAGGCAATTCGTGCGCTGCCGGGCTGTGCGGAAGTGCCGGCCATGTTCCTTTCCAGCCATCAAACCCCTGACGTGATTCTGCGGCGGTACGATTCAACCGGATCCTACCATGTCAAAAAACCACTGGACATCGAACTGCTGCTGGAGATTGCCGATCGCTCTTTGTGGATGCCGCACTTGGTGAACAGCCATATCGAAAAACGCCATGACGCACAAACGATCGCTGCCCCGCATGCCCCTTTTGGCTCGGTAAGCTATCCATCGCCGGTCAACACCTCCAGCTTTGCCAATTAAGGCGGCGATCATTGGAGCCGCGATCCACCTAGGCCACACGTGGGATTGTCCTGCTGATAAGCGTCGATCGTGGCCAACTTCGATCGACGGCGGCCGCTGTTGCGTTTTTCGCCCGGGCAGTGTGCGGTGGTCAGTCAAATAAAGATGGAGTTGCACAACGAGCACAACTCCATCCCGGTCAACCGGTCGCGCACCGTGCACTCAGCGCACGCCAGCCAAGGAAACCTGATTGTTTTTGGTCAGATATAATTCAAATGGGAGAGCTATTGGGCGGATATGGCAGCCTCGCAGGCCGCCAGCATTTCATCAACGCCTGCGATGTGATTCCCGCCGGCGGCCTTAATCCGCTGTAACAACGGTAATGCATCGGCATGCCGGCCCAGTGCGATCAAGCTTTGCGCCATGCCCCAAGTAAGCGCGTTAGGAGCACCGGTTCCTTTTTCGAGCGTTCCCCAAATTTCCACGGCTTTCTCATGATCACCTTCAGCCGCATGACACCGCGCCAGACCATTGACGAAACCTCCATGCTTGGGATTGGCCTGCACCAGTTCCTCAAAAATAGGTAGCGCCTCCGCATTTTTGCCCTGATTCAACAGAGCAAACCCCAAGCCATTTTTAGCGGCCAGAAAATCTGGGGTCACCTTCAGAGCATTGCGGAAATCAGCTTCCGCAGTCTCGTTGTCGCCGGACTGGAAACTCCTCCAACCGGCTGTATTGTATGCCACCGCAGATTTCTCGCCGACCGCGGGAACCGTTTTCGGCTCCAGATCCTGCGGCTCCAACTGCGCTCGTAAATCATCGCTCAGTTCCTTGCTCTTCACCGCCGCAGCCATCTGTTGAAGCAGTTGAGCATCCATTGCGTCACGTTTCAATTTTTTCAAGGCCGCTTTGGCTTTCCCGAATTCGCCTTGCAGCAAATAGACGCGCACCAAGCCAAATCGCGCGGCGGACGCTCCCTTGGCCGACGCTCGCCGCAGCCACGGTTCTGCCAGATCGTACTCGCGCTTCGCCAAATACGCCTGCCCCAAGCCGTTGAGCCCGGCAGGGTGATTGCGTTGAAGTTTGACACAATCTGTGAATGACTCAATCGCGGCATCGAACTCCTGCTGGCCAATCTGGCTCCAGCCCAACCCATTGAACAGGTCGGCGTCTTCCGGGTCAGCGGTTACCGCCTGTCGAAATTTTGCTTCGGCGGCACTCGAATTGCCGGCCCGCCACAGCATCCACCCCTCCTTACTCAACTCGTCCGGCATTGCGGCAGGAGCAACCGAGGAAGCCGCATCGCCTGCGGCAGGTTGGGAATCCGGTTCGTCATGGGAAACAGGGTTCGGGTTAGAAAACACAAAAAACAATGCGATCAAGGTTGTTGTAACGGTCGCCATTGCCACACCTCCATAGATTAGAGTTTTGCGCAGACGCTGCTGTTGCTCGCGCTTCAGCGATGCCTGCAGGATCGGGTCCATGGAAGTCATGGCCTGATCCAACTGTGCTTCCTCGGCAGGTCGGCCTGTTTCAATCGTCTCGTGCATTTTTCCGACCATCGGTTACCTTGTCCTGCATTCTCTGAAACGGCTACTAGGGTTTGTCAACCGTCATCAAATCTGTTTGATGATTTCCGCCACGCTGGGTCCATCGGGCACCCCGGCACGTTGCTTGTGCGATGACTTCCCGACGTCTTTCCCTTTCTCGCGCGGTCCCCGCACTGTTTTGCCAGTTTTCTTGATCGAAGACCTCTTCTGTTCCGTCGTGATTTCATCGCGCAGTGCAGCAATGACTTTATCCAGACGATTTCGTACCGTTGGATACGAGACGCCGGCATGGCTGGCGATCTCTTTCAGATTCCCGCTGGCCAGCACGAACATTTCAATAAACCGCTGGTGTGCCGTTGGCAAATTACCCAGTGGAATCGAGGGGAACTCTCCCTCAATCTTCACCGCACAGGCATCGCAGGCACATTGGCTGACCCGCATCGCGCGATCGCAGTAAGGACATTCGTTGGTGCGGGGCAATTCTGGCATTGCAACAAATGATAACCCAAAAAGCCAGAAGGTAAACAATACTCAACTAAAAAACAAAATAATTTAACAATATTCAAATACAGCTCAAGAAATCTTAACTTTCCTGAATGAATCGGGCTCTCGATTCCATGGAATATCTGGCTAACGGTGGAATGCCGCTCAATCTGCTGTCATCCGATGGGCCGGGATTCTGCCCCTTTTTTAAAAACAACAACTTGGAGAGTCGCTGTTCGTAACTCAACTCTCCACATCGATGCGCCCATTACAAACAGCGGACCTCTTTACTTTAATCGCGTGTGAATTTTCCTGCTCTGACTCTGGTCCTTGTGCGCGCCCGAAACATCGTCTTGGGGTTCGTGTCGGTAGCCACCCATGACCGGTTTCTTCCTATCGGAGGGCATAATAATGCGTAGACTATTTTTCCGCCCCGTCGATCGCCAATAGTCCTCGACAGTGCCAATCAAATCATCCCGTTTTCCGGCACTCATCTTGATCACCCGGGCGTTGGTGCGGATGCGGTCAGGATCCAGTTGCTGAGCCTGATCCAGTTGTTCGATCATCCGGGCCACCTCAAAGATCTCCGCTGGCGTGCCCCGGACCACGATATAGTTTTGCACCGTATTGGCCAGCAGTTTCGGACCAGAGGCGTCCTTGGGATCGGTCGGCAAATTCATTAACGACTGAACTGCCTTCAGAATCGCCGAAGCATTCGCATTTTGTAGCTGCACAATCTTTGTGGTCCCCGATTCTCCCTTGAGCGTGTTGATGGTTTCTTCGGCCAATTGATGATGCACCTTGCGCGCCCGCAGGATGATCGCGCCTGTCATTTCATCCTGACCAACAGTGGCATCGGTCCCGTCCAACATCGTCTCCATGACCATGCGGGCAACCTTGGGGTCGGTGAAAATCGGATAGCTCTTCAGATACGGTCGCTCTGTATTGCCTTCGGGGATCTCTGCCTCGACATCGACCACTGCGGCGATACTCCTAAATTCCTCGATTGCAGTCGGTGTGCCTTTGAGTATCAGGCGGTTGCTTGAGGGATCAATCACGACCACCAGGGTACCGTCTGCGCGTTCGTACTCTTCGCCGGCGATGCCCAGCAGCTGCCGCGCAACCAGCATGAATTGTTCTGCATCATAGTGCTTGAGCCCATAAGTTGCGAAACCGGTTGCAATGCGGCGGTTCATCGATTTGATGGCATCGCGAATCTTACGAAGATTGGCTCCCGTGTCTCTGGCGTGAAACTCATTGGCCGCAGGCAGGACACGAACATACTTTTCGTAAGACGGAGAAATAGCCTGACGAAGATCTTGCTCAACATCAAATACGTTGATATCACCAAGCCGGAAATGGCAGACCACAATTTCGTAATCACCGCGTTCAGAAAGCTGTTCGGGGGTGATCGTATCGATCAGTTCCTCCGGAAGCATCCCGGAATCCTGGGCAAGGATCAGCTGATTGCGGTTGCGGATGATCGTATAGGGTGGTTTTCGCAAACGAAGTGCAAAATTAATCTGATCCAGTGCCTCTCTTGGCGTGTATTTGTGGTCGTCGGAAAGCGTAAACGTACCTTCGGGCCAATCAGAAATTGGCTGCCAAGAGTACCCCGTTTGTTCGGCAAACCAGGAAATCACCTCTTTCCAATCAGCCTTATTGAATGAAAACTGGATTAATTGATTTCGTTCGGCCAAGGGGCCGTCGGCCAGTTCCGGAGTCGCTTGGGCACCAACGGTCCGGCTAAAACACATGATCAAGAGCAGTAAAAATATTCGTAACATGCGCACTTCAGTAACAAAAAGAGGGAAGCGTAGTTCACTTTCAGATTCCGGAATCCTGCCAAACGAGAACTGGCCAATGGTATCTACCATGAAAGCATACCCAAGATGGTGATTTGTAATTTGTCGCAGCTATAAAATAGACCTTCAAATTAAATTAGCTGATGAGGAGGATTTTAGCTGAAATCCCAATTTTTCGACTCCTTCGGATTGTGCGCCCGACAATTTTCCACAAACCCCATTCCATTGCCTGCGATGTGCACATAAATCAAACGGACCGGACAGACGCGGATTCAAGTTTCTTTCAGGATGCACCAATCGGCAGGCAGCATAAACACACTTTCGCTCTTTCGTCTAGTCACAGGCGGGAATTCCCTAATAACGAGTAAATTTTGCAATGGCTTTTGCCAGAAGGTTGACCGCGTTCCCCTCCCTTCATTAGGTTGGTTCAGTCGTTAATTTTCGGCATAAACATTTTTTTCGACCTCCAACTGAAGTCGGAGGTCGGATTTTTAACTCTTTCCATTTTTAGGAATCACTATGAGATCACTTTCCCCTACCCTCCGGGCCTACGGCTCACTCCCCTTGAACCATTGGTTGTGCTTTGCCGCCATTGGCTTTGCCTTTCTCTGTATGTCCTCCACGACGCCTGCGGCTACCATTAACGTTGGCAATACGAAAGCCGCCGGACTCGACAGCGCGATTAAGCGCGCTGGAGTTGGTGGCACAGTCAACTTGACTGGCAATATCACGATGGACCGCACCGTTATCATTAACACGAAAAATGTTACGATTCTCGGGAAAGGTAAGTCCATTATAGAGCAATCCGGGAAACAAATTAGCCTCTTGGTTGTCAGAGCCAGTGGCGTCCGGATATTCGGGGTTAAATTCCGCGCCGTCGCCAGCAATAAATTCCGGGCGATGGTTGTTCCCGAAGCAGCAAACCTACGCATTCGAGGATGCGCTTTCTTCAATGGTTCAGCCGGCATCCGGAACGTTGGCGAGCCCCCGCGCGGGCTGAATGTTAGCTTGTGCACCTTCAATAACGTCCCAATCGGAATTGCCTTTAACCGGGATGTTGTCCGTATGTCCGGCAACAACAAGGTTAACCGGGCTCTGGATGGAGGCCGGTTTGAGATCGTCAACAATACCTTCAATAATGCTACTGGCGCTGGCATCACTATCGATGCCGGTAACGACGGTGGAAGTAACAAATCAAACAGCATCGCCGGTAATGGCGACCCAAGCTTCCCCTCTCAGGACAGCCCTCTGCGGGCCTCGGTCAATGGTCGCACGACTGATTTCTACGTCTCAGGCCAAGGACGTTCGCTTATTAAGGGCAACACAATTACCGGCATCCGCGCCTTCGGAATTGCCTTGGCCCGTGTCAACGGCATCAATGTTTTTGACAACAACCTCACGGTTTCCAAGAATGGCAACGCCTTCCGTCGTGGCATTCACCTAGAGAACCGCACCAACGGCATCACCGTTGCCGGCAACACGATCAAACTCAATGGCGGAGCCGGCGTGCCAGGAGGCATCGGTATGGCAGCCTTCACTGATTACGGTAATCCGCGCCGTTTTGCCAACGGCGTACGAAGGATAACTTTCAACAAAAACACCGTCACCGGCACCGGCGCGGGATTCGCCGGAGCTGGTTTTGCCGGCATCACCATAACCAATAACAATCTCACTGGCGTGAGTCAGAAATACGTATTCTTCAATGTCCAGGGGATCCCAAATAACTTCAAGACACGAAGTGGGAACAAACCTTTTAATCCTTAGGTTGCCCTCAAGATCGTAGTTTGTAAAAAACAGTCCGAACCGCCCCTGAAAAGGGGCGGTCTTTTTTATGAATGGTTCACGCTACCGTTGACTGCGCCGATACCTTTGGGAATTCCCAACCGGGTTATGCGGCGCGCTTCGCCTGATTCGCACCGGCCAGAATTGCTGCAAGATTTTCCACCGTGTACTCTTGTTCGGCCAATGTGAGTTCCGGAAAAATTGGCAGGCTGAGTACTTCGCTGGCGGCACGTTCGGTTTCCGGAAGACTGCCCTTGCCGTATCCCAAGTACGCAAAACACGATTGCTGGTGTAGTGGAATCGGATAGTAAATCTCTGACCCAATCTTCCTGTCCGCCAGCTGACTGCGCACGACATCACGCCGTCCTCCGGTGATACGAATGGTAAACTGATTCCAAACGTGGGCGTTGCCGGCATTGGCTGATGGTGCTGACACGGCCGCGTCGATGCCGGCTTCCTGCATCAATCGAAGGTAGTTTGCGGCGTTTTGCCGGCGCCGCGATGCGTAGGACTCCAGGTGTTTCATTTTGACCTTCAGAATCGCAGCCTGAATCGCGTCCAGCCGGCTGTTGACGCCAATCACCTGGTGGTAATAACGCGGCTTCATACCGTGGTTGGCGAACAAACGCAATCGATCGGCCGTTTCCTGATCGTTGGTCGTCAGCATGCCGCCATCGCCCATGCCGCCAAGATTTTTGGTGGGGTAGAAACTAAAACAACCCACATCACCAATACTGCCACAGCCGTTGCCGTTGTACGACGCACCAATGGACTGCGCACAGTCCTCGACAACCTTCAGGCTGTATTTGTCCGCCAGTGTCATAATGCCGTCCATATCGGCACACTGGCCAAACAAATGAACAGGAATGATGGCCTTGGTCTTGGGAGTGATCGCCTGTTCGACCTTGGCAACATCCAAATTGAAGGTGTCCGGGTCGATATCGACAAATACCGGTTCAGCCCCCAACCGCGTGATTGCCGAGGCCGTCGCGAAAAAAGTAAAGCTTGGACAGATGACGCGGTCGCCATCCCCGATCCCCAACATCATCAGTGCCACCAGCAACGCATCGCTACCTGAAGCACAGCCAACCGCATGTTGCGCCCCGGTGGCCTTGGCAACCGAAGCCTCCAGTTCAGCCACGTGCGGACCGCCGACGAACCAGCCGGAATCATAGATTCCCGAAATCAATTCCATGATCTCGTCCTTCAACGGCGCGTTGCCACGTCCAACATCCAGCAACGGAGCACTGGAAACAGGTTGATTTGAACTTGTATTGGTATCGTTTACGTTACTCATTTGGCCCCCGCCTCCTTGCGGATGGATCAATCGTCAATCTGGATCGGTTGTGAAAATAGAAAGATTGGCTGCTCCAGTCAACACGACAATTCCGGGCAAAAGGCCCCGCGCAGGTTCTCGACGGAGCCCGAAGTTACCGTGGAAAGCCGGGAAAATTCACCGTTGGCGGTCCAATCTCCAATCACATCGGCTACACTTTCAGCCATAGCGACAACGACGGTACCGCAAAAGGGCCGGTTCAAGTAATTCTATGCCTGCACAGTGATGCTTTTGGTCAAATGGCCCGCCCATGATTCTGATTATTGATAACTACGATTCGTTTACCTACAACCTGGTCCAGCGGCTGGGCGAAATTGACGCGGCGCTGGATTTAAAAGTTGTCCGCAACGACAAAATCACCCTCGCAGAAATCACCAAACTTTCACCGGAAAGACTGATCGTGTCGCCAGGGCCGTGCACGCCTGATTCAGCCGGTGTTTCGGTACAAAGCGTTCAGCACTTCCACGGGAAACTGCCGATTCTGGGCGTTTGCCTAGGACATCAGTCAATCGGACAGGCGACAGGGGGCAAGATTGTTCGTGCCAAGCGTCTGATGCACGGGAAAACCGACCAGATCCACCACAATTCAACAGGTATCTTCGCCGGACTGCCCAACCCGATGGTCGCCACGCGCTACCACTCATTGGTGATCCAGCCGAACACGCTGTCGGATGAATTTGAGATGACGGCCTGGGCAGATGGACCCGATGGAGAAACCGAGATCATGGGAATCCAGCACAAGAACAGCCCAACCTTCGGGTTGCAGTTCCATCCGGAAAGTTTCCTGACAACGCGCGGGACCGAACTTCTGAATAATTTTCTCCAAATATAGCGACCAATGATCAGCGTCGAAGAAGCGTTTGAGCTAATTGAACAACATGTGCGCGAAATTGGACCGCTGGACAGCACCAAAGTTGCAGTTCAGGATTCCGTCGGACGCGTGCTGGCGACCGAGATTGTCGCCGATGTCGATTCGCCACCGCATCACAAATCCGTGATGGATGGGTTTGCAGTCAACAGTGCCGATATTCGCAGCGGTATCACGCAGTTTCGTGTGCTGGAGACAATCGCCGCCGGAACAATGCCGTCGCATACGGTAACTTCAGGGACGACCTCTCGCATCATGACCGGTGCACCGATGCCTGACGGTGCCGATGCGGTGGTGATGGTGGAACTGTCCAGCATCGGGTACAGCGCTCCCACTCCCGATGAAGTCACTTTGACGTGGGACGGGCCACTAGAGAAATTTCTCTCCGGCAAACACATGATGGAGCATGGCCAAAATTTTGCCCGAGGGCAGGCTATTTTTCCCATCGGCCACCGAATTCGCGCAGTGGATATTGGATTATTGGCTGAAGTGGGAGCAAGTTGGGTGGAGGTCCGACGACAACCGACGGTTGCCGTTTTGCCCACCGGTGACGAACTGGTCGATTGCAGTTGCCAACCAGCCGATTCACAAATCCGCAACAGCAACGGGCCGATGGTGGGTGCCATTTGTCAAAACTTGGGAACGCATGTGACAGATCTTGGGATCGGAGCCGACGATCCGGCGGATCTGACCGCACGGATTAAGGTCGGTTTGGATCAGGACGTGTTGCTGCTTTCGGGCGGCGTGTCGGCAGGTACGCTGGATCTGGTGCCGGGAATTTTGGAATCACTAAACGTCGTGCAGGTATTCCACAAAGTAAAAATCAAGCCCGGTAAACCGATTTTTTTTGGTGTGCGACAAAGGGACGGCGGCAGGCCCTGCCTGGTGTTTGGATTGCCCGGGAATCCTGTCAGCAGTCTAATTGGAGTGCAGTTATTCGTTTCGACGGCATTGCGGCTGCTGTCAGGGCAGATTCCGGCGGCACCGCTTAGCCTGCCGGCGGTGTTATCGACCCCCCATCAAACGCGCGGTGACCGCCCAACCTATTGGCCGGGAAGACGGGTACGAACCTCCGGTGCTCTGCCGGGAGCTGTCGAACCGCTGCCGTGGAACGGTTCATCGGATTTGTTTTCGCTGGGGCAAGCAGAAGGTCTGATTCAAATGCCGCCACGCGCTCAACCATGGGCGGCAGGCGAGCGTGTGCTATTTTTCCCGTTGACGTAAGACAATAACGTTTTCGGTTCGGTAACAGCGGAACCGTCGTGCTTATTTTGTCTCGCCGCCCTCAAATTTCCCCAACAGATAGCCCAACCCCCAATTCTGCACCAGCCCCCCGGCGATCAGAATCGCGACGGCGATCGCGGCAAAAACGTCGCTGGGCCAGTGGGCTTGAAAGACGATGCGCTGAAACGAAGACAAACAGGCCAAACAGATAAACAGATATTTCCCCTTGGGAAACAACCAGCACATCGCAATCGCAAACCCCCAAACCATGGCCGCATGGGCCGATGGGAACGATTGGCTTTGATAAACCACGTTCCACTGACCGCCAAAGACGAATCCCTGCCACGTTTCGAGGATGGATGTCGGGTAGTGGGGAACCAGCTGTTGGTCCAGGTAACTGGTGGGGCGCAAACGCACCACGAAGGTTTTGATACCATGCACCACCAACGGCGGCCAGACCACGCACATCACCAAACGCACCAGATGACGGCGATACTGGGGTGTCATGACCCACGTGGCCCACATCACCACCACGACGCTCATGCCATGTGCAAAAAACTCGGACAGTTTAAGCATGCGGCGAATGTCTCCTCGCAGCACGTCGGGGCGCATCAGTTGCAGCGTGGCGATGTCGAAGTACGTCCAATACGCAGCAAGAATCGCAAACAAAAGACTGGCCATCACCACCCAACGAAACCGGACGGCGGTCCGGAATTGCGATCGAGTGGTAAAATGGCGAATCAATGACATGAGTAAATAACGCTGTAGGTTACACCTTCAACGATGCTTCGCAACGACGATTCTTTCGCCAGCAACGAAAGCCATGACCTAGCAAACACGACGACGAAGCGTTCGCAACTACGCTTTGGCGGCAGCCACTGCCGCGTCGTAGGCGGGCTCCTGGGCAATTTCGGGGACCAGTTCGGTGTAGGCGACCTTGCCATCGGAATCGATCACAACAATCGCTCGCGCCAACAGTCCCTTGAGCGGACCGTCTACGATTGTGACCCCGTAACCGTCGCCAAACCCACTACAGCGGAATGCCGAAGCGTTAGTGACATGTTCGACATTATTGGATTCGCAAAAACGCTTTTGAGCAAATGGCAAGTCTTTGGAAACGTTCAGAACTACCGCGTCGCCAAGATCGCCAACTTTCGAATTAAACGTCTGGACACTGATGGCACAAACGGGAGTATCAAAACTGGGTACCACGTTCAGAATCACTTTTTTACCGGCAAATGAATCAAGCGTAACTTCGCCCAAATCACCTCCTACGAGCGTAAAAGCGGGTGCGGCAGATCCGACCGCCGGTAGATCGCCACTGGTGTTGCAAGCGTTGCCTTTAAGTGTAATTCCAGCCATAGTTTGGTCTCCTGTGAAAAAATGTGTGTTTAAAATTGATGTTGGAATGTTCTGTTATTGTATTCGTGGTCAGGGTTCGATCCCGATTTCAATGTCCTCTATACCGTCAAGGGCGCTTTCGAGTTCGCCAATTTCATCGCCGACGACAATCGTTTTTCCATTGGCCTCGACGGTAATCGAATCAGTGGTGAAAGTAGTCCCGTCCGTCGAAAGCCGGATGCGATAGGTGCCCGATCCGTCGGGACCACTGACCGTGCCATCAACGATCATGGCCTGTCCGCTCTGCGCAGGTTGGCCTTGTTCGAGGTTAAGCGGTGATCCCAATTCGGCTTGAACTTGGGGAGAATTCTGAATGGCATCATTTGCCGAAGTGATTTCGGCAAACGCTGCCGCGATCACGCCGGAGAATGCGTACACGCTGTACGCAATGGCACCCGCGCAAAGCAGCGACGCCAGCAGGCAGCCCACGCCACCAAAAACCCAGAGCTTGTTTCCCTTTTTCGCTGGTGGCACGTTGCCGACCGGCGGCTCAAATCCTGTTTGTACGTCGCTCATGCGATTTCCCTCTGGTTTAATCGAAAACAAGCGGCGCCATTCCCATCCGACGCGACACTTGTAAGAATTAGGACCAAATTGTAACGCCCTGGCGACAACATAAAAAGGTCCACCCCGATGCCCAACCAGTACGCCAACATTCATCGCATGTCTTCGGATCCGATTTCGGCGGTTACCGAAGCATCACTGATGCTGAACGAAGCGTTGGGAGGAAAGAATGCCGATTTGATTTTCGCGTTTGCCGCGGGGTACGCCGGAGCAGAATTCGATCTGGCCATGCCCAAAATTGCCGATTTAACCGGTTGCAAAAATGTGGTGGGCATCAGCTGCGTTTCGCTGATCGCAGGGGCGCAAGAACTGGAGAGACAATCCGGTGTCAGCCTGTGGGCCGCCTCTTTCGAACACGCCAATGTACTCCCGTTCCACTTGACATTCAGCACACACACACGAGAACAGTTCTTCGCGGGCTGGCCCGATCGGTCGGAGGCAATGTGGGACGAAAATCCAACGCTTTTTTTCCTGTCGGAGCCTTTCTCATTTCCGATCGACGCACTGCTGCTGCGGATTGGCGAAGATCACCCGGGCATTCAAGCATTTGGCGGTATCGCAGACGGCGCGTCCCGTCCCGGAGAGGCCCGGTTACTGTTGGACAACCAGACATACACCGAAGGGGCCATCGCGGTCATGATCAGTGGCGTCGCAATTGATTCAGTCGTCTCCCAGGGGTGCCGACCGATCGGCACACCCCATATCGTGACATCCTCAGAACGCAATATGATCCGGTCACTGGGGGGGAAACCTGCCTTTGAAGTGTTGAAGGCCACGTATGACAAACTCCCCACGCAGGACAAGGCGCAGGTTGAGCGTGGTTTGCATCTGGGGATTGCCATGACAGAACTGAAAGACCACTTTGAATACGGTGATTTTTTGATTCGCAATGTGATTGGCATCGACGAACAGGAGAAAATTTTCTCTGTGAGTGACTACATCAGGATGGGAAAAACGGTGCAGTTCCATATCCGTGACGCCCTGTCTGCATCTGCCGAGCTGGAGTCGATGCTAAAAAAAACCCGGCAGGAAATGGCCGATGCCGGTCGCGCCGACGCCCAAGGAGCGTTGATCTTCAGCTGCAACGGACGCGGGACATGGCTGTTTCCTGATCCCCATCACGACGCACTGATGGTGAACCGGGTGCTGGGAGAATTGGCCTGTGCGGGATTCTTCGCCGCCGGCGAGATTGGCGCAGTCGGCGATCAGATATTCCTGCACGGATTCACCGCCAGCGTAGCGATTTTTGAATAGGTCAAGCAGGAAAAAAGGACTGCAGATGCCGGTTCTAACGATTGTTGTCCATGCAAAATCGACATCATTGACGGTCGAACTGCGGTAGCCAGCCGCCTCCCATTTACAATATGCTGCGGGCCATTGGACAACCGCGCACTCCAGCAAACCACCGCCCTCCCCCACTTTATCACTTTCCCTGCTCACAGCCGAACCGATGACCGCCGAACCTCCCTCCAGGAAATCATCACGAAAGAAACTAATTCTGATTGCCAAGTGGCTGGTTTCGATCGCCATTATTTCGATGCTGGTTGTGTCGCGGCAGGACGAACTGCTTCAGTTCTTCGATTCGAAGAAACGTTACTACTGGTGGGCTGTTGGTCTGTTTACCATGACCCTCGCCTTCACGCTCAGCTACATCCGCTGGTATCTGTTGGCCAACGCGATTGATCTGAAGCTGAAAATCAGCGAGGCGATCAAGCTGGGGTTTATTGGATCGTTCTTCAATGTGGTGGCATTTGGCGTCGTAGGGGGCGATTCGCTGCGCGCCTTCTACGCTGCCCGGCACTCCCCCGGAAGAACGCCACAAGCCATCTTGAGCGTTTTTATTGATCGTGTGATTGGCCTGATCGTGATGTGCGGTTTCGCCGCCACAGCCTTTCTAATTAACGGCATCCCCGGAGAACCCTCGGCGGACAAGCATGCAATCGAGTTTGCGTGCACGTTTGCCGGTTTCGCATCGACCGCCGGAGTCATCGCACTGCTAGTGATGCTCTATTTCCCGGGCCTGAAGCAAACCCGCCTGTTCCAACTGCTGGTTGGATTGCCGAAGATCGGTAGCGCTTTTGAGAGCGTGATGGATGCTGCGGCACTATACAGCAAAAAGAAACCGGTGGTGCCGATCGCGATGCTGCTGAGCCTGTGCACCAATATGTTGTTTGGTATCACAATTTATCTGGTAGCGTTGGCGATCGCGCCAGAAGTGCCGAAGATTGGTGACCATTTTGTAATCGCGCCAATTGCAATGGTGGCCAATTCGCTACCGTTGCCTGGCGGTATCGGCGGTATGGAGGCCGCATTGGCCTATCTTTACTCGTGCTTCGGCAACCCGGGCGGCATCCTGGTTGCCCTGGGCTACCGGTTGTGCATCTTGTTTGTGTCCTTGATCGGCTGGATCGTGTGGTTGACACTCAAGCAAACGGTAAACACTGCTGTCCCCGCCAAGCCCCAATAGTGATACTGAACAGACAAACAAAAAGCCCTCCAGACCACTGTCCAGAGGGCTTTTTCACGATTGGAAATGACCCGCATGAAAGATGCATTGGAAGTCCGGCCATGGCCCGATCATCCAGCAGCGGACTATGGTCCACCAAGTCCACCCGCACCACCGCCGGCGCCTCCAGCACCGATACCACCAACACCACCGCCAGCAGTATCAGCGTTACCCAAGGAGTTGAAGTTTGAGATCGATTGCAGATCTGTCACAAGCGGAGACAGGCTGACCATCACGTACAGGCGGTCAGAAGTGGTTGCGTGCTGCACATTCAGTGACGTTGAAAGATCGAAAAACTGAATGTTGGGCTGATAACCAACGACGCCGGCGTTCAACCCCGGATCGTTGACCAGCTGATCAACGGCAAACGGGTTGCCCGCTTCGGCCGACTGAATCAGACCACCGTAGTAATCGCTGGCGGCAGAAGAACTGTAGCTTCTGGCCAGCTGCTGGGCCAGCACTTGCCGCTTGGATACCATTTGACGTTCCACGATAGTTTTAAGAGTGTGCTCCTCCAACGAATCAACACGCCTTCCTTTGGCAAGCTTGAAGTTCACCAGGGCTCCCTTGTCGCCGATTTCTACCAGTTCAGACTGACGAGTCTCATAGGGAGTATTGACATTGTGCCTGACATCGACGTTGACTTTTCCGGAAGTGACCCTGCCCGTTTGTTTGCGGACGATCACCTGATAGTCACCGGCAAACCCTTTTGCCAACACATATCGCTCGGTCACCATGCCGGACTGGTTAGGCCCTGTAGACGCGTTGTCTCCTTCATGAACACCACCGGCGGTGGTTCGTCGAATCAGCCTTGAACAGACCGTTCCGCCTGGCTCCCTGACAGACAAATCAACGTCAGCGTCACCGGTATAGCTGATTTCAACAATGCAATCGCGCTGCTTTGCGGCGGCAAGCTGCTCGTTGAATTCGTCCAAAGCGTCTTTGTCGCCGCTGGCCTGCAGCGACTGCTGAATGGTCTTTGCCAGATAGCTTGCACGCTTCACCAGATACTTGCCCTTGGGCCAGTCTTGCGACAGAACTCCCAGAACAGCCCACTGCCGCGCCTCCATGTCATTGACACGCTCTGCCGCATCCAAGCCCATGCGATAGGGCTCAACCGAAGCGACATCGGCAACAGAAACATCCATCAGTACAGTCAGTGCGCGTTTTTCCATGCCGGCATTGAGCATGTATTTTGCTGCCTCCATCGCGGATTCGGCATTTGACGAGAAATCAACCGCCGACATAAACGCCCGTTCCATCTCATGCTGGCTTTTACCGGCCAGTTTCATCGACAGGCCCAGTGCCTCAAACATCCACGGCTGAACTTCGTCATTACGAATCGCACCATAGATCATTGCCACGATTTCATCATAGCGTTTCTCTTTTAACCGCTTTCGGACGGTTGCTCTCACGTCGGCCGCTGCAGGATGAACTTTCGAAAAGTACTCGGTCCATGCTTGTTCGGCATTGCCGCCATGGTTCAGCTCAATCGCCCGCGCCGACCGTGCAGATTTGGTGGACGCCTTATGCATCACAGGCACCGTTGCGACCGGTGCGTCCTGAATACAGAACACCCCTCCACCGCCACCAGCACCACCGCCACCGCGTCCACCACCACCGCCGATTCCACCGCCACCGCCGATTCCACCACCACCGCCGATTCCACCACCACCGCCGAACCCGCCGCCGGCATTGAACCGTGGTGCCACAAGGTCGCCGACATTGTAAACGTCTGTGACAAGGTTTTCAGGGTCGTTGATGTTGTCAATCGAGATGATTCGCAGCACTTCATCGCGAACAATGTAAGTCGCATTGAAAGGCTTGAGCATCAATCGCAGCGCGTTCTTCAGGCGAACGCCACGAATTCGAACAGTCACCAGTTCCTCTTCGGTCAGCGAATCATCGATCGCAGTTGGATCAAGCACGATGTTGATCCTGAATTTCTCTTCCAGTTCGGCTTTCACATCAGAGAACTGGGTTTCCTCGTATTCGAGATTGGTCGGCGTTTCCAACGCGTCCAAGATATCCTCGTCGCGTGCACTACCGGTCAGACGAGCGTTGGCAAATTTGGCCCGTGCCTTTTTCTTCTCCAACCACTCCTCGGCATCCGGGAAAGTAATCAGACGATCATCGATAAATCCGGACATCGCCCGATCGAGCGAATGAGCGGAAGTCATGAACGCCTGTTCACGCAGCCTCGTGAACTCTTCCGAACGCTGGTAGTTAATCTGGGCACGACTACGCTCGCCGGTCAGTGCCGCCTCCGGCGAATCAGGGGCCAAAGCGAAGACGCTATCGGCAACCCCGGCCGCAAATGTGTAGTTACCTTCTTTCATCAGCGAATCAAACTGGTTAATGAATCGCGCTTTTTTATCTTCATTCCGCTGATAAGCATCAGACGCCAGTTCCATTGACGCCGCAGTCGCACGGTTACGGGCCTGTTCGTTTTCTCTGGCCTCGAATTCCAGCTTCCTCTGGCGAGCCGAATCGAGAGCAGATTCCAGCGAATAACGCAAATCAACCAACGTTGATTCGGCCAGTTCCGGAGTCTGATCGACTACCTCAATCATATTCTTCAGGCGATTGATCGCCTCACTGGGGTTCGAACCAATCTCGGACTGCGCTCTCTGAATCTCGTAACGCACCTGTTTGCTGATCTTCTGGTTGACAACCGCCTGCAGGTTCTTCTGATTATCCAAGGCCTCTTTGCTGGCCTTGCCGGCTTCCGCCAGCAACTGGTCGATTCTCGAGTTCATCTCCCCGGAAACAGGTCCGGCAGCAACGGGACTGCCCATTGTTAATGGAGCGGCGAGATCATTACCGTTGGCATCGTTGAAATTCAGTTCATCAGATTCATCAGGCTGAGGTGCTTCAACAACAGGGTCTTGGTCGCCTGCATCGACTAACACATCAGCGGCCATCGGTTGTTCGGATTCATCGGTTAGCGGAACTTCCACAACAGCGGGCTCGTCACCGGCTGGCTCAGTACCAAAAACGTCGTCATCGGCAGGTGGACCATTCTCCTTCGGAGAAACCGAATCCTCCGCCATTTCCTCTTCAACACCAAAGGGGTTCTCGGCAACTGCGCCTGCTTCGGCATCACCAAAAATGTCATCGTCCTGGACCGGGTAACTGGTGGCCATCGCCAAATTCAATGCCCCCTTGTCCTGGGGATTACGCAGCAGCGCGGCTTTTGCGAACTGTGCGGCAGTTTTGACATCACCGGTCTCCAGTTCGCGCGCTCCCAAGGACGCCATCACGCTGGATGTTTTATTCAGATTGCGAACGTAGTCGCGCAGGCCGGCCGAACCCACCGTAGGCAATTCCAGTCCACCGTTTTTGCGGGAATCCTTCAGCAACGTCGGGAGAAATGCAAAATCACTATGATTGGCGGCAGGCACCACACGGAAGACGATGTCTCTGTTGATGCCGTTGACCACACCGCCCATCTCCAGTTCAACCGCATCGCGGTTGGAAATCGTACCAAACACAACACTATCACGATCCGATCGCAGCGGTGGGCAAATCCGCGGATAAACCTCCACGATGGATTCAGGTAGCGCTGCGGTTTTGGGCCAGAACACAGTACCATGAACCGTTGCCGACAGCCGAGCGGCGGCGGCAGAGATCGATTCATCATCCTTCTTACCTGAGGAGACCTGTATGTTTCCGCCGGTGTGGTTGGCCAACGCCGACAGAAGTTCCACATTGGAATCCGGGCCAATCGCAAAACTGGAAACCGTGATCTGTTTCTTGACCAATCTTTTCACCGCAGCAGTGAACGCTTTACTGTGCAGCAATCCCGCGCGGCTAAGCCCGTCGCCGACATACACCACACTACGGTTACGATTTTTCATCGACGTAAAACTGGTCGATGCCTTGGACAGCATCGATTTCATGTTGGTGGAACCCAGTGCCACACGATCACGCAGGGCTTCGACAGCCATCTGAACTTCACTGGAACCGGGCGAGGCAAACCCCTCGTGCAAGGGCACCGGGTCCAGATCAATCGCGAATAACTGCACAGTGTCTTCAGAATTCAGGTTTTCCAGAATCCCCTTCACCAGCTCAAGCGACTGCTCCTTGTACTGACCCGTCTGACTGGCAGACGTATCGACAAAAATCATCACGTCCGAAGAGTTCTCGGCTTCCGCAGTGACTTTACCAAGGCTCAACGAAAAACACGTCTCGCCTTCCGCATTATCAAATGTGGACATGTGCGGTCGTTGCGTCTCAGAATTTGTCTGGGCCATCGTCACCGATGCCGACCCGCAGGTCAGAAATCCCAAAGCCAAGCAAATCGCGACTCTCAATGAGCTGCGTGTAGTCATATCTAACTCCAACACGTTTATTATGAAGGGATGTCGATGATCCCGGCGTAGATAGTTTATTTTCCTTGACGGCCAACCGCCACAGAATTTCACCAATTTTACTTGCTTACCTGACTTTTAAAGTCGGTATATCCCTAAGTTTCGGCAATCAAAGGCAAGATTAGCCACGGACGAGCCTCCGAATACTGAAAATCCAATCTCCACTTCGGCAATCTCTGTGCCAGGTAAGGCCCGGCAAATGCACCAATCCAACAGCCCACCAACGGATCTCTCACCGATTCTTGATGGTATCGGGGACCAGACGCCACTCTTGCCAGCAAATCCGCCGCCAATACTGCTCTTTACCAGCGCAAAGGGCATTCAATCTCTTTAGGCAAACGGTAGCAACAAGCGAAAGTTTAGCAAAAGGCGAGACAGAATCGGCTGGCACTGTGAGATCGCCCCCCGCAAATGCCTCGCGCTGGCGGTGCCGGCGACGACCACCCAAACAATCCAAAAAACCGTTTAAATCCCTAAGCGTGCGGTTCAGCAATTAAAAACTGCGGCCCCAACGATTCCAAACACGCTTCTACCCACTGTCGCACATTTGATGTCAACCAGTTCAATTTTGCTCCAGCGGAACGAGACAGGTGGTCCCAGTAGCCTCCAAACACCGCCAGCGCGCCGCCGAAAGAATCAGCTCCTGCCGTCCGGCCATCTGACCTGTCACCAGCATGTTCCCGGGCTGACGGCGCAGGAGCGACCAGCAACACCTGCCAACGGTCGCAAGCACTATAACACTTCCAATAAACATCAAGACGACTCTCATTGAGTTCCGCCCGCGCAGTGCGAATGAGAGTGTGAATGGCAGTGTGAATGGGGCCAGTGACCGGGCCGCTTGTTTTTCTCATGGCGGTTAACAAATGCTGTACACCACCACCGGCGATCCGAAAAATGGGCCACACAGGACGCGCGACGGCCAACCCAATCTCGGTTGCTTTCCTTTTTGTAAGCGTGGCCAGTCGATGTTGCTGCCGAATGCAGACTTCACGTGCCGCGTCCAGTTTGCCCCCGACGGCGTCGGCAAACGGTGCCAACAGCGACACGGCCGTTTTTAGATCACCGAACTGACGACGTTTCCGTTCGCCCTTTACCATCAACGGTTGACGCTGAAACTCAAAATTCCCGGCGGGAAATCTCCAATTCTTCACTGGCCCAAACATGCGCCCACCCACGCGCGATAGCCCCGCACGCTGTAGCTGTACGATCAGATCCACGCCGCACACCAATCGCGTTCCGGATGAACCAAACATTCCCATGCGGCACTTATTCAGCACACTGTCGATCTCCCGATCTGCAATGCCCGACAGCTGCCTCCATGTTGCGCACGTCGCTTCAACTTCCTGATTCAGCGATTGCTGCATGTCATCAAAATACTGGCCGATCGGTGTCCGGGGCTGTCGCAATGACATCAAAGAAACCTCCAGTACAACTTTCGCACCGACCGGCACTGTTACACCAACCGCAGCAGCCCCCCCAAACCCAACGGTGACCGAGGCAGCCATAAATAAAAACAACACAAGACCATACGAGGACCGTAACATGATGGAAAACTCCGCCAGTATTGGAACGATCGCGTCCGTGCGAGCATTGTTGGGTAAGCGACTTCTGATTGTGTGGTTGAGCCTCCGGTGGCTGAAGGTGCACCGAGGCCGGAAGTCTTTGATAATCGGTTCATCGACCTGAGGGGAAACGATCCTTTTCCATAAACGTTGGCGACTGGGAAAATCGCGCGGGTCAACTGTGAATTTGCGGGCTGTACCGGTGGCAACGAAAATTGTCCAATCCCGAATTGTGGTCCTTTACCTTCAGGCTGCGATCTGAAATAGTTTAGGGAAGTGGTAAGTTGATTGGCGCGTCACCAATGGGCATCCAGTGACCGGTGTGAACCCCGGGAATCCGGTCTGCGTACTGCCTCCTGAAGACACGCTTCCTTGTATCGTCAAACCAAGAGTAACACGCATGAAGTTCAATGTATTGATCTGTTTCCTGGCCGGAGTGATGGGCGGGGCGTTTGTGATCGCACTGTCCCAACAATGGTTGGAACAACCGGCCACCGCCCAACAAACTTTGCGTCCCCAGTCGCCCAGATTCGAAGACCCACCAGTACGCGCCGGCAACATGGGGCGCGCACCGTTGCCCGTTGAAAACGCTAACGGCCCGGCGATGCGTCGTTTCAGTACCGACGAACAAACCAATATCGGCGTCTATGAAAAATGCCAGAAAAGTGTCGTCAATATCGATACCAAAACCATCGTCAACGTACGTTGGTTGGGCGCGCAGGAAAAAGAAGGATCAGGATCAGGATGGGTCCTCGATAAAGCCGGACACATTGTCACCAACTACCATGTTGTTCAGGACAGCGACATCGTCAACGTCACACTGGGCGAAGCCGAATCCTATCCGGCCGAAGTCATCGGCGTCGATCCCCGCAATGATATCGCCGTGCTGAAAGTCAATATCGATCCGGATCGGTTGTCGCCGGTCAGCCTTGGCGAATCAGATTCACTGCGCGTCGGGCAAAAGATTTTTGCGATCGGAAACCCCTTTGGACTCAACCGCACGATGACCGTCGGCATCATTTCCAGCCTGAACCGTTCGCTGGACTCTAAAAGCGGACAGCAAATTCGCAATGTCATCCAGATCGACGCCGCACTCAATCAGGGTAACTCGGGCGGACCGCTGCTGGACAGCGGTGGGACGCTGGTGGGGATGAACACCGCGATCGCGACACTCAATGGAGGTAACTCGGGGGTCGGGTTCGCGGTCCCCGCCCGCACGATCAAGCGGGTAGTGCCGCAACTGATTCAATTCGGGAAATTCCGCAGCCCGTGGCTGGGAGTGGATTATTTCTGGAAGTCCGATCGCGGGATTGGCGTTGCCAAAGTCGTCCCCGGTGGGCCAGCGGACCAGGCCGGGTTGCAAGGCCTGAGGGCCGAACGGCAAGTGATCGCACTCGGCAACCAGCGCGTCGTGGTGCCTAAATGGATCAAGGAATCGGCAGACATCATCACCAGCATCGACGGCAATCCCGTCAGCGGCTTGGATGATCTTCAAATTGTGGTCGAAGAAAAAAACCCGGGCGACCGCGTCGAACTGGATGTGCTGCGCGGAGGACAAATGATTCGCATCACGCTACAATTGGGCGAAGAACGCTAGTTGCTCTCTGCCTCCGCTCGCTCAATGAAGCGCTTTACCAAGCGCGTTTCGCTATGCCCAACTTTTGCGTGATCCTTGCCGCTGCCGGGAAAAGCAGTCGCTTCAGCACTGCCAACACCAAGAAACCCTTCGCACCTCTGGCCGGTAAAGCCGTCTGGCTACACTCGGCGGAACTGTTTTTAAAACGCACCGAAGTCAAGCAGTTGATTGTGGTCATTGCCCGGGAGGACCAGGACGAATTCAGGATGAAATTCGGTGCCAACATCGCCATCCACGGAATCGATGTGGTCATCGGCGGTGCCGAGCGCTCGGATTCTGTGGGCAATGCGCTGGGCCAAGTGCGGCCTGAGATAGAATTTGTGGCGATTCACGATGCAGCGCGCCCCTGCATTCATGACGCCATGGTCGATGCGGTATTCACAGCGGCACGGGAGCACAAGATTGCGGTTCCAACCGTCCCGGTCCACAGTACGCTCAAACGCTCGACCGACGGCCAGTTTGTGGACCAAACCGTCGATCGCAGCAACCTTTACCTGTCGCAGACCCCGCAAGTTTTTGAGCGCGCGTTGCTAACGCAAATGTTTGCCCAACGAGACAAACCCGACAAACGGGGCGCACTTCAACCGACCAACCAGGCGCAGCCAACCGACGAGGCACAACTGGCCGAACAGCAAGGGCTGCCTGTTGCAATGGTCCCCGGCTCGCGTTTGAACATCAAAATCACCACACAAGATGACCTGCAATTGGCCGGGCTATTTCTGCAGGGGATGCCAGCGCCTCAATTCGACGCCCCAATCCACCCCTTCAACGACGATCAATTGTGGCGATGATCCAAAGTGATCGCAGAGCGCATCTGGATCTTGCGAAGCAAACTTTTGCCCCACCAAGCAAGCAGCACTTCAACCGTTTTTTAGGGTGGATGGCTACCGGAGGGGCCAATGAAAAACCTCCGGAAATTGCAGCCACAATGTGTCGTACGAGAGATATCAGGCAGACGCAGTACACCTCAGATCTGGCAATATCACACACCGCCTCAACTGATGACCAACTCACCGCGCACCACCCAAAACCCCCATTCTTCCGAAAATGAACTTTCTTGACACGGCGATAATTCTTGTCAACAATTGGCGCTTTCAGGTGATAAGTCGTGATTTCCGGACTTTCCCGGTCAGCTTCCGCCGATAAGTAAATCGTTATCACGCTTGCGTCTCACCACGACAGAGGATGAATGCACGGCCCGACAACCTAGTAACGACGGGTAGTTTTGTTTTACAGAACGTGGATTAGCTTAACTCGGCGTTAATAATTCGAATCATAAATTGTATGCAGTTCCGCACATCATCGCTGTTTTTACTTGCAACTTTTTTTTCAGCGGTCGTGTGGAGCTTCAGCGCCAACGATGGGGAAGAACTCAAAGTGCATGTATTTGCTTCCGCCGTGCTGCTTGGGGCTTACGCGTCCCTGCAGTTTCGTAATTCACACCCGTTAAAAGTCGCTGCGCAAATTGGAGCATCGCTCATTGCTTGCCTCGTCTTTGTGCTTTGGGTGCTCGCTTTGTGGGGATGTCTCTTTCATGACAAATCTTTCTCGAATATCGACGATAGTTTTGCTTTGGTATTTGGCCCTGTTGTATTGTGTATGATATTATGCCCTATTGCTTCATTGGTGTCAGTGAGTTCGGGATGGATAGCAGTTACTCTTTTCAATCTAATAGTGCCTCATCGTCGAACTGACGCGTGATAACAATACGTTGCACACGGAGCCGCGGGCCGCGCGGCTTTTTCTGCTTGCATGACTTTCGCCGCGGCCCGGTGAACGCTGACGTTATCCGCCTCAGTCAATGAAACACCACCGGCGCGTGCGATCATCGACATGCTCGTTTATTTGAACGCAGCACCAGTATTTCAGCCCAGTTTCGATGGCTGACTTCAATCGCCACCAATTATTCGCAAGCGTGGTTTAAGTCGCACCGATTGGAAACCGCACAAACGCGATTCAAAACCAAAACAGAACCGGCGAATTGGTATTGGAGAATTTCACTCTGAGTTAACGTCCGGGCGCGACGTACTCCCGCCACATGACTTTAGATTGGATAGTGTTTTCATGTGGCGGGAGAACGTCGCTTCCTCCAAGGCCTTGGTTGAATACGCTCCGCCACTTCGGTAGTCGTCCGCATTTCGTTTTAGATGATGCAAGATTGAAATGCGGACAACAACCTCGCGGCTTTGCGTGAGGCAGACCGTTTTGCCACTTCAAAAAACACAGCGCGCCGACATGCTCGCGCAGAATCGACTTGATTTACACGTGCTGGTAATGGACAATGCTATCGAACGTTACGAAGTGCGCGGACATCGCAAGCGTTGGCGAGCCGTAACTTCAATGGTACGTTTTCCGCAATGCAACGGCGGATAACAATACGTTGCACACGGAGCCGCGGGCCGCGCGGCTTTTTCTGCTTGCATGTCTTTCGCCGCGGCCCGGTGAACGTTGACGTTATCCGGCTTCGGGCTTGGCCAGAATTTGCTTGATAAACCGCGAAGATTTGCGGACAATGATCATTAATACATGTCGTCTGGAAATTTGAGGTTTGCAATGAAACTCTACTTACAATTGGTTCGGCTTTTTCTTGGGGCAGGAATTGCGTTTGGTTGTGCCATGTGTCTTTTTATGACAATCTCGACGAACTGGTACGCAGGACTGACATACGGCTTTGCTTCGGGGGCGCTGTTCGCATTTGGTGTTCCCGTGATTCTCATGATCGCAGGCCGAAACCGCCGGCGTCTGGCAAAGAGTTGAGACAAATCCCTGCGTTGATCGCACTCGCGGTGTTCCGGTTTCGGCCAATGCAGAATGCGCCGGATAACAATGTGATACACGCGAAGCCGGACTTGCGCGTGCTTTTGAAATGGATGACCAATCGTTCCGGCTCGGTGATCACTGCCGTTATCCCAAAGACCCAATGGGTAGATCGTTCGGATACACGAAATGTTGCACACCATTCTTTTTATCGCCGCGTCTCTGCTGATCGGCCTCTTTGCTGCGTTATGGACAGCAGTGGTGTTTTTCGGCGTTTTGAAGATGTTCGACGTAGGGAATGAAGATGCTAAAATCATTGGCGGCCTAGTCGGTGTTGCCGCAACAATTTGGCTTGTGATTTTCGTGTTTGGAGAACATGGATACCGCGGCCTGTTCGCCTCGTCTTGGCAAGGAGTGCAAGAGCACTTCTTTGTCGCGGCGATGTGGCCCATCGCTGTTGCCCTTTATAATCGCAGCGTTTGGTCTTCTCGGCTTGGTCGGCGTACTTTGGGGCTACTTAAGCTCACTCGGAAATCTAGATTTTGCCGCAAAGGCGTCCGCAGTAATAACGGGATTGCTATTCATCGTGGCGACGGTTGGACTCGCAATTTCACCATATCTGGGATAACAAAGCGATTCACACGGAGCCGCGGGCCGCGCGGTTTCTGAAATCAATGCCGATTGCCGCGGCCCGGTGATCGCCGCCGTTATCCGACTCGAGCAACCAGATTCGAGATGGCAAACGACTTGTTAACCAAACCTGCTAGAATGTACCGTTCACTACACTCAAACAAATATTTAACTATTGGCCCAAATGAATATGCCTTCTGAACAGAACAATTCGGTAGCGGGAGAACGATCGCTAAAATACATTTCCTATGGAATCTATCTGCAAATCTTTCTGGGGTTGGGTTGGTTCGCACTTGCTTGGTTGCCCGTGGAGAAATTACCCAAATTTGTGGTGCACCCCGCAACTATCGGTGGCATGTTGGTCTTTCTGGCAATCAATTCGTTGGTCTACATGAACAGATACAAAAAGAGCACAAATCGTTAGGCATCTATTTAATTTGCCGTAAAGTGCGTGATTCGCGGTAAAATGTAATGGCAAGCAACGCTGCCCTCAATCGTCGGATAACAATGGGATGCACACGGAGCACTCATTCGGGCGGGTGTGAAGTGGTTAGTTTTTCGTTCGTGCCCGGTGATCCCTGACGTTATCCCGCTTGGAATTCACATTGGTAATCGCCGCTCTTAACTCAAATCGCGAAGGGGAATGCTTCACACTTGAACGATGCTCTGCCTCCGACACGGTGGTTGTCGTTAACTTGGTGGTCAGTGCTCCTTACTGGGATGGCGACCACGAAAATAGCTGCTTGATCAATGCTGAAATGCTTCCGTTATCGAGACAACGCCTTATTTCGTCTTTCGCAGTTATGCAGCGAGTGCGATGAGGTATTCCAGTGGCTTGAGTATTTTATGAACCGCCCTTGGAATCCCGGGGGTTGATAAATGTTTTCTCCGGAAATCGGCTAAAGAGTCGGTTCTCAATGCGGCCACCATCTCGGCGAAAGAAGCGTGCTCCTTCCCACGCCATTTGCGGAGCGAAGGAGCCGGTTTCTGGCGAATGCACTCGTGCCACAAAACAATCAGCGAATACATCAGCAGCCCTGTTGGAACGGTGCGACGAACCGCTTTCGTTTTTCGGTTCTCTGCTTCGCCCAATCCTAAATGCTGCTTGCTATCAAGAAAAGTGACTTCAATCGGCCATCGCCATGAGAACCACAACAGAATCATGGTTGCTTGGGCCGTAACTTCGGTGCTGTAGAAAACTTCGCGGCCTCGACCGCCTCGCTGGTGCTCAATCGCGACAACT